>JAWWBG010000184.1:0-4873 GCA_033721095.1 Nitriliruptorales bacterium
ACGACCTCCTGGGCGACTGCGGCGACCGCGTAGCCGGTCTCCTTGGCGATGACCTTGGGCTCGCGCTCGTGCAGACGCTTCTTGGTGGTCTTCTTCTTGGCGGGTGTGGTGGCCGGGGTCTCCTCGGCCGCGACCTTCTCGGTCGTCGTGGCTGTGTCAGCCATGAGAGTCCTCCAACGTTGTGTGGTGGCTCCCGTGGGTCCAGTGGCCGGGAGGGGAGACAGAGCGGGAGCCGGGTGAGGCCCGAAGGCCTGCAGGTCTCTGTCTCCCCGCCGGGCCACTTGTCCGACGGGCTCGGTCCGGTGACCGATGGGGAGAACTGTAGCGAGCATTCGCTAACAAAAGCAAGCGCCTGAGATGTCCGTTCGGACACCGCACATCGCCGGATACCGACGGTCTTGTCCGTTTTCCCCAGTTTGATGCTGGTCCGGTCGGTGGACCGGATGGCAGCCTACAGCAAGCAGAGTCGCAAACTGTTGCAATCGACTCAGGTGCCGGGTGTCCGGCCCTCGACATGTGTCCGGATCTCGTCGGCAAAGACGTGCTGCACGGGACCGTGTGCGAGGTCGAAGACGCGCTCCGCATGCGAGACGACCTGTCGGAACCAGTCGGAGTCGACCAGGGCCGTGGGCACGAGCAGGTCCACCGTGCCGCGTCCGAGACGCGGTGGCGTGTGCCTGCCGACCACGCGGATGCGGCGGGCGACCAGCTCGTCGGCGGGGACCTCGGCCAGCAGGTCGCTGGACACGGTCACCGTCACGGAGTGGCCTCCCGGAACCGGTGGGACCCGCTGGATCCACAACTCACTGGCTGCCCGGAGCCGGACGAGCGCACCGCTGATCACCGGCTGGTCCGGGTGGGAGGTGGACATCACGGCGTGCCCCGCGGCGGGCGAGACGGAATGGTTGCACCGAGCGCTGGCCCTGTCACGCAACCCCCTCCGAATCGCCCCTAACCTGCCGACATCGGGCACCCCGCGGCAGACGGCCGCGCAGTTCCACCGCGGTTTCCCCTCGCAGGACGTCCACGCCTGCGGCCAGCTCCTTCCTCGGAGGTCGTGTCGATGGCGACCATCGCCCTGCTGGGCGCGTCGGGCTTCACCGGTCGGTTGGTTGCGGCCGAGCTCGATCGCCGGGGCCATGCCTTCGTCGCTGCCGGACGAGACACGGGTCGCCTGCGCGAGGCCGTCGCCGGGCTGTCCGCGACCGATGTCGTCGCCGTGGATGTCACCGATGCCGCCTCGGTCCACGCGCTGGTCAGCGACGTCGACCTGGTGCTCACGACCGTC
Source organism: Nitriliruptorales bacterium (assembly GCA_033721095.1). Taxonomy (GTDB): domain Bacteria; phylum Actinomycetota; class Nitriliruptoria; order Nitriliruptorales; family Nitriliruptoraceae; genus JAWWBG01. Next base: position 1,289 of record JAWWBG010000184.1, read on the forward strand.
GGGCCCTTCCAACAGCTCGGTCGGGGGGTCCTGGCTGCGGCCATCGAGTCGGACACCCACTACGTGGACTCGACGGGGGAGCAGCCCTTCATCCGGTGGGCCTTCGAGCGTTGGGGCGAGGTCGCCGCAGCCCGCGGGGTCTCGGTGGTTCCCGCAGCGGCCTTCGACCACGTGCCCGGGGACCTGCTCGGCCACGTTGCGGCCAGCGCCTTGCGGGTGCCCGAGGAGCTGCACGTGGCCTACCTGGCCAAGGCGCCCGGCGGACTGCTCAACACGGGATCTTCCGGCACGCGCGCGTCCGTGGCATCGCTGATGGGCGAGACGATCCTCAGCGTCGTGGACGGCCGACTCCGCGAGGAGGACTTCATGGCGGAACGACGGCTGGCCTGGTTCCCGCGGCCCGTCGGGCCCCATCACGCTGCGGGAACCGGTGGCGCCGAACCCTTCACGATCCCGCGACACGTCCCGGGGCTCCGGGTGGTTCGCTCGTACACGGCCATGCCGACCTGGCAGGCCGAGGTCGGCCAGCTCCTCAGCGGGGTGGCCGGGCGATCGACCCGGCTTCGCGACCTGCTCCAACGAACGCTGTCGCAGGGTCCCGAGGGGCCCAGCGAACGCTCCCGGCAGGCGACCCGGATCGCCGCCGTCGCAGAGGCAGCCACGGGCGGATCCGATCCGGCCATCGCGCGGGCCTGGCTGTCTGGTCGCGACATCTATCGGTTCACGGCCGTGTGCATGGTCCTGATCGCCGAGCGGATCCTCGGTGGCGGTGTGCCACCCGGCGTCATCGCACCGGCCGAGACCGGTGCGGCAACCGCGCTGCTCGACGAGCTCGCGGTCCGGGCCGACGTGCAGTGGAGCGTCATCACCCCCTGAGCGTCGGAACGTCCGCAGGCCCTGTCCCGCACGCCTCGTAGAGTCGCCCTCGCCGGTCAACGAGGCCAGTCATCGAGACGCTGTTCGACGCAGAGGACCTCACGGGCGAGGTCATCGGGGTCTTCTGGGTCTCCGACGACGAGTCGTTTGCCGTCGCTGACGTTCGCAGTGAGTCCGGCGACGCCATCCGTTGTACGGGCCCGCTGGCACACCTGCGCGAGGGACAGCTGGTGCGGCTGGTTGGGCGCTTCACCGAGCATCCCAAGCACGGCGAGACCTTCGTTGCGACCTTCTATGAGCAGGTCACGCCGACGACGCCGGCCGGCCTGTCCGCCTTCCTCGCGTCGGACTCCTTCGACCTGGACCCGCTGCAGGCCGCCGCGGTCGTGGCCACCTTTGGCTTGGACACGCCCCGCGTGATCGAACGAGAGCCCGAACGGCTGCGGGAAGCCGGCCTCTCGGTGGAGGAGGCCGAACGCGTCCACGAGGACTGGGCAGCCGGCCAAGCCCTGGCGCGCCTGGTCCGGCTGGTCGAGCCCACGGGGCTGCCGATGGCCGTGGTGCATGCGATCCACGCCCGATGGGGCGGCGACGCCGACGCGGTTGCGCGCGAGACGCCCTACCGGCTGCTCGACGTCGAGGGTGTTGGGTTCGCGCACGCAGACGCGCTCGCGATGCACCTGGGCGTCGATCCGTTGGATCCCGAACGGTTGGCAGCCGGTGCCCTGTCGGCCGTTCGCGCCGCGCGCCGCGCGGATGGCCATCAGTGCCTGCCGCGACCGCAGGTCGTCGAGCAGGCAGCACGGCTGCTCGGGGTCGACCGTGTCGCTGCCAGCGCCGGGATCGACCACGCCGAGAGCTCCCGAGCGCTGGTGGTCGACCGTGACGTGCTCGTCGGGGATGCGCCAGCCGTCTACACGGAGGCGGGCCACCGGGCGGAGCGTGAGCTCGCAGGAGCACTGGTGGCCCTGGGCAGCGCGATCGGGAGGGTCGACGTCCCCCTCCCGTCCCTGGATCCGGAGCTGACGGCGGGGCAGCAGGAGGCGGTGACCGCCGCGTTCGTCAATCCCGTGTCGATCATCACCGGCGGTCCCGGCACCGGCAAGACCCGCACGATCGGGGAGATCGTCACCGCCGCGACCGGCGCCGGCCTGCACGTTGGGCTGTGTGCCCCCACGGGCCGCGCGGCCAAGCGCCTCGAGGAAATGGTCGGCCACGCGGCCACCACGATTCACCGACTGCTCGAGGCGCGACCGCTGCCGGGCGGCGGGTTTGCGTTCACCCGGAATGCCGAGTCGCCGCTTCCGCACGAGCTCGTCGTCGTCGACGAGGTGTCGATGTGCGACACCGCGCTGGCGCGGTCGCTGGTGACGGCCCTCGAGCCGACATCCCGACTCGTGCTCGTCGGGGATGCGGACCAGCTGCCGTCGGTCGGGCCCGGCGATGTGCTGCGTGACCTGGTCGCCAGCGGTGCCATCCCGGTGACCCGCCTCACCGAGATCCATCGCCAGGCCGAGGGATCCCGGGTGGTCGCGCTGGCGCGGGCCATCAATGCGGGGGACGTCGCAGGGGCCTTCGCACTCGACACCGAGGGGCGGGGGTGGGTGGACGGCGACGTCTACATCGCAGAGGAACGACGCTCGGTCGCGATCGCTCCACGCGTCGTCGAGGCCGTCGCCTCCCGCGCCCCGGAACGATTCGGCGTGGCCTCGGACGAAGTCCAGGTCGTTGCCCCCATGTACCGCGGGAAGGCAGGCGTGGACGCCCTCAACGAAGCGTTGCGCGAGCGCCTCAACCCCCCGGCCGGCCAGCCGGATCTCCGCGGGTTTCGTGAGGGTGACCGCGTTCTGCAGACGCGCAACGACGCCGAGCTCGACGTCGCCAATGGCGACATCGGGACGGTTGTCGACGTCGCCGCCGCCCGCCGGACGCTGCGCGTTGCGTTCCCGCGGGGCGAGGTGACCTACGACGCCGAGCAGGCCCGGGCACTGACCTGGGCGTGGGCGGTCACCGTGCACAAGAGCCAGGGAGGCGAGTGGCCCGTCGTTGTGCTGGTGTGCGACAGCGCGCACCGCCGGATGTTGTCGCGGCAGCTGCTCTACACGGCGGTCACGCGGGCGCAGCAGGCACTGATCGTCGTGGGGCAATCGGCACTGTTGGATCGCGGAGCGCGGATCAACGGTGCGTCGGCGCGCTGGACAGGCCTGCGACAGCGGCTGTCGGGGTGAGCGTCAGCTGACGGCGGCCAGGTGGCGCGGTTCGTCGGCCTCGCCGGCTGCCGTGAGGCTCTGGATCACGTCCTGGAACTCCGGCAGTACGGAGGCCAGGGTCGACGCGGAGAGACCAGCATCCAGCAGCCGCTTGATCACCGTCAACCGGTGCTGTGAGGGGTTCCTGACCACGTCCATCCTCACGTTCTCGTTCACGACCCGTCCAATCGTCACGCGAACGTTTCGTCCACCTGAAACATCGGCATTACGGAGAGTGGTCTTTAGTCATTCGTGGCCAGGAACAGGACCATCGGCCCGATTCCAGCCGCGTCCTCGGTGCGCTTCGTCCGTTGGAACGCGTGGAGGGGCACCGACAGCACACGAGGACACGATCACATGCAGCCACCACGACTCACGACCATGATGGGCGTTGCCCGTGCCCTCATGGCGACCCTCCAGGACCACGAGGTCATCGACGTGCTCGTGAGCGAGTTCGGCT
>JAWWBG010000185.1:0-4847 GCA_033721095.1 Nitriliruptorales bacterium
AGCTGCCGGGCTGCCGTCAGGGCCACGGCGATCTGATCGGCCAGCCGCGACATCACGGCGTCGTCGGGGGCCGCGCCGACGGTCCGAAGCTCGAGTTCCCCGATCAGGGAATCGGCGACGCTGATGGGCGCCATCGAGACGACGGCAGCATCCTCGACGCCCGGGCGCAGGCCGCGGGCGCTCACGGTTGTCGCCGGCCCGTCACCCAGCGAAATGCGAAGTGCCACGTCGCCCTCAAGGGCCCGACTGAGCGTGCGGACCATGGCCTCGGCGGCCTCCTGTTCCGACAGGCCGAGGCCAGAGCGAAGCACCTCGTGGAGCGCTTCGATCTCGGCTCGCGCTGCCGCGGCGCGGAAGGCGGCCTCTTCGGCACGATCGGCTTCCTCGTCCGCGCGATGCCGACCCTCGCGGGCGGTGTGGGCGAGGTGGGCGGCGAGCACGCCGAAGGCGGCACCCATGACGAGGTTGAGCACGCTCTCGTCGAATGCGGCTGCCGCGGGCGTGTCGAACCGAGTGATGGCCATGGCCGCCCACGTTGCTTCGGCAGCCACGAGGCCGGCCAGACACCAGGCGAAGAGGCGGTAGCCGCCCTTGATGCCACCCAGGAGCGGGACGATCAGCGCCGGGCTCGGATCGAAGTGGGTGCCGGCGTACGCATGGATGGGGATCTGACTGAGCAACACCGCGGCATCCACCGCCAACGTCAGGCGCCGGAAGGGCATGATCCAGGGTCCCTGTCGGCGCCGGCGCGTCACGATCACCGTGTACGCCCCGACGAGCAGGAAGAAGACCCACAGCGCCATCTCGCCACGCCACACGATCGACGGATGCGTCGTGTCGTCGATCAGCAGGCCGATGCCGGCAAGCCCGCCGACGATGCGGAGAAGGCCGTGGACGCGCTCGCTGCGAGCGGCGAGGTCGTACTCCCTCGCCTGGACCCGATGGTTGATCATCGTGTGTGCCCCTGCCCCTGCAGGCTGGTCACGCGGTCCGGCGTGACGGTCGCATCATGTCACGCTCCGTGATGTTCGTGCCACACCCGTCGGGGGCATGTTTCCATGGCCATTCCGGGCCATGGCTGATGAGGGCCATTCCGGCGCGGAGAGGGTCGACAGGGGCTGGTAGCGTCAATCTGACGACCCGTCAGATTCTCCTTCGAGAGGCAGCCCCATGTCCCCTGTCCTGGCCGGAAAGTCGATCGCCGTCACCGGCGCGGGCCGCGGCATCGGTCGTGCGGTCGCCCTCGCCTGTGCGGATGCCGGCGCCAACGTCGTCGTCGCCGACCATGGCGTCGGGCTGGATGGTTCCGATCCGACCAGCGATGTTGCCGACGAGGTCGTCAAGGAGATCCAGAACGCGGGCGGGCAGGCCGTGGCCGTGGCCAACGACGTCTCGACGATGGAGGGCGGCGCCGAGGTCGTCCAGGCTGCGGTCGACAACTGGGGCCGCATCGACGGGGTCGTCTGCGTTGCGGGCATCCTTCGCGAGCGCATGCTGTTCAACATGAGCGAGGACGAGTGGGACCCGGTCATCCAGGTGCACCTCAAGGGCCACTTCTCGGTCTTCCGCGCGGCGTCGGCGATCATGCGTGAGCAGAAGTCCGGCTCGCTCGTCGGTTTCACGTCTGGCGCGTTCCAGGGCTCGATCGCCCAGGCCAACTACTCGGCCGCAAAGGGCGGCGTCGTGTCGCTCGTGCGCTCGGCCGCGGTTGGGCTGGCGAAGTACGGGGTGCGGGCCAACGCCGTCGCGCCGGTCGCCAGGACGCGGATGTCGGCCAACGTCCCGGGCGACCTCGCCGAGATGGGCGAGCCCGAGGACGTGGCGCCGATGGTCGTCTACCTGCTGTCCGACCTGGCAGCCGACGTGACCGGACAGGTCTACACCGCCGTCGGCGGCAAGATCGCCGTGTGGAACCAGCCGCGCGAGATCCGCTCGATGCACAAGGAAGGCCGCTGGACGCCCGAGGAGATCGCCGCTTCGTTGCCGGGGACGGTCGGGATCGAGAAGATGCCGCTGTTCGACATCCTCGAACAGATGGCCCGAAAGGCGGCAGCCCAGGAGTCGGACGAGTGATGCGGCGCCGGTCGAAGGTGGGTGCCCGATGATCGCCGGCTGGATCCTGCTGGCGGGATCATTGGTCGGGCTCTGGTTCACCAAGCAGTCCCTGCGCCCCGTACGGCTTCCGAAGGTGCGGGCAATCGGTTCGTTCTTCGCGGGCTGGCTCATGGACGAGCTGGTCTTCCATCACCTCGTCTGGCAGACGGTCGCCGTTGCGGTGCTCATCTGGTTCGGCGCGCTGGAGCACTGGGCCGGTTGGGTCGGGCTCGGCCTGGCCGTCCTCCAGTGGCTCGTGCTCGACGTCGTCATCATCCGTTTCATCCGCCAGGCCCCCGAGGTGCTGGAGGAGTCCCTCACCGACGCGCTCGGCGCCGACTACCGACGGGAGCTGCCCGACGGGGAGCTGGCCTGGGACGGGGTTGCCGGCCACCAGATGCTGATGCCGTTCCGGCAGGGCTGGAAGGGTGTCCACCTGGAGCGTGACAGGGTCTACTCCCGCGTGGCGGCCCAGGACCTCAAGCTCGACGTGTTCCGGCCCGACGACTGGGACGGGCCACCGCGACCCGCGCTGATCTACGTGCACGGCGGGGCCTGGGTCATCGGCTACCGCGAGCACCAGGGGCTGCCGCTGCTCAACGAGATGGCCGCCCGCGGCTGGGTCGGCATCCGTCCCCAGTACCGGCTGAGCCCGTTCCACACCTTCCCGGCGCATGTCATCGACATCAAGCGGTCGATCGCCTGGGTGCGCGAACACGCCGACGAGCTCAACGTCGACCCCTCGTTCATCGCGATCGCCGGGGGATCGGCAGGAGGGCACCTGACGGCCGTCGCGGCGTTGACCCCGAATCGACCCGACCTGCAGCCTGGCTTCGAGGACGCCGACACCTCGGTCCAGGCCGCGATCCCGATCTACGGCGTCTACGACTTCCGCCGGCTCGTCGAATACCAGGGCGACGAGGTCCTGGAGTGGCTGGAGCGGTGGCTCATGCACGCCTCCATGGACGAGGACCCGGACCTGTGGGACACCGCGTCGCCGGTGACGCTGGTGCATCCGGATGCGCCGCCGTTCTTCGTGCTCCACGGTGCCGGCGACACGCTGACACCGCCCGACATGGCGGGCCGCTTTGCCAGCCTGCTCCGGGACGTGTCGCACCAGCCCGTCGCCCGCGCCGAGCTTCCCGGCGCCCAGCACGCCTTCGACATCTTCCCGTCGTGGCGCAGCGCCGTCACCGTCCGGGCCATTGCACGCTTCCTGACCGTCGTGCGTGCCCGGCAGGCTGCGGCCGCCAGCGACGAGCCCGTTGACGCACGCGCGGCCGGGTGAGAGGCTCCACGACGGCGATGAGGAGATGGGCATGAGACGGATCCCGGGCAAGGACGCCATCTTCCTGTGGTCGGAGACCGAGACCACGCACATGCAGATTGCCTTTGCCGGCGTGTTCGATCCCTCGACGATCCCGGGCGAACCCGTGGGTCCCGGCGACGTGTACGCGCGTTTTCGCTCGCTGCTCGAGCAGCGCATCCACCTCGTCCCGCAGTTTCGGCAGCGGGTCGTCGAGGTGCCGATGGGCCTCGACAACCCCTACTTCGTCGACGACCCCCACTTCGACCTCGACTACCACCTGCGCCGCATCGCCCTGCCCGCCCCCGGCGAGCGCCAGCAGCTCGAGGAGTTCGTGGGTCGGCTCGTCAGCAGGCCGATGGACCGCAACCGGCCGCTGTGGGAGATCTACGTCGTCGAGGGTGTGCAGGGCGACAAGTGGGCGTATGTCGCCAAGGCCCACCACGTCCTGGTGGACGGCGTCGGGGGCAACGAGATGCTCGTCAACCTGCTGGACCTCGAACCCGAGATGCGCACGGTCGAACCGCCCGACGAGCCGTTCGACCCCAAGCCGCTGCCCGGCCCGGTCGAGCTGCTGACCGCCGCGGCGCTCGGGACCGCACGCAAGCCCATGCGGTTCGTCGGGACGGCGCGGCGAACCGTCGAGGTGGCCGCCGACTTCGCCAAGTGGGCCGTGACCAAGCGTGACGAGCACCTCGAGGTCATCGGGCCCAACACGTTCCTCAACGGTCCCGTCGGCCCGCACCGCCAGGTCCGGTTCGGTCGGTTCCCACTCGCGGACGTCAAGGTCGTCAAGGGCGCCGTCGGGTGCACGGTCAACGACGTCGTCCTCGCCGTCGTTGGCCGCGGGCTGCGCCGGTTCCTCCGCGACCACGGTGTCGATCCCCAGGAGTCGCTGGTGGCGGCCGTCCCGATCTCGGTGCGCCCCAAGGGCGACACGTCCGTCGAGAACCACGTCGCGGGCATGACGGTGTCGATGCACGACCACCTCGAGGATCTCGGCGAGCAGCTGGCAGCCATCAGCCGCTCGACGGGCCCGGCCAAGGAACAGATCGGGGCGGTGTCCGCGACGTTCCTCACGGACTGGACCGAGTACGCGCCGCCCGCGGTCGCCGCGCAGGCCATCCGGTTCTACACGCGGATGGGCCTGTCGCGCACGCACCCACCCATCGCCAACCTCACGATCTCGAACGTCCCGGGCCCGCCGTTCCCGCTCTACCTGGCCGGGTCACGCATGGAGTCGATGTACCCGATCGGCCCCGTCGTGACGGGCCAGCGGCTCAACATCACGGTCGTCAGCTACCAGGACACGATGTTCATTGGTGCCATTGCGGATCGCGACGACGTCCCGGACTGTCGGGGCCTGGTGGACGCGGTCATCGACGAGGTGGAACGGGCCCGTGAGTACGCCGAGAAGCTCGAAGCCAACCGGCCCGCCATCGACCTC
>JAWWBG010000186.1:0-4839 GCA_033721095.1 Nitriliruptorales bacterium
CCCCGCCAGGGTTCTCACGACGTCCGGCTCCCGGGCGACTGGACCGTCAGCAATCGTGGCTTCAACAGCTCGCCACGCGTCACCCACGAGCCCGGCCACACCCGTGTCGACATTGATCTGGAGGCGCTCCAGGCCGCCACCTTCGACGCGCGACGCCCGTTGGAACAAGCGCCGCCGCTGGAGGTCACCGCTCGCCTGCTGGACGGTGCCGAGCAGGTCGAGGTCGCCGTCACCAACACGAGCGACGTCACCTACGACCGGCTGATGATCCTGGCTGGTGGCGAAGTGCTGCGGATCGACGAACCGTTCGGGCCTGGCGAGTCCACGACATGGACGGTCGCGCCGCGCGTCATGGCGCCCTGGGAGAACTGGAGCGACATCGGCTGGTCACTCGACACCGATGACCCGTTTCGCCGCCTGCTGCTCGGAGGAGTGGCCGGGGCATCGCCCCTGAGCGGCCAGCTGCATGTCGTTGCGCACACCGAGGCCGGCCTGTCCCGGGCACCCATCGAGGCGAACGGGGCTGTCGCCGATCACGTCGGTACCAACGTCCTGGTGAGCGTGCGGCCGACGGTTGCCGGGGACGTCCCCGCGTGGGCCTTCGACCGCTCCGTGCGTACCACGGGCTGGATCCATTCCGGCGTCTGGGTGGACGCGCCGGCCGACGAGATCGTGCAACGCCATCGGCTCCCCAACGGGGCGCCTCGAACGGGCACCCTCGAGCTCGTGGACATCAACGGCGCGTTCGACGGCATGGTGATCGACGGCGTCGCGGAGCCGCTCTGCGAGACCGTCGAGGAACGCGACGAGGACGGCAACCTGATCAGCGTGACCGAGACCTGTTTCGGACCCGAGCCCACCATCGAGCCATTCCCCGACTTCGCGTGCCCGCCCGAGGCGGTCTCGTGCGAGTTCGACGGCACCAGCTTCACCGTGTGCTTCCCGGACGGCAGCTGTGAGGGCGGCGCGGTGGCACAACCGGGACCCGAGCCCGGTGGCCCGTTTGCGGTTGACACGGTCACCGTGTGGGACTGGAGCCTGTCGACGTGGGTCCCGCTGGAAATCGCCCTGGCACCCAACGCCGCCTCCCGGTTCCTGTCGCCGACCGGCGAACTGCGCGTCCGGCCCGGCATCCTCGGTGGTGAGGGCGGCGTGTTGGCCTTCAACCTGGTGGCGGCGACATGAGTGGACCCGAGACCCTGACGCTCCCCCCCCCGGCAACCGATCCTGGCAGCCAGCCGGCCATCACGGTCCGTGGGCTGCGCAAGCGATACGGGGGCACGATGGCCGTGCAGGACCTGTCGATGACGGTCCCTCGCGGCGGCATCTTCGGTCTGATCGGTCCGAACGGCGCCGGCAAGACGACCACCATGCTGTCGATCGCGACCCTGCTCCCCTACGACGCCGGCGACATCCGCGTGCTGGGCCACGATCCGAGCCAGTCTCCCTTCGAGGTCCGACGCAACATCGGCTGGATGCCCGACTTCTTCGGCGTGTACGACGGGTTGACGTGCCACGAGTACCTCGACTTCTTCGCCGCCAGCTACCAGTTGACAGCCGCAGAACGCACTGCCCAGATCGCGGGCTTGCTGGAGCTCGTGAACCTTGCCCACAAGCGCGACACCGACGTGTCGGGCCTGTCGCGCGGGATGCAGCAACGCCTGTCGCTGGCGCGCGCGCTCGTCCACGACCCACAGGTGCTCATCCTCGACGAACCGGCCTCCGGCCTCGACCCGCGCGCCCGGGTCGAGCTGCGCGAGATCCTCCTGGAGCTCGGCGGGCAGGGACGGACGATCCTGGTCTCGAGCCACATCCTCGCCGAGCTCGAGGAGATGTGCGACCGCGTCGCCATCATGGAGTCGGGACGCGTCCTGGCCCAGGGCACACCCGACGAGATCCGCGCGGAGTTCCTCACGGCCGGCAAGGTGACCATCCGCATCCTCGGCGACCAGGCGGAGCGCCAACGCGCCACCGACCTCTGTGCCCGTGCCGGAGCAGCGGCGACGCTTCGGGCCGACGGACGCATCATCGTCGAGCTGACGGGCGGCGACGAGGAGGCGGCCGACCTGCTGCAACTGCTGGTCGGCGAGCGCGTCCGGATCCACGACTTCCGCGAGGAACGCGGCGGGCTCGAGCACCTGTTCATGACGGTCACCAAGGGGGTGATCGGATGAGGACGTGGCTGGTGGGCAATCCCGTCCTGCGCCGCGAGCTCCTGGAGCGGTGGCGTGGACGGCGCGGCTTCGTGATCCTCACCGTCTACCTGGCCGGCATCACGCTGCTGGTGATGGGCATGGCGTGGATCATCTCGACGTGGATCCACGACCAGGCCGACTTCAACGACGCGATCCTCGGTTCTGCCGGCCCCATGATGGGCCGTGGAATCTTCGAGAACCTGCTGGCACTGGTCCTGTTCTTCGTCCTGTTCTTCACCCCGGCCTACGCCGCGGCGCAGGTGTCGGGCGAGCGCGAGCGGCGCACCCTGCCACTGCTCCAGGTGACGTTGGTCCGACCGGCACAGATCGTCGCCGGCAAGCTGTCGGCTTCCGTCGCGTGGCTGCTCGTCCTCATCGTCGCCGCGGCGCCCATCGCGGCCACCGGCTTCTTCCTCGGGGGCGTGAACATCGGTGACTTCGTCAGCGGGCTGGCGCTCATCATCATCGTGGCGGTCTCGGTCGCCGCGGTCGCGATCGGCCTCTCGTCGATCACGCGGAAGACGACCACGTCCATCATCCTCACCTACGTCTTCGTGCTGTCCCTGTTGATCGGCCCGCTCTTCGGCTCGCTGGTCGAGGCCGCGCTGCGTGACTTCGAGTTCGACCCCGACGAACGTCCCTACTCGCTCTACGCAGAGCCCTACTACGGCCTGGCTGACGCCGTTGGTGCCAACCGGTTCGGGATCTTCGGGGGTGAGTTCCCGTCGCTGCTGACACCCTTCACGTTCCTCCTGCCGGAAACACGGGTCAACTTCGCGCAGCCCGAGCCCCTCATCTTCGAGGACGTGCCGGCTGGCCCGGGCGTCGACGTGTTCGTCGACGGCGACGAGTTCATCGGCGTGGGTCCCGAGCCGGAGATCTCGTCCCCGCCGGTCTGGGAGATCACGGCCGGCATCCACCTGCTGTTCGGCGCGCTCGGGTTCGCGCTCGCGACACGCAACGTCCAACCCGGGCGTGGGCCCCGGCGGCGCATCAGCAAGTCCGAGCGCGCCGAGATGGCTGGTGTCGGCGTGACGATCGGCCCGCCGCCGGACCCAGCGCTCCTGCACCAGGGGCCGGTGTCAGCTGCTCCCCCGCCGGACGTCGGCGGGGCATCGAACGAGGGGCCATGATGACCTCGCAGCCGGATGCGCTGGACCGGGTCGTGCGATCGGCGCGACGGCGGATGCGACTGAATCGCTGGCTCTTCCTCCTGCCGGCGGCGCTGGTCATCGCCGGTCTGGCTTCACTCGCGTGGCTCGTGGTGGGGCGAATCCAACCGCTCAGTGGGTCGGACGCGCTCGTGATCGCCGCACTCGTTGGCCTGGGGGTGGTCGGGTCAGCCGCCCTCGCGTTGCGCCCGTCCATTCCGCCGGCCTGGGCGGCGTGGGCGGCCGATCGTTGGCTGGACACGGGCGATGTCTTCGCGACGGCCGTCGAGGGCCCGCAGGCGACCGCGGTGTCCGCTGCCCAGCGTCACGAGGCTGAGCAGCGGGCAGCTGCGTTCACGGGGTTTCCGGAGGGCCCCAACGTCGACCGCCAACGGTTCGCCATCGGTGGCCTCGTCGTGCTGGCGGCCATCGGACTGGCGGCATTGCCGAATCCCCAGGATGACGTCCGCGAGCGGCTGGCCATCGAGCAGCAGCTCGTCGAGGCGGAGGCCGACCGGCTGCGCGACCTCGCCGACCAGTTGCGTGAGACGGGCGATCCCGCCGGCGAGACGCAGGCCGATCGCCTCGAACAGCTCGCGGAAGAACTGGACAGTGCGTCCCTCGAGGAGGCACTCGAGGCGGTCGAGGACCTGCGCAATCAGCTCGCCACCGAGCTGGCCGAGGACCTGGCAGGGCTGCGCACCGCGCTGAACGGCCTGGCGCAGGAGCTCGGCCACGACCCCATCGCCGAGGGCGACTCCGTTCGACAGCAGCTCGAGCAGCTGGCCGACGACCTGGCCGCGGGGACCGTGACTCCCGAGGAGCAGGCGGAGCTGGCAGCGCGGCTGCGCGAGCTTGCCGGTGCGCTGCAGGCCGGAGCGCCCGGCGTTGCCGGGGCCCTCGCCGAGGCCGCCGACGCGCTCACCACCGGCGACAACGTCCGTGCCGGCGAGGCCCTGCAGGCCGCCAGCCAGGCCGTCGGCGACGGGTTGCGACGGCTCGCGGACCAGGCCGCATCGGCTGCGGCCGACGGCGCCGCGGCGGCGGCCGAGCAGGCGCTCCGGGACGCCCTCGACACCCTGGCCAACGGCGGCAACCCGCTGGCACAGGGTGGACAGGGGCAGGGGCAGGGGCAAGGTGCCGGACAGGGCGAAGGCGCCGGACAAGGCCAAGGCGAAGGCCAGGGCGAAGGCCAAGGCGAAGGCCAGGGCGGAGGCCAAGGCGAAGGCGCCGGACAAGGCCAGGGACAAGGACAAGGCCAGGGCCAGGGGGCGGCGCAGGGCGGTGGCGGTGGCGGCACCCCAACGGGCCAACAGGGCACCGGATCGGGCAGCGGCGGCACACCGAACGCGGGGGCCCCCGGGGAGCTCGACCTCGACACGGTCTTCGCCCCGCCGGCGATCACCGGGGACGGCGAGGACCTGCACCTCGGCGGCCGGGACTCGGGACTCGGCCCGGACCAGACCATCGGTGAACAGCAGGGACGGGGCATC
>JAWWBG010000187.1:0-4816 GCA_033721095.1 Nitriliruptorales bacterium
ACCCGCCTCCTCGAGGACGATCGGCGCGCGGTCACAGACCGCCGGAAGGTCGAAGAGCGCGCCCGTCAGGTCGGGTACGTCCTCCAGCAGGGCTGCGAGGACCGAGCCCGTTCCGCCACCGACATCGCACAACGTCCCGACCCCGTGGAGATCGAGCGCGCGCGCGAGCAGTTGCCCCTGGAGTCGAGACGTCGACCGCATCGCCGCGTCGAACTGTGTGCCGGCCGCTTCATCGGCAGTCAGGTGGTCGAAGTAGCTGCGACCGTGGGCGAGTTCGAACGGCGTGGCGCCGGAACTGACGCCCTCGGCCAGGTGCGCCCAGGCGCCCCACTGCCACGCGGAGCCCTGGAAGAGGACCCAGTCGCGCACGGAGTCGGGGTGACCGCGACGCAGCAGGTCGCTCGACGCCGTCAACGCGAACTGGCCGTTGCGTCGACGGACGATCCCGCGGGTTGCCAGGAACTCCAGGAGCCGGCTGACCTTGTCGGGATCGCCACCGACCGCTGCGGCCAGCTCCTCGGCCGTGCGCGGGCTGTTCTCGAGGTGGTCGGCGATGCCGAGGGCCGCAAACGCCGTGGTGGCCTGGACCTCGGCCATCGCCACGGTCTGCCCGAGGACGCGCAGCAGGGGCAGGGTCAACGCCCGTTGGAGCCGCTCGACCGACCGGATGCTCGCATTGGCAGATCGCACCGCGAATGCTGGTGGCGAGACTGCGGGAAGTGCTGGCCGATCGGTGCGGGCCACGTCAACTCCTCGGACGGCGGTAGGACGTGGACGTCATCCTGCCAGCCGAGGACCCTCAAACCGTGACGGTTTCCGGGGTCGCGCGCCTCAGCGCGGCGTAGTCGCTCAGTGCCTTGATGGCCGTCACGAGGCACAGGAGACCCACGAGGGCAACCGGCGGGAACCAGAACAGGGCCGTGAGCACCGAGCCGGGCAACACGGCAAGGCCGATGATGAGGCTGCCAACGGCCTTGTGGCGGCGGCGCAGGACGAGCCCGACGACGACCACGAGGGCAAACGCCACGGTGATGCCGAAGAACAGCGCCCGCATCCAGAACTCACCCCCGTCATCGGTCACCATGTTGCCGAAGCCGAAGATCACGACCGCGGCTGCGACGATGGGGGCGGTCACGAGCCACCAGGTTTGCTTGAGGTTGTCCATGGTCGTCATCTCCAGTCGTTCCATGAAGGCGGTCTTCACGAGGTCGGAGCCGATGTCCGACCAGACCAACGCGCTTCGCATGCCGCCACCCTCGTCGCGCAGCCGATCTCGAAACAGCTGCACCATGTCCGGGCCGAACTCCTCCCGGTGCTCTCGGGGGTAGAGGCTGATCAGCACGCCGTAGACGCGTTCGTGGCCGTTCATGCGGCGAGCGCCCGGAGGCCGAATGCCGTGCCGGGCCGAACCTGCTTGGCCTGCGCGATCGAGACGAGTTGCTGCAGTCGGGCGGTCTCGGCGCTCAGGACCCGGAGTCCAAGGCCGGTCGCCTCGTAGTACCGGCGCCGCTCGTCATCGAGCTCGGGGTCAGGACGCTCGTCGGTCTCCTCGATCAGGCCGAGCTTGAGCATGCGCTTGATCGCGCCGTAGAGGGTGCCCGGCCCCATCGTGACGTCGCCCTCGGTCATGAGCTCGACCTCGCGCATGATCGCGTAGCCGTGCTTCTCCCCGTCAGCCAACGCCATCAGCACGTGGAGGTGTGCCGGGGCCAGGGGGAGCAGGGAACCCGGGTCGGGAGTCGCCTCGGCCATCTGACTGGGTCCTTCATGCTGTATCGGTGGTCAATATATCGTAGTTCGATATACAGGTCAAGGCGTCGTTGCCACCGCCGTTCTGCGAGACTCCCGCGGCGGAGGCGAATCGATGCACCTCAACCAGCCGACCCTGCCGGATGTCGACCCTGACGCGTTCGAGGCGATGTCCGAGCGTGAGCGCGTCGGACTGCTGTCGGTTGACTGGACGACGAATGGCTTCGGGGCACCCGTGACGGCGTACGCCTTCTACGTCATCAAGATCGCCGGCTACGTGGCCCTGTGGGTGTTCTTCGTCAGTCGCGCCTCGGGGATCGCTGGCTGGTCGGACATCGGCGACTGGTGGGCGACACCGCTTGCCTTCCAGAAGGCCATCGTCTGGACGCTCGTCTTCGAGGTTCTCGGGTTCGGTTGCGGGAGTGGTCCGCTGACCGGCCGGTACATCCCACCGATCGTCGCGTTCACGCACTTTGCGCGTCCCGGCACGATTCGACTGCCCGCCTTCCCCGATCGCGTGCCACTGACCGCCGGCGACCGGCGCCACGCCTTCGACGTTGCCCTTTACCTGGCGATCGTGATCCTGGCCTTCCGGGCGCTCCTGTCCCCTGACACGCTGAGCCTCGACGAGCTGCTCCCCCTGATCGTCCTGCTCCCACTCATCGGGCTGCGGGACAAGACCGTGTTCCTCGCTGCGAGATCCGAGCACTACTGGCCGCTGCTGATCGTCTTCGCCTTCGCCCTCGACGGGTCCAGGATCGACGTCGCGGTGCTGTGGGGCGGCGCCATGGTCGTGCAGTGGGCCATCTGGTGGGGAGCGGCGGCTTCGAAGCTCAATCATCACTTCCCCAGTGTCGTGGCCATCATGGTCAGCAACTCGCCCTGGCTGCGATCCGAACGCCTGCTGAAGCGGATGTATCGCGACCATCCGGTCGATCTGCGGCCATCGACGATCCCCACATGGCTGGCGCACGGCGGCACGGCCATCGAGTTCGTGTTCCCGCTCATCCTCGTCACGACCGACGGCGGACTGCTGACGACGATCGCCCTCGTCGTGATGTTCAGCTTCCACCTGTTCATCACCTCCAACTTCCCGATGGGTGTGCCGCTCGAGTGGAACGTCGTCTTCGTGTACTCGATGTTCGTGCTGTTCGGCGCGCACCCCGAGTTCAGCCCGTTCGATGCCTTCAACGAGCCGCTGCTCGGACTCCTGCTCGTTGCGGGGATCCTCGTCGGACCGGTCTACGGGAGCATCCGCCCCGACAAGATCTCCTTCCTCCCCTCCATGCGGTACTACGCGGGCAACTGGGCGGCCAGCCTCTGGCTCATTCGCCCCGAGTTCGAGGAGACCTTCGACGAGAAGGTCATCAAGACCGCACCCAACCTCCGCGCACAGATCGTGCGCCTCTACGACGATCACACGGCCAACCTGCTCCAGGCACGCGTCCGTGCCTTCCGGTCGATGCACCTGCACGGCCGGGCCCTGAACGCCCTGCTCAACGACGTCGTGGATGACGTCGACGACTGGCTGACGTTCGACGGCGAGGGCTCCGCGGGCATCGCCCTCGGGTGGAACTTCGGCGACGGCCATCTCCATCACGAGCAGCTGCTCGCGGCACTCCAGGCACGGTGCGGGTTCGAGCCTGATCAGCTCAGGATCGTGTACCTCGAGTCCCAGCCGTTCCACCGCCCGTGGTGCGAGTGGCGCTACGTCGACGCCGCTGCCGGTGAGCTGGACCGCGGGCGCGTGCACGTCGCCGACCTGCTCGACCACCAGCCGTGGCCCGAGCCGGGCGCGATCAACCTCCGTCGTTGAGGGCGGTTGGCCCCAACGGGATTGGCAGCGTCAGATCAGGTCCAGGACGCCGCGCGCGCGGGCGACGAGTGCCGGGTCGATGAACTCGCCATCGAGGTCCAGGGCCGCGCCGCCGTGGGCCTGGCTCTCCTCGAAGCGCTTGATGATCTCCTTCGCGACCATCACCTCGTCGTCCGAGGGCGTGAACACGTCGTGGACCGGCCCGACCTGCTTGGGATGGATGACCGACTTGCCGAAGAACCCGAGATCACGGGCGATCTCGGCACCGGCACGAAGCCCGTCGAGGTCGTCGAGGTTGGTGTGGACGCTGTCGACGGGCGCCTGGATGCCGGCAACGCGCGAGGCGATGACCATCTGTGACCGTGCGTAGATCGTCGAGCGGTACTCGTGACCACCCCGTCCGCCGATGTCGGCGAGAAAGTCAGCCGCCCCGAAGCAGAGCCGCACGACACGTGGTGACGCAGCCAGCCCGTCGACGTGGTGCAGGCCGCGGGCCGTCTCGATCGTCACGTAGACGCCGATGGAGTCGGGCTTCAGGCCGCGATCGCGCTCGATCGTCGTCAGGACGTCATCGAGAACACGCAGGTCCCGCGGATCCTCGGCTCGGGGGATCCGCACGGCGGCCAGCCCGGGCAGGGCAACGGCGTGGAGGTCATCACTGTCGAAGCCGAAGCGGCCGCGATTGAGGCGCACGTGCAACTGCTGTGGGACCGAGCCGGCGTGTTGCGCGATGAAGGCGGCCGCCGCCTCGCGGGCATCACCCTTGTGTGCGTCCGCGACGGTGTCCTCGAGATCGAGGATGACGCAGTCGGAGCCGGCCTCGAGGACCTTGCCGAGGATGCGCTCCGACGACGCGGGGGCATACAGGTAGGACCGGATCAGCTGGGTGTCAGGCAACGACGATCCTCGGGATGGTGGAGCCATCGTAGATCGATGCGCGCGTTGCGTCCGATGCCGGACGCCGCGCTCAGTGCGCTGGGACGTGCGCGCGCTCGTCACGGACGTTGGCGATCCAGACTCCGGCCGTCAGCAGCCACAACCCGACGGCGAGCCAGCGGAGCCAATCGACGCCCGTCGTCGCAAGGGCACCGCTCGCGCAGGCGAGCACCGCGGGATCGTCGATCACGTCCTCGAGCACGAGCGTGTCCCCGTCGGCGGTCGGACCGGTGAGGACAATGCGCAACGCACTGGCATCGCAGCAGTCGATCTGCCCCTCGAACCTGACGTCGCCGTTCTCGTCAGCGGTCAGCG
>JAWWBG010000188.1:0-4728 GCA_033721095.1 Nitriliruptorales bacterium
GTGCCTGGGCGGATCCATCCACAGCATCATCCCGGCGTCGTCGCGCGGCGCGGTCATGAACTCGAGGCTGGTCCCGAAACGGGAGCTGAATGTGCCGTGGTCGAGGAAGGCGGCGTAGACGTCGTCGAAGCGGGTCAGGGCCCAGAAGTCGAGCTCGTCGTTGCGGTGGACGGGATCGTGGTCGCGCAGCCACTTGTAGGTGGGGTAGGGATCCTCGTCGAGCTCCCACGAGTACGGGTCGTAGGTCGTGATGGCCGGAGCGGTCGTCATCGATGGGCTGGGATTGTCGAGGTCACGGCCGCATGATGTGGCCGCCGTCGACGTTGAGGACGTGGCCGGTGATCCACGCCGCCTCGTCGGAGACCAGGAACAGCAGCGCCCCGACCATGTCGTCGACCGTCCCCATCCGGGCCAACGGCAGCGTCGCAACGATCTGGTCAGCGAAGGCGCCAGCCGTCTTCTCGGTGGCCTCAGTGCCGACGGGGCCCGGCGCGATCGCGTTGATGCGAATGCCGACCGGCCCCAGCTCGCGGGCCAGCGACTGCGTGATCCCGTGGACCCCGAGCTTGGCGATGCCGTAGTAGCCGGCACCCATCCAGGCGGCCGTCGAGGACTGGTTGACGATCACGCCGCCGCCACCCTTGCGCATGGCGCGGTGGCACGCCCGGATGCACGCCAGCGAGCCGTGCATGTTGACGGCCATGAACTTGAGGTAGTAATCCCAGTCGATCGTGAGGAGCGAATCCATCTTCATGTCGCCGTAGATGGCCGCGTTGTTGACGAGGATGTCGATGCCGCCGAAGGCCTCGACAGTCGCGGCGGCCATGGCCTCGGCGCTGGACGGGTCGCTGACGTCGGTCGTGACGGCGAGCGCGCGGCCCCCGTCGGCCTCGATCGACTTGGCCACCTGCTCGGCGTTGTCGGCATCGAGCTCGGCGATGACCACGGCGGCTCCCGCACCCGCGAGGCCGCGCGCGTAGGCCTCCCCGATGCCCCGGCCGGCGCCGGTCACGATGGCCACCTTGCCGTCAAGGTTGGGCGTGCTCATCGTCGGCTGCTCCTCGAGATACCCACGGCATGCGCCGCGTGCGGCAACCTACACGGACGCCGAGCAGGGACCTGCCGTGACAACCGTCGCCTTCATCGGGCTGGGGAGCCAGGGTGCTCCGATTGCGGCCCACCTCGCACCGGCCGGGTTCGAGACCCGCGTGTTCGACGTCGTCGAGGAGCGGATGGAGGCCGCCGCAGCCACAGGGGCGGTCGCGACGTCGTCGTCGGCCGAGGCGGCTGCCGGCGCTGACGTCATCGAGGTCTGCGTCCCGGAGGACGACCACGTTCGTGACGTGATCACGGGTCCCGGTGGGGTACTCGAGTCGGCTCCCGCCGGTGCCGTGATCGCCATCCACAGCACGGTCCTCCCGGACACGGTGATCGCGATGGCCGAGGCGGCGGCAGAGCGGGGCATCCACGTGATCGACGCCTGCGTCACCGGTGGCCCCGCGAGGGCGATCACGAGGGACATCGCCTACCTGGTCGGCGGCTCCGACGAGGCCGTCGACCTTGCGGAACCCGTGCTCGCGGCCACCTCGAAGGAGATCTTGCGCGCGGGCGAGCTGGGCAACGGCGCCCGGCTCAAGCTGTGCGTCAACGTCCTGACCTACATCCAGTGGGCAGCGGCCTACGAGTCGTTCGCGATGGCCAAGGCCGTCGGGCTGCCCGTCGAGATCTTCGAGGAGGCCGGACGCTCCAACGGCCAGCTCACGGACCTCCAGCGGCAGTTCCTGGCCCTCCACAAGATCCCGGACGAGGTGCGTGAGTCCGAGGACGCGCAGCGCAACCTGCGCGGGTTCCAGGCCATCGCGGAGAAGGACCTGCGCTGGGCCCTGCGGCTGGCCGATGACGCGGAACTCGACCTCCCGGTCAGCCGGCTGGTCGCAACGTCGATGGCGAGGATCTACGGCGTTTCGGACGCGACAGGCGGCTGAGTGCGAGCGCGCGGCATCACAGAGCGTGCGAAGGCCGAGCCATTTCGTGACGCAGCGTGAGAATCGGGCGTTCGATCACAACTCAGTGCTACCTCGGTTGTTGGGGTCCCGGCGTTCTGGCAGAATCCGGGCGGGATTGGGAGATTCCGGCGGTATCGAGTCGGGGGCACTGACCGCCGTCAGCCGGGCCTTCCTGTGCAAACCGAGAGGCACGGCTCATGACACACGACGTCCTTCGTCGTCCATTTTCGCTTGCCATGGCACTGGCCCTGGCGCTCTCGATCGTCGCCGGGGTGCCACCGTTCGCGGTGCAGGAGGCGAACGCTGCCACCGTCGTGGTCATCGTCGACGCCGTCTATGACGCGCCGGACAACGACCTCGGCGACGGCATCTGCGGCGACCTGAGTGGCAACTGCACCCTGCGGGCCGCCATCGACCAGATGAACGCCGGGACTTGGGATGGCGACGACGTCATCATCGAGATGGTCCACGGTGGTCTGGGCACCCACACGGTCAGCGCGGGGCAGCTGGTCGTGGATTCTGGACCGCTGTCGCTGACCATCCGCTCGCAGACCCCGGGGTCACGTTCGATCATCGACCTTGGTGACACGAGTCGGCTGTTCACGCTCAACGGCGGTGCCAACGTCACGCTGATCGACATGGACATCCGAAACGGCGCAGCAGCGGCCGCTGGCGGGTGCATCAACAACAGCGCCAACCTGACCCTCTTCAACGTCCGGCTCTTCTCGTGCGACAGCACCGGTGGGTTCCCGCCACTGGGCGGCGCGCTTATGCACAACGCCGGCCAACTCATCGTCCAGAACGGCGACTTCGACGGCAACCACTCCAACGGCCTCGGTGGCGCGATCGTGAACTTCTCCACGGGGACCCAGATCAGCAGCACCGTCTTCCAGAACAACACGGCCCAGACGCGGGGTGGGGCCATCCACGCACAGGCATCCTGGGACTTCATCAGCGGCAGCACCTTCCTCAACAACCACTCGCTGGCTGGCGACGGCGGGGCGATCTCCACGTTCGTGCACTCACCCATCAACAACACCGGCTTCAACAGCAACTCGGCAGCGATTTCCGGCGGGGCGATCTACACGGAGTCGCAGCTGCCGATGAACAACGTGACGTTCATCGAGAACGACGCCGACTTCGGCGGGGCGATCTACGCCTCGGGGTCGATGCTGGACATCACGACGGCGGTCTTCCGGGACAACACCGCCACGTCAAGCGGCGGCGCCATCCATCACGTCGGTGGGGCGGGCTGGTCGATCGTGGACGCCGAGTTCGACGGGAATCACAACTTCGGGCCGGGCGCGACCGCGGGTGCCGCCCACTTCACGAACCCGGGGACCATCCAGAACGCCCTGTTCGTCGGCAACGCGACGGACGGCGACGGCGGGGCGCTCTACTTCGAGGAGGGTGCCACCCCAGGCTTCGTGGACGTCCAGGATGCGACGTTCATCAACAACGACTCGTTCAGCGGCAACGGCGGGGCGGTCGCGTTGTCGAACCTGGCTGACGTGTTCCTCACGCGCACGGGCTTCCAGGGCAACGACGCCTTCAACGGCGGCGCCATCGCGACCGGAACGCAGGCAGCGCTCGGCCTCGCCTCCTCGACCGTCAGCTTCAACACCGCAACGAACGGTGGTGGCTTCCACCTCGGCAGCCAGTCAACGACCCAAACGGTGTTCTCGACACTCGTGGACAACACCGGCGGGAATGGCCCCGGGCTGTACAGCGCCGTCGACGCCACCGCCAGCTTCTGGATGCGCGCATCCGTCCAGGGTGGCAACACCTCCGTCCTCTCGTCGGATGACGTGTGCAACGGGACCGACATCTCCTCGCGCGGATCAAACGTTCTCGAGCAGGTGTTCGGGTGCACGGTCAATCCGAGCACCGGCCCCGCCGACACGCTGAACCTCACGCCCGGCACCCTCGACCTGGACAACAACGGACCGCTGCGCCCGCCGGCGTTCACGAGCCCTGTCTACGAGGCCATCGCCGCTGGAACGTGCGCCCAGCACGTCACGGACGCATTGACGGACATCATCCAGCTCGACGCGGCGACCGACCAGCGCGGTACCGCGCGCCCGCAGGGCACCAACTGTGAGGCCGGCGCCTTCGAGGCACCGACGAGCCCGATCACGTTCGTCGTCGACGAGAACAGCTACGACAACAACGTCGCAAGCCCGTTCGTGTGCGAGACGTCCTCCGGCGGCTGCAGCCCGAAGGCCGCTGTGGACGCCGCGAACGGCCTCCTGGGTTGGGACGTCACGATCCTGCTGGAGGACAACACGAACTATCTCATGAGCGGCCCGGCCGACGAGTTGGTACTCAACGGAACGGCCAACAGCGTCACGTTCCGAACACCTGGCGGCGTGGGCAACGAGGCGACGCTGAGCGGAAGTGGGGTGTCGCGCGTTCTCAACATCCAGTCGGGGACGTCCGTGATGCTCGAGGACGTCATCGTCAACACCGGGTCCGCCAACAGCAGTGGTGGCTGCATCCTGAACCAGGACGTGCTCACGATCGTCCGAGGCGTCGTCGGCGCGTGCCAGGCCAACGGCGCGACAAGCGACGGCGGTGGCATCCACAACCTCGGCGTCGTGACCCTCGACCACTCGAAGGTCGTGACCTCCTCGGCGGGCCGCGACGGGGGCGGCATCCACAACCTGGGGCAGCTCACGATCATCAACGACCCGAACGAACTCGCGGGTGACATCAGCTTCAA
>JAWWBG010000189.1:0-4705 GCA_033721095.1 Nitriliruptorales bacterium
GACGCGAGCGTGGCGGAACTGGCAGACGCGCGAGGTTTAGGACCTCGTGGCCGCAAGGTCGTGGGAGTTCAAGTCTCCCCGCTCGCACAGGTCGCGCAAGGCCGGGTTCCTGAGCATCGCGATTCCACTGGACGCGGAGGTGCCAGCATCATGCGAACGGCTGACCTCGACGGTGGTCGCGTCGACTACCAGGACACCGGATCACCGGACGATCCAGCCGTCATCGTGCTCGACGGCATGGGGTCGCGACTCGTCGGCCAGCTGGCAGCGGCGCACGCTTCTGCCAGCGGTGTCCGGATCATCGCGCCTGATCGCCCGGGCTACTGGGACTCGTCACCTCGCGAGGGCAGCCCACTGGAGTCGTGGCCGCAGGCGTGTCGTGAACTCCTTGACCACCTCGGCATCGAGCACGCAGCCGTCCTGGGGTCGTCCGCCGCGTGCCCGATGACATTCGCGGCAGCTTCGGCACTTGGTGCCAGGATCACGGCGGTGGCGATCGTCGGGCCGATGGCCCCCTTCGACGAGACGACGGACCTGTCGGACATGATCGCCTCGCAGCGACGTGCCTTTCGGCTGGCGGCACGTCGGCCGGCGCTGGGCGCCTTCTCGATGCGGATGACGGGCGCCGTGGCTCGGCGGTCCCCCAACCTCGCGCTCCGACTCGTCGCCAGTCAGCGACCCCGGGTCGATGCCCAGCGGATCGCCCAGCCCGAGCTTCGCCATCTCATGCTCCAGAGCATCCCCGGGTTGATCGGTCCAGCCACGCCCGACGACCTCGCCGTCCTCGTCGGTGACTGGACGCACGTCCTCGACGGAGTCGTCCAACCCGTCCGGATCTGGGTGGGCACGGATGATTCGGTGCACCCACGGTCGATGGCGGTCGGGCTGAAGGAACGTCTGGCCAGCGCCGAGATCGTCGAGGTCGAGGGCGGCTTCTTCGCCTGTACCGACCGACTCGACGAGATCCTCACGTGGGCCACAGCCACCGACTGAGCGCTGCGGTGCGGATTGCCGCCGAGCCTCCGAAACCCAATCGACCGAGTCCGGACAGCAGGGTGCCTAACGTGCACGCCTCTTGTTGACGCCACGCCGGGAGACACCGATCGACGCGCTCGAACTCATCGACGACTGGCCAGCCCGGGCGGCTGTTGCGGTCGTCGGGGCCGGCGGCGTCGTCGCGAGCCGAGGGCCCATCGACGAGGAGTTCGCACTGGCCTCGGTGACCAAGATCCTGTCGGCAATGATGACCATGTTCGTGGTCCAGGAGCGCCTCCTGCTCCTCGACGAGCCGATCGCCTCCAACGGCGCCACCGTTCGCCACCTGCTCTCGCACGCCGGCGGACTCTCGAAGGAGCGCGGAGGCCGGGTCCGCGATCCCGAGGAACGACGGATCTACTCGAACTGGGGCTTCGAGATCCTGGGCAGCCGCGTCGAGGACGAGACCAACGAGCCGTTTGCCGACAGCCTCGCCCACGAGATCCTCGCCCCCCTTGGGGTGACCTCGACGCGGCTCGAGGGGTCGCCTGCCCACGCGGCCGTCGGCACCGTCTCGGACCTCGCCGAGATCGCACGGGAGCTCCTCGAGCCCCGACTGCTGGCCACCGAGACCATCACCGACATGACGACCGTGCAGTTCGGTGACCTCGACGGCGTGTTGCCCGGATACGGGCGCCAGACGCCAAACCCGTGGGGTCTCGGGCTCGAGATCCGAGGCACCAAGGCGCCGCACTGGACCGGGGCCAACAACTCGCCGCAAACCTTCGGCCACTTCGGCCAGGCCGGCGGCTTCCTCTGGGTCGACCCCGAGGTGCGGATCGCGTGCGTCAACCTGTCGGACACCGCCTTCGGGGCGTGGGCGATCGAGGCCTGGCCACCGCTGGCGGACGCGATCCTCGACCAACATGGCTGAGGGCCGAGCTCGACCTACAGCTCGATGATCGGGTCGGGATAGCCGCCTCGCAACGCCTCCTCGACCCGCCAGGGTTCGTGCACCGCGCGACCTTCGATCGCGGACAGCTCCGGAACCCAGCGTCGCACCCACGCGCCGTCGGGATCGAACCGCCGCCCCTGGCGGACGGGATTGAGGACGCGATTGGGCCGCGTGTCCGTGCCGGTCCCCGCGATCCACTGCCAGTTCGCGACGTTGTTGGCGAGGTCGGCGTCGATCAGCCACCGCTCGAAGTGCGCCGCACCGTGGCTCCAGTGCTCGCCGAGTGTCTTGGTCAGGAAGGACCCGACCACCATCCGGGCCCGATTGTGCATCCAGCCCGTCGCCTGCAGCTCGCGCATCGCAGCGTCGACGATCGGGATCCCCGTCGTCCCCTTCTCCCAACGTCTCCGAGCGGTCGGGTCGTCGTTCCACGGCATGGCCCGTTCGCGGAGATTTTCACGCGGCAGGTCGGGGTGGGCGGCGAGCAGCTGGTGGTCGAGGTCGCGCCAGCACACCTGGCGCAGCACCTCGTCGTCGTGCGCAAGCGCCCAACGGGCGAGGTCGGTCGGTGAGAGCGTCCCGAAGTGCAGCGCGGCCGACAGGCGCGTCGAGTCGGCTCGGTCGAGGCGATCCGGATCGAAGTCGCCGTCCTCCCGAAGGGACAGGAGCTCGTCGAGCCGCGCACGTGCGTCCGGCTCGGCGACCGGGACGGCCAGGCCCTCGACGAACCCGGGGACAGGATCACCGCCGAGCGTGGGCGTCTCGATCCGCCTCGGTGCCGGCAACGCGGCACCGAGGTCGAGGACCTCGCGCCAGCGCCGCCAGTAGGGCGTGAAGACGCGGTAGTGGTCCTTGCCAGCCGGCGTGATCAGGCCCGGAGGAACCACCGTCACCCCGTCGTGCACGTGCAGCCGAGCGCCCACCGAGGCGGTCGCATCACGAAGCTGCTGCTCGCGACGGCTGGCGAACGCCGACACGTCGCCGCTGACGTGCACGTCGGTCACGCCGTCCGCGGTGACCAGCTCGGCAACGCACGCAACGGGATCGCCGGTCCGCAAGACCAGCCGGCTGCCGCGCGAACGGAGGCTCGCATCCAGCGAGGCCAGCGCCGTGTCGAGTGCCTCGGACCGATGTGGTCCGGCTCGCGCGCGGATCCGATCGTCACGGACGAACAGCGGGATCGTTGGCTCGTCGCCCGCCGCGGACAGGCCCGGGTGGTCGTGCACCCGCAGGTCACGGGTGAACAGGACGAGATGCATCAGGACTGGGGTGCCGCGAAGGCCGAGCACCAGTCCCAGAGCTGCGAGACGGCCGCGTCGGTGACACTGCGGCGCGTCGAGGCCAGCCGGTGGGTGCTGCGCGGTCGGCGGTCGAGCCACAAGCGCCCCGGGTCGCGTGCGGGCTCCGGCGCAGCCACGAGCCACGAGAGCGTGTCAGCACCCTCCTCCGGCGTCCGCAGCAGCGGACCCATGATCCGATGAAACGTCGGCAGGGACTCCACGACCCCGGGCGTGTCGGCCCATCCCGGGTGCATGGCATGCGTGGTCGCCTCCGGCAGGGCGTCCGCCCATCGCGAGAGGAGCTCAACCTGGGCCCGCTTGAGCTGGGCGTAACGAGTGACGCCGTCGAACCCATCAGCCGGCGGCACGGACGTGACGGCCTCGACGTCCAGCGGCGCCGTGTACATGCCGCCCGAGGTGACCCAGATGACGCGCGCGTCATCGGCAGCACCCAACAGTGGCGCCAGTCGCCTGGTCAGGACGAACGGGCTCACCAGGTGCACGGCGGTCGTGAGCTCGAGGCCCTGCGGTGTCGTCGTGACCTCCGACACCAGCGCGCCGGCGTTGTGGACCAGCGCATCGATCCGCTCGAAGCGGCTTGCGACGTCGGTGGCAAACGCCTCGACGTCATCGAGGTCGGCCAGGTCCGCGACGCCGCTCGAGAACGGCCACCCGCGCTCGCGGAACTCGTCGGCGACGGCCGCGAGCTTCTCCGGCGATCTGCCCAGGCCGTGCACATGGGCACCGTTGGCGGCGAGCTGCCGGGCGGCCGCCAGCCCAAGACCGGACGTGACGCCGGTCAGGACCACCGTGCGTCCCGCCAGCCCGATGTCGCCGAGCGGGGTCCAGTCGTCGAGGCGGCGGCGCACCCGCGGCCCGATCGACGTGAACGAGCCGACGACCGTGGCCTCGAGGGCGCCGTCGACGAGCCGTGCGAACCTCATGCGACGCGCGTGCCCTCCAGGGCCTCCTCGAGCCCCGCGACGGCCTTCCCGGCCACCCGGTTGAAACCAATGGCGAGCAGCGGATCGAGCACCTTGAGGAACCCGGAGAGGGTCAGCGTGGCGTCGTAGGTGAGCCGAGAGCCGTCGTCGGTCGGCTCGACCGTGATCAGGTCCCGCGACACCATGCCGCCGCCCTCGGCCACCAGCAGCGCCCGCTCCCCCGGGACGTATTCGACCAGCTCGTACGTCAGCGCCATGTTCCGGAACTCGATCACGGTGGCGAACCTCGCCCCGACCGCCAGGGGCCCGTCGTCGACCCGCTCGGCGCTGACGATGCCCGGGTCCCACTCCGTGAGGTTGGTGAAGTCCGCGACGAAGTCGAGGGCGGCGCCCGCCTCACGAGGCGTGGCGACGGTGGCGACGTATCGAGCCATGAGCGTTGCTCCTGTCCTTGCTTTCGGTCGGGCGGCCGAGCCGGACGAGGCCGAAACGGCGACCGCATCATGCCCGAATTGCTCAGACGCCGACGGCCTCGCCGGTCTGGACGCGCC
>JAWWBG010000190.1:0-4689 GCA_033721095.1 Nitriliruptorales bacterium
GAGCAGGTCGCGCAGGTGGGCACCCATCCAGTCCGTGGCGTCGAACTGGAGCCGATGGGTGACCTCGTGGAGCAGGACCGATCGGCGGATGTCGTCGGCAGCGTCCGGGTTGTGCTCGGCCAGGTCGAGCAGGTTCGGACCGACGACGACCAGGCGTCCCCCGCCGGGACCACCCAGCGGCAGGATGTACTGGCCGATGACCTTGCTCGACAGCAGACCGAAGATCGCGCCGAGCTGGGCCCCGAGCACCCGGCGAGCCTTCTTGACGCGCTTGTCGCCCAGCGTTTCCGTCAACGGGTCGAACGCGCCGCGCATCGCCGCGAGGTTCAGGCGCACCCACCCGAGCCGACCCACCACGGCCACCTCGACCGGGGGGAGGTCAGCGCCGAGTCCTGTCCATGCACGGGCGGCCGCGTCGATTGCCGGCAGCTCGTCCCGGACGGTTGCCCGCAGGGCCGCGACATCGCCGGGATCGGAGACACGGGTCGAGGCCGTGATCCGCGCGGCCCAGATGGCCGCTCGTTCGTCAACGAGGTGTGCCTGCGCCATGGGCGCGTCAGGCGTTCGACGACTGCCGGGCTCGGGGCCGCCTCACCAGCAGGAGATA
The DNA here is from genome assembly GCA_033721095.1 of Nitriliruptorales bacterium. Taxonomy (GTDB): domain Bacteria; phylum Actinomycetota; class Nitriliruptoria; order Nitriliruptorales; family Nitriliruptoraceae; genus JAWWBG01. The sequence continues at coordinate 608 of JAWWBG010000190.1, forward strand.
GAGGTAGCCGATCAGCACGACACCGCCCACCGCGGCAATCGTGAGGACAGCGGCGACGAACCGGGCAAAGCGCGGCCCCTCGTGGACCGACGGGGCGCCGAAGTTGCCCTCCTCGTGCCGCTCCTTGGGCTCGGGTCCCGGCGCCTCGTCGTGGCTCTCGGTCGCCAGGACCGCGGTGTCGGCGGCGATGGCGACCGTCGGCAGGGCAAACACGACGATGACGAGCGACGCGACGAGGGTCGCAGCCAGGCGTCGGAGGGTGCGCATCGAGTTCTCTTCGGGACGACGCAACGAGGGCAGAGCCTACTCGTCCGGATGGCGGGACAACGCGTGCGGATCAGCCCGAGCCGTCACCGAGGACGTCACCGCCAGCCGGGTCCTCGGTCGACGTCTCCGTGGATGCCTCGGTCGGCGCCGGGGACGGGTCGGGCTGGTCGGTCGTCGGGTCGGATGTCTCGCCGGCGTCCTGGGCGGCCTCGTCGAGCCGCTGCTCGAGCAGGTCGAGGGCGGCCTCCAGGTCGTCGCCCTCCACCTCGTCGAGCAGGGGTGACTGGACGATCTCCTCGAAGACGTCCGAGGTGGCCTCCGCGAGGACGCGGTCGACGAGCTCGACGATCGCCGGCGAGACGAGATCGGTGCTGCCGGTGTCCGGCGTGCCGAGCGTGGACGTGCCGTCGGCAGGGGTGGTCTGCGCCGTCGCGGTCGGGGCCTCGGAGTCGGCTCCCACCGTTTCGGTGTCGGCCGCGCCATCGGTCGCGAGCACGCTGCCATCGTCGGCGACCGGATCGAGGGTCACATCGCGCGGCCCGGCCAGCATGGCGGTCAGTCCGACGACGACGGCTGCTGCGGCTGCGACCGCTGCGGGCAGTCGACCGAGCAGGCCGGATGCACGCGGCTCCGACGAAACCGCGGGCGACACCGCGACGTCGGCGGTGTCCTCGTGCGTGTCCTGCAGGTGCTCGACGGCTGCGGCCATGACCTCCCCGGCGGCGCGTTCGACCATGGCGTCGGACACGGCGCGGCGCAGCCGATCGTCAACGGCAGCCAGCTGGACCCGGGAGGCATCGATGGCGTCGCCGGCGGCCCGGGCATCGCCCTCGCGGAGCATCCGGTCGGCCTCGAGAAAGGCGAGGTCGAGGGCTGCAGCGAGCCGCTGGACCTCCTCGGCGACAGCCCGCTCCAGGCCAAGGCGCGCGGTGCGCGGTGGCCGGTCAGGCAGATCGCGATCGGTCATGTGTCCGTGTCTCGGGCCCCGGGGACGGGCAGACGTCAGGTTCTCACGTCCACCCGGAGGCTTCCACGCCCCGTGCGCCAAACCCTGCCTTCAGTGGCGCAGAGCGCACGCTTCCTCCCCAGGCCGGCTTCGGGCCGAAAGGTGCCCTGATTCAGGCGAGTTCGGTGCCGTACTCGTCGGCGTAGTACTCGACGCCCAGGTGGGTGATCTGGTCCTCGCCCATCATCCACCGCAGCGTGTTCTTGAGCTTGGTCAGCTGGATGAACAGGTCGTGCTCGGGGTAGAGCCCCGGCTTGGTCTGGGGCGACTTGAAGTAGAAGGAGAGCCACTCCTGCACGCCCGACAGGCCGGCCCGTTGCGCGAGGTCGCAGAAGAGCGCCAGGTCCAGCACGAGTGGTGCGGCCAGGATCGAGTCGCGGCACAGGAAGTCGACCTTGATCTGCATCGGATAGTCCAGCCACCCGAACAGGTCGATGTTGTCCCAGCCCTCCTTGTTGTCCCCGCGGGGCGGGTAGTAGTTGATCCGGACCTTGTGGTAGAGGTCGCCGTACAGCTCGGGGTAGGTCTCGGGCTGGAGGATGTGCTCGAGCACGCCGAGCTTGCTGACTTCCTTGGACTTGAAGGAGTCGGGGTCGTCGAGGACCTCGCCGTCCCGGTTGCCGAGGATGTTGGAGCTGAACCAGCCGTTGACCCCGAGCATCCGCGCCTTGAACATCGGGGCCAGGACGGTCTTGAGCAGGGTCTGGCCGGTCTTGAAGTCCTTGCCGCAGATCGCGACGCCCCGCTCGATGGCGAGGTTGGACAGGGCCGGGATGTCGACGGTGAGGTTGGGCGCGCCGTTGGCGAATGGGACGCCCTCCATGATCGCCGCCCAGGCATACAGCATCGAGGGCGCGATGTTGGGGTCGTCGGCGTCCATCGCGGCCTCGAACGCCTCGATGGTCAGGTGCACCTCGGAGGGTTCGATGTAGACCTCGGTCGACGCCGCCCAGATCATGACGAGCCGGTCAACTCCCTCGCGTTCCTTGAAGTCGCGGATGTCCTGCCGGATGGCCTCGGCCATGGCGCGACGGGAGCCGGGTTTGACGTTGTCGCCGTCGAGGTTGCGCACGAAGGCGGGGTCGAACGCCGCCGACAGCGGCTGGATGCCGCGGAGGAAGTCGCCGATGGGCTCGAGGTGGCGGTGGACGTCGAGGACGCCGGCGTTGGCCGCCGACACGTAGGCGTCGTCGGGGTAGGGGTCCCAGGCGGCGAAGACGAGGTCGTCCAGCGCCGTGAGCGTGACGAAGTCACGGATGAGCGGTGCGCGGTCGTCGGTGCGCTTGCCGAGTCGGATCGTGCCCATCTCGGCGAGCGAGCCGATCGGGGAACCGCCCCCGGTCCGGGCCAGCTCGACGCCAGCGATGAACGTCGTGGTGACGGCGCCGAGGCCGACGCAGAGCACGCCGAGCCTGCCCTCAGCGGGGGCAACCGTGGGGCTCGAGGGGGTGGTCATCGGGTCCTCTCGGGACAACAGGAAGGTGACCGAAGCGTACGTCTGCGCCCTGCCCGTTCGGCCCGGGATTGCCCGGAGATCAGGTGAGGAGCGGTCACGGTCGTCGGGCACGGGCGCCTAACGTCGTGCGCCCGACGATCCGGACGGACCCGATGGACATCTGTGTGCTGGGTGGCGGCTTCGGTGGACTGGCGGCCGCGACCGAGCTCCGACGGCTCCTCCCCGATGCGGCGATTCGCGTCGTGGACGCGGGCGACGAGTTCTTCATGGGCTTCGCCAAGCTCTGGGAGCTGGGCGACGTCCGCAGCCTGGCGGAGGGCACGCGGCCGCTGGCCAACCTTGCCGCACACGGCATCGAGCACGTCCGGGCCGAGATCACCGCCATCGACGCTGCCGGCCGACGTGCCCAAACGTCGCTGGGCGAGCTCACGGCCGACGCCCTGATCATCGCCCTCGGCGGCGGGGTCAACGCGACCCACCGCGCCCTCCTCGTCGGGGAGCACGCCCACGACCTCTACGACCCGGCCGCCCTCCCGGCCATGAAGGCCGCGATCGACGAGACCAGTGCAGGTCGAATCGTCGTGTCGATCCTCGGTGGGCCCTTCCGCTGCCCGCCCGCGCCCTATGAGGCCGCGATGATCGTGCACGAACGGCTCGCCGCGGCTGGCCATCGCGACGATGTCGAGATCGTCCTCACGACGCCCCAGCCGATGACGCTGCCCGCGGCCGGTGTCGATGCGAGCGAGTTCCTCGCGGGCCACCTCGCCACCTACGGCGTCGACCTGCGCCACGGCCACATGGTGACCGGATGCGAGGGCCGCACGATCCGCTTCGCCAACGGCGAAGCACTCGACGCCGACGTCTGGCTGGCCGTCCCGGCCAGTGCCCCACTGGAGGTCCTCTCCACCGATCAGCTGGCCGGTCCGTCCGGCTGGATCGAGCCCGATCGCCTGACCCTGCAGGCCACCCACGACCGGGTCTACGCGATCGGCGACTGCACGCACATCCCCAACCAGCTGGGCGCGATCCCGAAGGCGGGCGTGTTCGCCGCCGGCGAAGGGCTCGTCGCCGCCGCGAACGTCGCGGCCGACCTCGGCGTCGGCGACGGCGCCACCTTCGACGGGCACGGCTTCTGCTTCCTCGAGCTCCCCGACAAGCAGGTCGCCTTCGTCCAGGGCGACTTCTACGCGGACCCCGTGGACGTGGAGCTGACACCGCCGAGCCGTGCCAGCTTCGACGACAAGCTCGCCTTCGAGGCCGAGCGCCTCGACCTCTGGCTGCCCCACCCTTCCTAGTGCGCTGATCGCACGCACACTCGGCCAGAGCGGACAGCAGCGGGATCGGGGTGGCAAC
>JAWWBG010000191.1:0-4630 GCA_033721095.1 Nitriliruptorales bacterium
GCCACCTCGGCGATGGCGCCGAAGATCACATCCTGTTGTTCGGGCGGGAAGGCGTCGTGCACGACCGGCAGCGAGTTGGGGGAGTTGTCGTGCTCGTGCTCGGGCTGATCGGCGGGACATTGGCGCATGTCCCAGAACGTCTGGAGTGCGATGAACTGGCCGCCGTTGACGAGGACACCGGTCGTGCCCCCGTCGCCCTTGACGCCGGAGAGCCCGTTGTCGAACTTGTTCACGATCTCCATCTGGCTGACGCCCATCTCCATGACCTCGGCCAACTGGGCGTCGATCTCCTCCTCGGTGCACGTGGACTCGGTCGTCAGGTTCTCCTCGCAGTTGAACAGCAGCGAGATCTCGATCCCCGGGACGACGGCGAGCTTGCCCTCGTTGACGACTCGCCTCGCCTCGAAGGGGTCGCTCACGATCCGGTACCAGCCCTCGCCGGGGCCGCCGTACTGGGCGTCGATGTAGTTCTGGAGGGCATCCATGTAGGCCCGCTGGGCCCGGACGGAGTCCATCTCGTTGCAGTTGAAGGCCTCGACCGGATCCGTGGGATCCAGGACCAGCGTGATCGGCTGGTAGACCTGACAGAGGGCCTGGTTCTCGACGAGCAGGTTGACCATGAGCCGCAGCCCACCGCGCCATGCCCGCTCGAGCCACTTCCAGTAGACCTGCTCGTGGGTCAGTGAGTTGTAGCGGGGCCAGTAGCCGAAGTCGGGCCAACCCGTCGTGTCGTGGGGCGTCCCGGGGTTGTCGCCCGACAGGACCTGCTCCATGATCGCGCCACTGCCGCCGGGCTCGTGATCCGGGCAGTCGACGAGGGCGTAGGCGACGCCGTAACGGTGCCACGGCTTGCCACAGCGACCCTTGCCGCCGACGAACTGGAAGGCCATCCCGTGCAGGTGCGTCTCGGCGTATCCCCGCGTCTCGACCCAGTCGTTCTCGCCGCCCATCGGGGGCCCGTCGATGTTGACGGTGATCTCGGGGAACTCCGCACACCCGTCGACGAGCTGGAAGGTGAAGCCGGTCCCGTCGGCTCCTGACGTGAGGGTGCCCCCATCGTCGACCAGTTCCGCGCCGGCCACGGCCACCAGACTGAAGCCGTCGTCGGCCATGACGACCTGCCAGTCGGCCAGCGGACTCGGCTCGGCTGCCTGGTGGATGCCTCCGCCATCGGGGCCGACGAGGTCGTCGATGTCGAACGGCCCGAGCAGCCCGTTGATGTCCGAGGGGTCGGGCAACTCGTCGATGAACCCGGGGTCGATGGCCAGAAAGTCCTCGGCCGTCCCGTAGATCATGTAGTGGGCGAGCTCGGTCGGCTTGAAGAAGAAGGGCTCGGCATCGTCAGCGGTTGCGGCCGACGTCGCGAAGCCGTCACCAGAGCGTTCCACCCAACCGCCGGAGGCCAGCGACTGGATGGCCCAGCAGCCGTTCGCGAGTCCGTGGACGTCCTCGGGGACCTCCGCGTGAGCCAACTCGGGTGAGAATCGTTCGACGAGCGTCGGCTCGGTGCGATCCGGCAGCCCAGCCGCGGTGGACGAGGCGAGGAGGCTGGCCGACACGGCCTTGCCAACGGGCCCGTCCTGATGGACGTGGTCGTGCCCGTCGGTGACCGGTGTCGCCTGTGCACTGGCGGCCGCCATGGCCAGCAGCACCAGCGCCATCGTGACGATCAGCCAGCGCCCGAGAGCCGAACGGCCTGCCTCATCCACTGGCTCGACTCCCGACTCCGATGCCATCGGCCGGCAAGGTAGTGGCGTCGACTTTGGGCCGGCACCAATCCGCTGGCCCGTGGGCTCCGAACCGGCCGCATGGGAGAGACCCAATCGAAGGACCCACAATGAGACTCATCACGACCGCGGCGACAGCGAGCCTTGGGCTGCTGCTCATCGCCGCCCCTGCCAGCGCTGTCCACGAGGGCAGCACCTACGAAGCCAACCTCAGCGAGGTGGCGGACAACGACCCCGGCAGCCCGAGCGGTTCGGCGAGTGTCGAGGTCTCCCAGGACGGTGAGACCATGACCGTGTCGATCAACGCCACCGGCCTCGGCAACGTCCCCCACGCCCTGCACTTCCACGGCATCGTGGATGGCGACGAGGTCTCTGCATCGTCCTGTCCGACGGCGAGCCGCGACGTCAACGATGACGGCGTCGTGGATGTTGCCGAAGGAGCTCCGGACTACGGCGGCGTCGTGGTCTCGTTGACCACCGAAGGTGACACGTCGGCCGACTCCGCGCTGGCCGTCGAGCGCTTCCCCGCGGGCACGAGCGTGAACTACTCGCGCTCCGGGATCCCCATCCCCGACGAGCTCAAGCCCAACCTCGCCAAGCTCCACATCGTCGTTCACGGCGTGGATGAGGACGGGAACGGCGAGCTGACGGCTGACCAGGCGGAGCGTTCGTCGCTGACCGACGACCTTCCCCGCGAGGGCACGCTTCCGGCCCTCTGCGGCACCCTCACGGCCACAGGTGGCGTCGTCCAGACCGGCGATGGCTCCTCGGCGACTGGCAACAATGCCGGACTGATCGCCTTCGGGTCTGCGCTCGTCGGTGCTGGGGCGCTCGTCGCGCTTCGTCGTCGACCGAGCGCCGTCGATGCGACCATCTGAGCGATCGCGTTGACACCCACGGCCCGCCGCATCCTGCCGATCGCCCTCCTCCTCCTGGGCGTCGGAATGGTCGCGGCGGGCCTTGGCGTGTTCTCGGGAACGAACAGGCTGTCGATCAATGACAGCCCCGCTCCGCCGCTCGGCAGGGCAGCCGGTGTCGACGCGCCCGCACCCTCGCCGTCGCCGGCGCCGGCGGCGGACGGCACGTCGACGGCACCCGTCTCGCTGGCTGAGCTCGCGGACATCGGGAGGGCCTCGGCGGCCTCGTTGCCTCGCGGGATCACACCAGTGAGGATCGAGGTGCCGACCATCGGGGTCGATGCCGATGTCGTCACGCTCGGCCGCAAGAACGCCGAGGAGATCGAGGTGCCCCACACCGCCGAGCAGGCTGGTTGGTACACCCCATCTCGGCGGCCAGGAGAAATCGGCCCGGCGATCATCGCCGGACACGTGGACCTCGACGGCGGGCCCGCGGTCTTCCATCGCCTACGAGAACTGGCGGCCGGCGACACGATCATCGTCCATGGCGACGATGGGAAGCAGGTCACGTTCGTCGTCGCGACAAAGGGCCAGTATCCCAAGGACGGCCTGCCCGACAACGTCTTTGGCTTTGACGGAGCGCGGCCCGAGCTTCGCCTGATCACGTGCGGCGGCGTCTTCAACCACGCAACGGGCCACTACGAGGACAACGTCGTCGTCTACGCCCACCAGGAGCTCTGAGCGATGAAGCGCCGTGTCCCGCACCTCGTGCTCGCTGCGTCCATCGGGCTGTTGCTGGCTGCCTGCCGGACCGGCGCAGGGCTGGACACGACGCCGACGCCGAGGACCCTCGCATCACCCACGACGCCGTCGCGACCGTCTCCGACCACGCCGGGGCCAACGAACGAGCCGAGCGACACAGATGAACCCAGCGAAACGGCAGAACCAACCGGATCGTCGGGATCACGATCGGAGCCAGCGACCGTCGATCCGGACCCGCCAGCGGACCCAACAACCGTGACCGTCGAGGTCGTCGACTTCGACTACCGACCGGCGAGCGTTCCGGTCACCGTCGGCGACACGGTCTCCTGGAGCCACGTGGGTGACGTCGCCCACACCGTCACGTTCTCGAGTGGCGGCCCGGACTCGGGTTCCCTCAGCACGGGCGACACGTTCGACGTGACCTTCGAACAGCCCGGGACGTTCACGTACCGCTGCCTGTTCCACAGCCAGATGCAGGGCACCGTCTCGGTCGCCTGACGACCCGGCTCAGCGGCGCAGCAGGTCCTTGGCGATGTGGGTGATCTGGATCTCGTCGGTCCCGGCATAGATCTGGATCGACTTGGCGTCGCGGGCCAGCTGCTCGACCCGGAACTCACTCATGTAGCCGTTGCCACCGTGCAGTTGGACCGCCTCCATCGCGACCTCCGTGGCCGCGCGCGTGCTGTAGAGCTTCATCGCACTGGCCTCGGCCAGGGTCGGCGAGGTGCCGTCGCGCATCCGCTCGATCGTCGAGAAGATCATGTTCTGGACGTTGACGCGTGCGACCTCCATCCGTGCCAGCTTCTCCTGGATCAGCTGGTACTCCCCGATGGGCTTGCCCCACCGCTCGCAGGTCCGGGCGTAGTCGACCGAGAGCTTGAGGCATTCCTCGATGATCCCCAGCGCCATCGCGGCTGCGCCAACGCGCTCTGAGGTGAAGTTGCTGCGGGCACTGTCTCGTCCCGCGTCCGCAGCGACGTCGCCGCTGCTCGCGTCGGTCTCGCCGCCCAGGAGCCGTTCCGGCCCCGCGTAGACGTCGCTGAGGAACAGCTCGCCCGTGGGGGAGGAGTGGAAGCCCATCTTGCGCATCGGCTTCGATCGTTCCAGGCCCTCCATGTCGGCATCGAGCACGAACGTGAGGATCGGCCGGTCGCGCATCGGCGCGCCGTTGTCGAGCTTGGCGTAGAAGACGATCGTGTCGGCGAACGGCCCGTTGGTGATGAAGGTCTTGTTGCCGTTGATCACGTAGCCCTCGCCGTCGGGGCGGGCGGTCGTGACCATGCC
>JAWWBG010000192.1:0-4616 GCA_033721095.1 Nitriliruptorales bacterium
CTTCGAGGACGTCTGGCAGGCGCGATTCGACGCGCTGGACGACCTCGTTTCCTCCGACCCCGAGCAGTCCCCAAGCACCAGGAGCACACCATGACGCCCGACGCCACGATGACCGACCTCTCGACACTCGACGGTCGACGAGGCTCGACGCAGATCGAGCTCAGCGAGGATGGATCCTCCTACGAGTGCGTCCGGATCTTCGGCGCCTCGAGCGATCGCGTGTTCCGCGCCTTCACGGACCCCGCTGATCTGCGCGTCTGGTTCCCCGCTGGCGCACCCGAGGGATCCGAGCTGACCGTGTGCGAGTCCGACCCCGTCGTCGACGGTCGCTATCGCTACGTCATGGTCATCCCCGAGTATGGCGAGATGGCCTGGCACGGCATCTACACCAGCGTCGAACGACCCGCCCGGCTCGCAGCCAAGGAGTGGTTCGTCATGGGCGGCGGCGACCCCGAGGGACCGGCAACCACCCAGACACTCACGTTCGAGGACGTCGACGGTGGCATGACGCGCATGACCATGACCGTCCACATGCCCGAGCCCGAGGACCCCGAGGAGTTCATGGAGCAGTCCGCCGCCGGGTTGTCGACGTCGCTGGCCAAGCTCGACGAGCTCGTCAGCAGCTGAGGAGCTCCTCGGCGGCCCACGCACGACGGGCGGTCACGTCGCGGCCCTGCTCGAGAAACGTGCGTCCTGGATGGTCAGGACGATCACACGATCCTCCGCCTCGTCGTACTCGTACACGATGAGCATCCATCGCCATGGCCCGAGCACGAACCGCGTACCCGCCCAGCGTCCCGTGAGCTCCGTCCCCAGCCTCGGAAACTCGACCAGCGGCAGCAGGCTCCGCCGCACGCGCTTCCGCGTGTCGGCCGGCAGCGACAGGACGGCCGTGAGTCGGTCGAGATCTTCGACGGCTGCGCGGGCCAGCTCGACACGAGCCACGACCTACAGCTCGTCAAGTGCAGTGGTCTCGCCGGACCGTGCCTGTGCGCGACCCAACGCCGCCCGCTCCCAGGCGCCGTCGATGCTGTCCAGGACCGACACGACGGTGTCCGCGTCCGGGTCAGCGTCATCGATTGCCGAGGAGAGCAGCGATCTGGCCAAGGTCCCCTCGTTGACGTGAACTCGCGCAGCAAGCCGAGCCAACTTGCTGGCGTGCTCGTCATCAAGCGTGATGTTCAGTCGCTGTGAACCCATGAGCGCAAACTACACGACTTGACACGAAACGTTCGGTCTACATCTCACCCGGACGGGTGAGGCATCGGACACGACGTCAAACCATGCTGGGGACAGCCGAAGAAGCGGAAGTGCCATGGCACGGACAACCACCGTCATCGACCCGAACGATCCGGCCTACGCCGGCCAGGAGTCCTACACGCCCGGGCTGCTGCGCATCTACGACACCGTCGTCGTGCACCTGTCCAACCGGTACGTGTGGCGCTGTTCCAGCCAGCGACTTGTCCAGCTGTACGAGGACAACGTGGGCCGCCACCATGTCGACGCCGGCCCGGGGACGGGCTACTTCCTCGATGTCCCGGACCTGCCGCAGCTCGAGCGGCTCACGCTGGTCGACGCGAACCCGAACGTGCTCGAGCACACCGCCAAGCGGGTTGACCGGTACTCGCCGGAACGGGTCGAGGCGAACGTGTTCGCGCCGATCGAACACCCCGGGGGCGCTGACTCGGTCGGCTGCAACTACCTGCTGCACTGCCTGCCCGGCTCCTTCGAGGACAAGGGCGAGGCCATCGCGAACCTCGCCCGCCTGCTGCGACCGGGCGGCGTACTGTTTGGTTCGACCATCCTGGCCGAGGGGCACAGCGCGATCGGGCGGCGGCTGATGACCATCTACAACAAGAAGGGGATCTTCGGCAACGAGCACGACACACTCGGTGCGCTGGAGCGGATGCTGTCGACGCATCTGATCGACGTCGAGATCGAGGTCGTCGGTGCCGTCGCGATCTTCCGGGGTCGTCGTCCATCGTGAGCACCGCCGCCGCGCCGACCGGGACGGTCACGGCCGTCATGGGCGACGTGGTGGGTTCCTCGGGCCTGTGGGAGCGCGAACCCGAGTCCATGGCCGCCGCCATCTCCCAGCTGGGCGAGCTCACCCGGGAACTCGCCGGCGTCCATGGCGGGCACCTGCCCGTCGAGCAGGGCGAGGGCGACAACCTCGTCGCGGTCTTCGCCGAGGCAGGCAGGGCGGCCGCGTTCGCCCTCGAGGTCGCCGCGGCAGTGCGCACACGGGGGTGGCCCGGCGGCATCGAGCTCCGGCTCCGTCTTGGCATGGACACCGGCGACGCCACGCACGATCCCGAGACGGGATATCAGGGCGGCGTCTTCAACCGGTGTTCGCGCCTGCGAAACCTCGTCGACGAAACCCGGATCCTGATCTCCTCGACCACTCGTGGGTTGATCATCGACGCGCTGCCCACCGGCGCAGCCGTCGATGATCGCGGCCATCGACACCTCCGCGGTCACGACCGTCCCGAGCACGTCTGGGAGCTCAGGGGCGACGACGTGCCGCCTGCCTCCCAACCCCTGCCGCCCGACGACCACGGCGGATCCATTCCCCTGGAGACGTCACCACTGGTGGGCCGCGATGACGAGGTTGCGCGCCTCCAGAAGGCCGTTGCCGACCACCGACTCGTCACCCTGACCGGTGCCGGCGGCGCGGGCAAGACCCGGTTGGCGCAGCACATTGGCCTGGCGGCGCTCGAGGACCAACGCGACGGCGTCTGGTGGGTCGACCTGTCTCCCGTCACGGATGCCCACCGCGTCCCGACGGCGATTGCCGAGGCTGTCGGCCTCGACGAGGCCGCTGGCAGCGGCGCCGCGCTGCGGTTGGTGGCCGACCTCACACAGCGGCACGGGCTGCTGATCCTCGACAACTGCGAGCATCTCCTCGACGCCGTTGCCGATGTCGTCGAGCCGGTCCTCGTCAGCTGCCCGGACATCACGGTGCTCGTCACCTCACGCGAGCTGCTCGACCTCGACGGGGAGCAGGCGGTCCGAGTCCGGCCCCTGGGCTTGCCGGACACCGACGAGATCGCGGCAGCAGCACTGGGCGACTGGCCCGCGACGGCCCTGTTCGTCGCGCGCGCGTCCGCGGTCACGCCCCTGGCGCCGACCGACGAGGACGCCAGCAGGATCGTGCAGATCTGTCGGCGACTGGATGGGCTGCCGTTGGCCATCGAGCTCGCCGCGACGCGAGCACGAGTGCTGTCCCTCGAACGAATCCTCGAGGGTCTCGACGACCGGTTCGGGCTGTTGGTCGGACGACGTCGGGCGAGTTCCCGGCAGCGCACGCTCGAGGCCTCCATCGCGTGGTCGTACGAGTTGCTCCCGTCCGCCGAGCAGCACGCGCTCAACCGCCTGTCGGTCTTTCCGGGACCGTTCGACCTCGACGGTGCCATCGCGGTCATCGGCGGGGACGGCAGCGTGGGCGAACACGCCGCGACGCAGCTGTTGAGCTCTTTGGTTGACAAGTCGTTGGTGTCCGTCCGCGACGGCCAGCGCGCCCGGCGCTACCGGCTGCTCGACTCGATCCGTCACTTCGCTGCCGATCGACTGCACGAGAGTGACGATGAGGAACGCGCCCGCGATGCCCACCTCGAGCATGTCCTCGCGCTGGGTCGTGACGGGCTTCACGGTCTGCACTCGACCCGCCTGGCGGCGCTGGCCGGCACCGCGGATCTTCGCGAGGAGCTCGAGGACGTCCGCGCGGCCGAGGCGCATGCGTTGGAGCGGGGACGAGCCGAGGACGTGGTGGCGCTCCACCTGCCGTGGTTCAGCACGCACATCGTCAACAGCACCTATCACGAGGCTCGCCGGACGCTTCGTCGGCTGGTGGATGAACCGGACCTGGGCCCCGTCGCCAGGACGCGAGCAGCCGCGATGCTCGCCACGTACCTGGCGGCCGGGGGGCGCGCCGGAGACGCAGCAGACAGAACCTCTGAAGTCCTGGCAGACGCTCGCGGTACTGACGATGCCCTCACCGTGCTGTTGGCCCTGGTCGCCGACTCCTACGCGGCGACCTGGGCTGGCCGCGAAGGGCTCGACGCCGCACAGGAAGCCTGGGAGCTCGCCCAGCAGCGAGCTGAGGACTGGGGGGACGGAACTGTCGCGCTGGCGGGCCTGTTTGCCGGCATCGCGATCGGTCATCTCGGCGGCGGTTCTGCCGGGCTGGACATCCTGCGGTCAGCCGCGTCGACTGCCGAGCACGTTCGCGACAACGGCCTTGCGGCAACCGCCGCCACGTATGCCGCGGCCGAGGCATTCCGACTGCCCGCGACCGTGGAGGAGTGCCGTCGCGCTCTCGAGCACGCGCTTCAGCTGGCACCCGCCACCCTGCCGAGGCTGCGGTCCCTGGCCCATGCAGTCGCCGGCACCTTCGCCCCGCTGCTCTGGGGTGACGTCGCGATGGCCCGGCGAAACGTCGACATCGCCGGGGCCTTGGCCGGCCCGATCGGCGGCGGGACCCACGCCATCCACGCCGTTGCCGAGGCGTTCACGACCACGGTCGAGGGCGATCTGGATCGGGCGCTCGAGCAGACGACCTTCGTCCGGAACCTGTTCGCGATGACCAGTCACCGCTGGTGGCAGATGTTCTGCGC
>JAWWBG010000193.1:0-4545 GCA_033721095.1 Nitriliruptorales bacterium
GCAGCGAACAAATCTGACGGGTCGTCAGATTCCGTATCCTTGCCGCATGCGAGGGATTCTTTCCATTTCGGGCTACGTGCCCCACCACCGGCTCCAGCAGGCTCGAATCAACGAGTTCCACGGAGGATCGGCGGCCACGGGGACCCGTGCGGTGGCCTCCTACGACGAGGACACGACCACGATGGGCGTGGCAGCCGCACGCACCGCGGTCGCGGCTGCGCCCGGGGTGGTCCCCGTCACCGTGGCCTTCGCGACCGCCTCCCCGGCCTACCAGGACAAGACCAACGCGACCGCGATCCACGCAGCGCTGCGCTTCGACCGCTGGGTGGGTGCCGTCGACCTGGGCGCCGCTGCGCGCTCGACGACCGCGGCAATGCAGGCCGCCTTGCTGGGTGGCGCGCCGACCCTGTTGGTGGCGGCAGACATCAGGACCGGGCGTCCCGGCAGCGCCGACGAACGCGAGGGCGGCGACGGTGCCGCGGCGGCCGTGATCGGCTCGGACGAGGACGGCGAGCTCGTTGCCGAGCTGCTCGGGTGCGCGAACGTGACGGCCGAGTTCGTCGACCGCTGGCGCGAGCCCGGCGGTGTCTCGCGCCGGTGGGAGGACCGGTTCGGCGAGACCCAGTACGTCCCGTTGGGCCTCGAGGCGCTCCAGTCGGCACTGAAGATGGCCGAGCTCCAGGCCGACGATGTCGACATCCTGATCGTGACCGGGCTCCACGCACGCGCCGTGAAGGCGACCGCACGCAAGGCCGGGATCGCCAACGTCGTCGACGATCGCACGAGCGCGATCGGCAACACGGGCGCTGCCCACCCACTGCTGTTGCTCGCGGACGTTCTCGAACAGGCCGAGGCCGGCCAGGCCATCGCGCTGCTGCACCTCGCCGATGGAGCCGATGCGACCATCCTCCGGGCCACGGGCAGCGGCCATTCGGCTGCCCCGACCGTCGCGGCCCAGGTCGATGCCGGCGACGATGCACTGCCCTACGCGAAGTTCCTGTCCTGGCGCGGCCACCTCGACGTCGAGCCACCGAACCGCCCATCCCCCGCACGGGCATCCTCGTCGGCAGCGGCCCGTGGCACGGACTGGAAGTACGGGTTCGTCGGCTCCCGCGACAAGGAGACGGGGGCGCTGCACCTGCCGCCCGCCCGGGCAAGCTTTGAGGGCGGGGCCATCGACCAGATGGAGCCCGCTCCGATGGCCGATGTCCTCGGCACCGTGACGACCTTCACGATTGACCGGCTGGCGTGGTCACCGAGTCCGCCGACCGTGTTTGCCGTGGTCGACTTCGACGGCGGCGGCCGCTTCGCGTGCGAGCTGACGGACGTGAACGCCGATGGCATCCGCAACCACGTGTGGAAGGCACGACCGGTGAGACCGGGGATGGAGGCCTGATGGGCTCGCACGGCATTCGTGACAAGGTCGCGATCATCGGCATGGGCTGCACGCCCTTCGCCGAGCACTGGGACAAGTCGCTGGACGACCTGATCGTCGACGCCTCGGTCGACGCGTTGTCCTCTGCCGGCGTGGAACGAGACCAGGTCGACGCGTTCTGGTTCGGGACGGCCCAGTCGGGCATGAGCGGCATCACGCTCGCCGGGCCCCTCAAGCTGGAAGGCAAGCCCGTCACCCGCGTCGAGAACTTCTGCTCGTCGGGCTCGGAAGCGCTGCGCCAGGCCGCCTACGCCGTCGCATCGGGCGCCTACGACGTTGCGATGGCCGTCGGCGCCGAGAAGGTCAAGGACTCCGGCTACCAGGGCCTCAACGCCTTCCCGATCCCCTCCGACGGCACGGGACGCACGCTCACCGCCGCCGCGATGTTCAGCCTCGTCGCCCCGGCATATGCCGCCAAGTACGACGTCGATCCCGACGAGCTGCGCCGGGTGCTGGCCATGATCGCCTCGAAGAACCACGCGAACGGCGCCAAGAACCCCAAGGCACAGTTCCGCCGCGAGGTCTCGGTCGACCAGGTCTGTGCGGCGCCCGCCGTTGCCGGCCAGCTGGGCGTGTTCGACTGCGCCGGCGTCGCCGACGGTGCCGCCGCTGCCATCGTCGTGCGGGCCGAGGACGCCGCGACGTACACCCACAAGCCCGTCTTCATCAAGGCGTTGAGCTTCGTGGCCGGCAACGGGTCGGGCGTCATCGACCCCTCCTACGACTACACGCACTTCCCCGAGTGCGAGGCGGCAGCTGCCGACGCCTACCAGCAGGCCGGCATCACCGACCCGCGCGCCGAGCTGGCCATGGCCGAGGTGCACGACTGCTTCACCCCCACCGAACTGGTCCTGATGGAGGACCTGGGGTTCTCGCAGCGCGGCGAGGCATGGAAGGACGTCACCAACGGCACGTTCGCCCTCGACGGCGATCTTCCCGTCAACACCGACGGTGGACTGAAGTCCTTCGGCCACCCGGTGGGCGCCAGCGGGCTGCGGATGCACTACGAGTGCTTCCTCCAGCTCCGGGGCGAGGCCGGCGATCGCCAGGTCAGCAACGGCCGCACCAAGGCCCTGGTCCACAACCTGGGTGGCTACCCGGGCGAGATGGTGAGCTTCGTCAGCATCCTCGGCTCCGAACAGGACTGAGCGCGGCACCTTGGTCGTGAGACATTCGGGCGCGTAGCGTCTCACCCCTCCTGCTCGTCGAGGACGCACGCATGGCTGGACCACTCGAGGGATTCACGATCCTGGAGCTCGCCGGCATCGGGCCCGGGCCGTTCTGCGGGATGATGCTGGCGGACATGGGCGCAACGGTTGTCCGCATCGACCGTCCCGGCGGCAACCCCGGCGCGATGGTCGGCCACTCGGTCCTCAACCGAACCCGCCAGTCCGTGGCCGTCAACCTCAAGGACCCGGCCGGGGTCGAGGTGGTCCTCAAGTTGTGCGAAACGGCCGACGGGATCTTCGAGGGCAACCGTCCCGGTGTGACCGAGCGGCTCGGCGTCGGGCCGGAGGACTGCCTGGCCCGCAACCCGAAGCTCGTCTACGGACGGATGACCGGCTGGGGCCAGGACGGCCCGATGGCGCACGTGGCCGGTCACGACATCAACTACATCGCGCTGGCCGGTGCCCTCCACGCCATCGGCAACCCGGGCGGACCACCGGTGCCACCGATCAACCTGGTGGGTGACTTCGGTGGCGGCGGGATGCTGCTGGCCTACGGGATGGTCTGCGGCCTGCTGCACGCCCAGAAGACCGGTCAGGGTGACGTGATCGACGCCGCGATGATCGACGGGACGGCCGCCCTCATGGGCATGGTGTTCGGATCGATGACCCAGGGATTCTGGACCGATGAGCGCGGCGCCAACGCCCTGGACACGGGCGCCCACTACTACGACACCTACGAGACCGCCGACGGCAAGTGGATCTCGCTCGGGTCGATCGAGCCACAGTTCTACGCTCTGATGCTCGACAAGCTCGGACTGACCGAGGACGCGGACTTCACCAACGTCCTCGACAAGTCCATGTGGCCGACGCTCAAGAAGAAGATCGCGGACGTGGTCGCGACAAAGACGCGCGACGAGTGGGACGACATCATGCTGGGCACCGACGTCTGCTACGCGCCCGTCCTCTCGCTGGCGGAGGCGCCCCACCACGAGCACAACGTGGCCCGGGGCACGTTCATCGAACTCGACGGCGGTCCGCAGCACGCCCCGGCGCCGCGGTTCGAGCGGGCTGGGACGCCGGATCCGTTCCCCCAGAAGCCCGTCGGCGTCGATACGGTGGAGGTGCTGGCGAGCGCCGGGTTCGCTTCCGACGAGATCGACGCGTTGATCGAGTCCGGCGCCATCGCCACGGGCTGAACGCCACGCGAAAGGCATCTGCCATGACCGCCGTGGACATCCCCGTCGAACCCGTCGAGCTCGGCGACGACGGCCTGCCGGATCGCAGGCGCGAGACCGCGGAGGAACGCTGGGCGCGGATGCCCGTCATCACCAACGGCGACGAGTACGTCGCGTCGCTGAAGGGCCGTGGCACCCGCCTGTTCCTCTTCGGCGAACAGATCGACGAACCCGCCGACCACCCGATCATCCAACCCTCGATCAACGCGCTCAAGAAGACCTACGAGCTGGCGATCGAGGACCCCGAGCTCGCGACCGCCCACTCCCCCTTCGTCGACGCGCCGGTCAACCGGTTCCTGCACATCGTGGAGTCCCCCGAGGACCTGGTGGCCAAGCACAAGATGCAGCGGCGCATGGGACAGCTGACCGGGACGTGCTTCCAACGGTGCACGGGCCTCGACGCGATCAGCGTCCTGCACTCGGTCACCTTCGAGATGGACGAGGCCAACGGGACCACCTACCACGAGCGGTTCCTCCGCTTCCTCGAGCAGGCCCAGCGCCACAACATCCTCATCGCCGCCGCGATGACCGACCCCAAGGGCGACCGCTCCAAGCGGCCCCACGAGCAGGCCGACCCGGACCTGTTCCTCCACGTGTCGGCCCGGTGCGACGAGGGGATCTTCATCACGGGCGCCAAGGCCCACATGACCGGTGGCTGGAACCAGCACTGGCACGCGGTCGTCCCGACCATGAACATGACGCCGGA
>JAWWBG010000194.1:0-4485 GCA_033721095.1 Nitriliruptorales bacterium
ACTGATCGACCTCGAGACGGGGGCGGGGATCGACGAGCAGGACAGGATCCTGGCCGTCATCGAGACCATGTCGCCCGTCTGGGAGCCCGGCACCCGCGTGGGCTATCACGCCCTGACCTACAGCTGGATCCTCGGCGAGGTGCTGCGCCGCATCGACGGTCGCGCGCTCAGCACCTTCTTCCGTGAGGAGGTCGCGCTGCCGCTGGGCTGCGAGGACCTCCACCTGAGCACGCCAGCAGCGGAACACGACCTCATTGCCGACACGCTGCACCTCATGAAACCGCCCGGCGCACCCGAGGTGGCCATCCAGTACATGGACCAGGTCTTCGCCGCCGCCCGCGACCCCGAGTCGCCGGCCGGGTTGTCGCTGCTCGGTCGCGGCGACGCCTCCGTTCTCGACAAGGCACCCGAGACGTTCGACTCGGTGTTCGGACGACGCGCCGAGCTCGGCGGAACCGGGCTGACGGGCACGGCCCGCAGCGTCGCCAGGGTGTTCGCCGCGATCGTCGAGCCCGATGGCCTCGACGGGATCACGCTGGTCTCGCCGGAGTCGCTCGCGACCTTCAGCGAGGTCCAGACCACCGACACGGACGTGGCGTTGCTGATACCGATCGCGCGGGCACTCGGCTACTGGCGCAACATCGGGCTTGCCGGTCGCCCGCAGTCCTGTGGTCCGAACGAGGAGACGGTCGCACACTCGGGGATCGGCGGCCAGCTGGGGTTCGCCGACCCGGTCGCACGTGTTGCCGGCGCCTACACGCGCAACCACCACACGGCGTTCCCCGTCGCACCATTGATGCTCAACAACGCCGTGTTCGCCTGCCTGTCGTGAAAATCCTCGCCGCGGCGCTCGTGCTCCTGGTCCTCACGGCCGTCCCCGTGGCCGCCGAGCACCAGCAGGGCCACACCGAACCAGCGGGCCCGGCGAAGTGGGCCTTTGCGGACGATTTCCCGCTGCTCCTCGACAGCGAGTGGGGCTTCGAGATGGGCGGCTTCGGCGGCATCGAGCGGCGGGCGCCACGTCAGCACGTGCCCGTGATCTTCGTGCACGGCAACAACGTCGACCACGCCGACTGGTACCTGGTGCGCGACGACTTACTCGCGGCCGGATGGACCGACCAGGAGATGTACGCCCTGTCCTACAACGGTGTTGGGATCACCCTCAACGCCGCACGGCGGGTCGATGACCGCAAGCAGGCCGAGCACGCCGAGATGGGCGGCGACGGCGTCTCGCGCGTCACGGCCAACGACATCAACGTGCCCGACCTGGTCGCCTTCATCCGCGCGGTCCAGGACTACACCGGGTCCGACCGGTTCTCGATCGTCAGCCACTCGCTCGGGGTCACCCTGGCGCGCAAGGCGCTGCTCCTGCATCCCGAGCTGGCGGCCGATCTCGTGGCGTTCGTGGGCATCGCCGGCGCCAACCACGGCACGTCGTTCTGTCCACCTGGCAGCGAAGGTCAGGTCCACTCCTGCGACGAGATCGCCAAGGACACGCCCTGGCTCGAGGAGCTCAACGGTCCCAACGACGAGCTGGAGACCTACGGTGCCACGCAGTGGATGACCATCCGCGACGGCACCGGGACGACGGACTCGGGCTACACGGGCCCGGACTACGCCGACAGCCCGATCCTGGCGGGCGCCGACAACCGCGAGTTCCCCTACCACGACCACCACGAGCTGCGCGTCATGCCCGGGGTCGTCACCGCCTACCGCGAGTTCCTCGAGGCAGCTGAAGCCGCCGTCCAGCCCAGCGCGGACCCCGAGCCACCGCGGTCGACTTCTGCGCCGGCGTCCGACGTGGCAGTCGACGGCGACCTGCCGGCCTCCGGCGGAGGCACCTCCCTCGCAATCCTGCTGGCACTCGCCGTTGGCGTCGGCGTTCGACGGCGACCTCGCGACGACGGGTGAGGTGAGCCCAGCCCTACGTTCGCCGGGATGGACACGACCGTCACGACGGCCCTTGCCGCCTCCAACCTCGGTGGGGTTTCGCCGGAACTGATGAACGAGCTGCTCGCCGGCGCTCGCCAGTCGGTGATCCGAGGCGGGGCCACCTTCCACCGGGAGGGCGAACCCACCGCCCATCTCGAGCTCGTCGTCTCGGGCCTGGCGCGCGTGCTGATCACGGCTCCGGACGGACGCACCATGACCGTGCGCTACTGCCGGCCCGGTGCGCTGCTCGGGGCCATGTCGCTGTTCACGTCGGGCTTCACGATGCCGGCCTCCGTCCAGGCACTCACCGAGACGCGCCTGCTGCATCTCCAGCCCGACGCCGTCCGATCACTCGCACGGGAACCCCGCGTGGCCGACGCGCTCATTCGCGAGCTGTCCGAACGGGCGCGGGACTTCCTCGGCGAGATCGCCGGCGGCACCTTCGGCAGCGTCCGCCAGCGCGTCGTTCGCCACCTGGTGGACCTGGCCGTGCTCGACGGCGCCGACCCCTCGGCGCCGGACGGACAGCTGGTCGTCCACGCCAGCCAGCAGGAGCTCGCCGACGCCACGGGCACCGTCCGCGAGGTCGTGGTCCGCATCCTCCGGGAGCTCCGCGACGACGATCTCGTCCAGACCAGTCGCGGCAGGATCCTCCTGCTCGACATCGAACGGTTGCTCCTCGACAAGTGGAACCTGGGTTCCTGACACCCACCGTCACGTCTTGGCAGGCTGCACCCGACAGCAACCAGCAGGTGCGCCCGTGACGCAGGCAACCAACCTCGA
Organism: Nitriliruptorales bacterium; assembly: GCA_033721095.1. GTDB lineage: Bacteria > Actinomycetota > Nitriliruptoria > Nitriliruptorales > Nitriliruptoraceae > JAWWBG01. Next base: position 2,716 of record JAWWBG010000194.1, read on the forward strand.
CGCAGGCCTGGCGACGTTGGCCACACGACTGGATGGGGACGTCATCCGGCCCGCCGACCCCACCTACGACGCCCACCGGGCCGTCTGGAATGGCTCCATTTCGCGGCGACCTGCCGGCATTGCACGGTGCGCGACCCCGGCTGACGTCGTCGAGAGCATTCGGTTTGCCCGCGCCGCCATGCTCGAGGTCGCCGTTCGCAGCGGCGGTCACAGCTTCCCCGGCCTGTCCGTGGTCGACGACGGCCTCGTTGTCGATCTGGGGCTGATGAAGGACGTCCGCGCCGACCCGTCCTCGCGGACGGCGCGAGTGCAGGCCGGCGTCCTGTTGGGCGAGATGGACCATGCGACCCAGGCGCACGGGTTCGCGGTCCCCACGGGCGCCGTGACGCACACGGGCGTTGCGGGACTCACGCTTGGTGGCGGGATCGGCTGGCTGATGCGCAGGCACGGCCTGTCGATCGACCAGCTTCGCTCGGTGGACCTCGTGACGGCGGACGGGTCTGTCCTCACGGCGTCGTCGGAACGCAACCCGGAGCTGTTCTGGGGCATGCGTGGGGCGGGCGCGAACTTCGGCGTCGCAACGGAGTTCGAGTTCAGCCTCAACGAAGTCGGTCCGGCCGTCGTGTCCGGCCTGGTGTTCTGGGCGCTCGAGGACGCCGAGGACGTGAGCCGGTACTACCGCGAATGGGCCGCTGCGGCGCCCGGCGCACTGACGACGGCGCTCATCTTCCGCCGTGCCCCGGCCCTGGACATCGTGCCCGAGAAGCTGCACGGCGAACTGGTCGTGGCCGTCGTCGGGTGCTGGGCCGGTGACCTCGAGGAGGGCGAGCAGTACTGGGCGCCACTGCGAGCGTTCGGCCGACCCGTTGCCGACCTGACCGAACGTCGGCGGCACGTCGAGCACCAGGCGATTCTCGACCCCGGCTTTCCCCACGGCGTCTGGGTGTACATGAAGGCGTGCGATGTCCCCGACCTCACGGACGACATCATCGCCGCCTGCCTGGAGCACGCCGAGGACCTGGCCTCGCCGCGCTCCAGCGTGATCGCGTGGCAGCTCGGCGGCGCGGTCGCCGACGTGGATGCTGACGAGACCGCCTTCGCCGGCCGCGACGCCGGCTTCATCTTCAACATCTCCGGGATCACCGACGGGCCCGAGGGCTTCGATCGCGAACGAGACTGGGTCCGCGCCCACCATGCATCCCTGGAGCCGCATCAGACCAGCGTCTACTCGAACTTCCTCATGGACGCCGACACCGAGGACGTCCGTGCCGCGTATGGCAGCGAACGCTTCGAGCGGCTCCAGGCCCTCAAGCGGGCCTACGACCCCGACAACGTGTTCCACCTCAACCAGAACATCCCACCGGCCTGACCGGCGCTCGGACCCGGGCGGCCCCTCGTCGATGCTGCCTGCATCGCTACCCTCGATCCGCGCCGCGGGGCCGAGGTCCCGGGCGGGGTGTGACGACTGCCGATGAAGGCGACGTCCTCCGGTGAACCGGGTCAGGGCCGGAAGGCAGCAGCCCTAAGCCGTTCTCGGGCGGGTGCTGGAGGTGGCCGGAGCATCCCGCACGGGTCCTCGGTCCCGCGTCCGTGTTCCCGGCTGCGTGGGGTTCGGTTCGTCGCAGGCGTCTCGTAGGATCGACGTGCCCCTGCACGAGTGAAGTCGGTGACCTACCTGTCGCTGTATCGCAAGTACCGGTCACAGACCTTCAGCGAGGTCATCGGCCAGGACCACGTCACGCAGACGCTGGTCAACGCGATCGACGACGG
>JAWWBG010000195.1:0-4478 GCA_033721095.1 Nitriliruptorales bacterium
CACGGCACCGAGTCGGTTCCCCGGTGTGACAAGATCGTGGGGCCCGGCAACCGCTTCGTCGCGATTGCCAAGCAGCGCGTCGCGTCGCTGGGCCTGTGCGGCATCGACGCCTTCGCAGGCCCGACCGAGATCGCGATCATCGCCGACGACACCGCCCACCCGCGGGTGATCGCGGCTGACCTCGTCGCCCAGGCGGAGCACGACGAGCTCGCCACCGCCTTCCTCATCACGACCGCCCCCGAGTCGATCGACGACGTCGAACGGTGCCTGGACGAGGAGGTTGCCGCCGCGCGGCACCGCGACCGCATCGAGGCGGCGCTGGCCGGCCAGGGTGCCGTGGCCATCGTCGCCGACATCGACCAGGCAATCGACGTGGCCGAGCAGTTCGCCGCCGAACACCTCGAGGTCCAGTGTCGGGACGCCCGCGCCGTGGCGGAACGCGTCCGGTTCGCCGGAACGACCTTCATCGGCCACCACACGGCCGTGTCCCTCGGCGACTACGCCGCCGGACCCAACCACACGCTGCCGACCTCGGGCACCGCGCGGTTCAACGGCGGCCTGACGACCTCGTCCTACATGGTCCCGGTCAACTGGGTCGAGTACGACCGGGACGCCCTCGACGGTCTCGCCAGCGCAGTGCGGGCGCTCGCCGACGCCGAGGACCTGCCGGCACACGCCCGGGCGATCGAGGTGCGACTGGACGGCGGGGGCTCGTCGTGACGACCGACCGCGTTCCGGTCCGCGACGACCTGGTCGACGTGTCCCCCTACGGGGCCCCACAACTCGACGTGCCCGTGCGGCTCAACACCAACGAGACGCCGCAGCTGCCCGCGACCGCATGGCTGGACGACGTCGCGGCTGCCATGAAGGGGCTCGAGCTCAATCGCTACCCGGACCGTCGGGCCACGGCATTGCGCGAGCGCCTCGGACTGGACTTCGACCTGCCGGCCAGTCGCGTCTGGGCTGCCAACGGGTCCAACGAGATCCTGGTGCAGCTCTTCCAGGCCTACGGGGGTCCCGGCCGGAAGCTGTTGCTGTTCCGGCCGGGCTACTCGGCCCACCCGCTGCTCGCCCGGGTTGCCGGCACGCCGGTCGTCGAGCACGACCTGCCGGAGGACTTTGCCCTCACGGTGGCCCACGCAACCCAGGCAGCCGGGGCCATCCACCCGGACATCGTCTGCATCGCCAGCCCCAACAACCCCACCGGCGTCCCGGTCGCCCTCGACGCCATCGAGGCCCTGCACGACGCCATGGACGGCCTCCTGATCGTCGACGAGGCCTACGTCGAGTTCGGGGCGGAGTCGGCCGTGGCCCTGCTCGATCGGCTGCCTCGCCTGGTCGTCGTGCGGACCTTCAGCAAGGCGTTTCGGCTGGCAGGCCTGCGCCTCGGCTACCTGCTGGCCCGCGACTGGGTCATCGACGACCTCCGGCGGGTACGGCTGCCCTACCACCTCGACGCCGTCAAGCAGGTCGCCGGCCTCAGGGCCCTCGAACACCGGGACCAGCTGCTCGACCACATCCCGGTGATCGTGGCCGAGCGCGAACGCGTTGCCGCCGCACTGGCCGACCTGCACGTGGTGACCTGGCCCTCGGCCGCCAACTTCATCCTCTTCCGCGCGGGCGTCGAGGACCTGTTCGACCGATTGCTCGATCGGGGCGTCCTCGTCCGCGACTTTTCGACGTCGGCTGGCACCGAGGGGTGCCTGCGTGTCACCATCGGCACCCCCGCGGAGAACGACGCGTTCCTCGAGGCGCTGTCCGCGGTCCTCAAGGAGACAGCATGAGCCGTGCAGCAACCGTCGAACGGTCGACCGGCGAGACGTCACTGACCGTGACGGTCGACCTCGACGGCGCCGGGACGACGGATGTCGAGACGGGCGTGCCGTTCTTCGACCACATGCTCGACCAGCTGGGCCGCCACGGGCGGCTGGACCTCACCGTCAGGGCCGAGGGCGACCTCGAGATCGACGCCCACCACACCGTCGAGGACACCGGCATCGCGCTGGGCCAGGCGCTGGCCGAAGCGCTGGGGGAGAAGGCAGGCGTCGAGCGCTTCGGTGACGCCACCGTGCCGATCGACGAGGCCGTGACGTCGGTTGCCATCGACCTGTCGGGGCGGCCGTACCTCGTCTGGGAGGTGGACACGCCGGTCGAGCTCGTCGGCACGTTCGAGACCACTCTGGTCAAGCACTTCTTCGAGGCGGTCGTGGCCAACGCGCGCATCACGCTGCACGTGCGCAACCTGGCCGGCGACAACACCCACCACATCTTCGAGTCCGTGTTCAAGGCCGTGGCCGTGGCGCTGCGCCGTGCCGTGGCCATCACCGGCGAGGGCGTGCCCTCCACCAAGGGCGTGTTGCAGTGACCCACCGAGTCGCCGTCCTCGATTACGAGGCCGGCAACGTCCGGTCGGCCAAGCACGGGCTCGAGCGTGCTGGCGCCGAGGCGTTCATCACGTCGGATCCGGGCGACGCGGCGGATGCCGACGCGCTCGTGATCCCCGGCGTCGGCCATTTCTCCACCTGCATCCGCAACCTCCGGCATGCAGGCCTCGAACAGCTGGTTCGTGACTGGATCCGGGCAGACCGGCCCGTCTACGGGATCTGCGTGGGGATGCAGCTGCTCTACGAGTCCAGCGAGGAGGGCAACGAACCCGGCCTCGGCCTGCTGCCCGGGACCGTGAGGCGTCTCCCCGACGGTTTCGTCGTGCCCCACATGGGCTGGGACGTCGTCGAACCGACGGCGGCGGGCGCCTCCGACCCCTTGCTGGCCGGCGTCGCGGGCGAGCGTTGCTACTTCGTGCACTCGTACTTCGCCGCGCCTGTCGATGATGCGCACGTGCTGGCCGAGTGCTCCTACGCCGACCAGACCTTCCCGTGCCTCGTACGCGAGGGCAGCGTCACCGGCAGCCAGTTCCATCCCGAGAAGTCGTCGACGGTCGGACTGCGGCTGCTGGCCAACTGGCTCGAAACGTTCTGAACCGCAGGGCTTACCCTCCCGCGCTGACCTCGCACTGGCCCTCCCGTGTCGTTGACCCTGTATCCCGCCGTGGACATCAAGGACGGTCGTGCCGTGCGCCTCACCCAGGGCAGGGCTGACGAGGAGACCGTGTACGACGCCGATCCGGTCAAGGCGGCCCTGCGCTGGACGGAGGCCGGGTCCGAGTGGATCCACGTGGTCGACCTCGACGCCGCGTTCACGGGAGAACCGCGCAACCGACACCTCATCGCCGCCATCGTGGAGGCGACCGGTGCCCGCGTCCAGGCGTCGGGCGGCGTCCGAACCGTCGAGGACGTCGAGGCCGCCATGGGCTTCGGCGCCGAGCGCGTCGTGCTCGGCACGATGGCCCTCAAGGACCCAACGTTTGTCCTGGACGTCCTCGACCGGCTCGGGCCGGTGATGGCAGTCGGCCTCGACGCGCGGGGGCGGGTCCTCCAGGCGCGCGGATGGACCGAGGAGTCGGGCGACCTGTTCGAGGCCCTCGAGCGCTTCACGGCCATGGGCGTCCCACGGTTCGTGTACACGGACGTCGCGAAGGACGGCATGCTCCAGGGGCCCAACCTGGACATGCTGCGGCAGGTTGCCGACGCCACCGACGCCGCCGTGACTGCGAGCGGGGGCGTGGCCAGCCTCGACGATCTCGTCGCCATCGCGGACGTGCACGAGCGGGTTGACGCGGCCATCGTCGGCAAGGCGCTGTACGCCGAGGCGTTCACGATCGAAGAGGCGCTGGAGGCCTGCGCGTGAGCCTCGCATGCCGCGTCATCCCCTGCCTCGACGTGACCGAGGGGCGTGTGGTCAAGGGCGTGAACTTCGTCGACCTCCGCGATGCCGGCGACCCCGTCGAGATGGCGGACACCTACGACCGGGAGGGCGCTGACGAGCTGGTGTTCCTCGACATCACGGCCTCGAGCGACGAACGCGCGATCATGCACGACGTCGTGTCCCGGACGGCCGAGCAGGTCAACATCCCCCTGACGATTGGCGGCGGGATGCGCACCGTCGACGATGCACGGGCGATGCTGCGGGCCGGCGCCGACAAGGTGGCGTTCAACACGGCCGCGGTCGCCCGACCCGAGGTGCTGTCGGAGGCGGCCGACGCCTTCGGCAGCCAGAGCATCGTGTCCGCCGTCGACGCACGTCGCCGTGACCCCGACGATCCGACGGCTGGCTGGGAGATCACCACGCACGGTGGCCGTCGATCGACGGGGGTCGACGGGCTGGAATGGTGTGCCCGCGTCGAGGAGCTGGGCGCCGGCGAGATCCTGCTGACCTCGATGGATCGGGACGGCACCAAGCAGGGATTCGACCTCGACCTGCTCCGGGCCGTCACCGACAGCGTTCGGATCCCGGTCATCGCCAGCGGTGGCGCGGGAACCGCCGACCACATGGCCGACGGGATCCTCGCAGGGGGCGCCTCGGCCGTTCTTGCGGCCAGCATCTTCCACTTCGGCGAGCTGCGGGTGGCCGAGGTCAAG
>JAWWBG010000196.1:0-4476 GCA_033721095.1 Nitriliruptorales bacterium
GGCGGCGCCGACACGTTCGTCATCCAGGTGCGCGCAGCCATCGCCAACGGGGAGCTGACGCCTGACCAGGTACGCGAGATCCTGATTCATCTGGCGCCGTACGCCGGCTACCCGCGGGTGGCCTCACTGCTCGCCCCCGTGGAGGTTGCCCTGGCGGAGCTTGCCGAGGACGGATGAGCCCGCTCGCGGGACGGGCCGCACGTCGATGGCACAGGTCCCGGCGCGTTCTGGCAGGCTTGCGCCGGAAACGGCAGAGGGACTGCGGCCATGGACTGGGTCCAGGACAACTGGAACCTGCTCCTGTTGCCGCTGATCTCCGGCCTCATCGGCTGGGTCACCAACTGGGTCGGGATCAAGCTCCTGTTCTATCCGATCCGGATGGTGGGCTTCCGGCTGCCGGGCCTCGCTGCCGTCGCGAAGAAGCTCCCGCGCAAGCTCCAGGGCGTCCCCGGCCTCGTGCACGGGATCGTCGGCTGGCAAGGCGTGATCCCGTCACGCGCCGCCAAGATGGGTTCGATTGCGGTCGACAAGGGGATCGCCAAGCTCGGCAGCCCGGCCGAGTTCTACGAGCAGCTCGAACCCGACAGGATCGCCGAGCACATCATCGCCACGGCCCGCGACGACATCCGCGAGGTCGTCGAGCGCATCATGGAGCGCGAGCACCCGCAGCTGTGGCGCGACATGCCCGCCCCCGTCCGCGACGCCGTCCATGCCCGCGTGCAGCAGCAGCTGCCCGGCATCGTCCGCAAGGTCACCGGCGAGATCGGGACCAACATCGACCAGCTGCTCGACATCAAGCTGATGGTCATCCGCCACATCGAGCAGGACCCCAGCCTCGCCAACCGGATCTTCCTCGAGGTCGGCTCCAAGGAGCTCCGGTTCGTCATCACCTCGGGGCTCTGGCTGGGCGCCATCCTCGGGCTGCCCAACATCTGGGTCGTGCAGGCCTTCCCGGACGTCTGGTGGTACCTGCCGTTGGCGGGCGTGTTCGTCGGCTACCTGACCAACTGGATCGCCATCAAGGTCATCTTCCTGCCCGAGACCCCCAAGCGGTTCGGACCGTTGACCCTGCACGGCCTGTTCATGCGCCGTCAGCCCGAGGTCTCCGAGGTCTACTCCAAGGTCATCGCCGACGACATCGTCACGCTGGCGAACATCGGCCGCGAGCTGCTGGACGGGCCGCGGTCCGACCGCACGCGCGACATGCTCGAGAACGCGCTGCGCCCGGCGGTGGACAGGTCGCTGGGCCCGGCTCGTTCCGCCGTGCGCGTCGCCCTCGGAACCCGCCAGTACGACAGCATCCGCGAATCGGTTGCCTCCGACGCCGTCGAGTACACGATGACCCCGTTCACGGATCCGGAGTTCAATGCGCAGCAGGGTGAGGCGATCCGGCGCCTGCTGACCGAGCGGATGCTCGAGCTCCCGCCCGACGACTTCGCCGAGATGCTCCGCTCGGCGATCCAGGAGGACGAATGGATGCTGATCTTCATCGGCTCTGTCCTCGGCTTCGTCGCCGGCACGCTCCAGATTCTCACGGTGGTGTGACGGTGTCGGACGATCAACACGCAACGAACAACGGCGGATCCTCGGTCCTGGCCACGGGTCCCGCACTGGTGCGCCTCGCAGTGGGCACGGCGTGGCGGGTCTCCTCGTGGGCCGTCGGTACGTACGTCGGCACCACGACCCGGTTGGTGAACGCGGTCGTGTCGGGGGAGGGGGTCACTCCCGTCCTGCGTGAGGCCGCCGCCACGGCCCGGGAGGAGGCCCAGCGCACGCTGGGGCTGCGCCCGGGATCGCTCGGGCCGATCTCGGCGGCACTCGATCTGTTGATGCCACGCGATGGCGAGCAGAACCTGAGCCCGGCCGAGCTGGTCGAACGCGGCCAGGCCCTGCTCCAACGGTCCCTCGACGTCACCTACGAGGAGCGGTCGCATCCGGCGTACGAGCGCATCCTCACCGAGCTGGCCCCCGACGAGGCGAGGATCCTCCGCCTGTTGTTCCTGGAGGGTCCGCAGGCGTCCGTCGACGTCCGCGGGACAGACAACCTCGTCGGCGACGCGACGTTGATCGCACCCGGCATCACGATGATCGGCCGCCATGCCGGCTGCCGGTACGTGGAGCGGGTTCCGGCCTACCTCAACAACCTGTACCGGCTCGGGCTCGTCTGGTTCTCGCGCGAGCCGATCGACGACCACAGCGCCTACCAGGTCCTGGAGGCCCAACCCGAGGTGGCGGACGCCCTGGCCGAGGCCAAGCGCACGAAGACGGTGCGGCGCAGCATCCACCTCACGCCGTTCGGCGACGACTTCTGCCGCACGTGCTTCGCGCTGGAGCATCGGACCGACTGAGGGCGCGTCGTCGCGCGGCCGGCGGCACGTCAGCGAACGAGCAGCCTCGTCGCCACGGTGAGGTCCTCGGTCATCTCGTCGGTCGTGCAACGGCCCGACAACCAGGACAGGATCGAGGTCAACCAGACCATCTCGAGCACGCGCGCGACCGACGTGTCGTCGTCGGAGGGTGTGCGCCCGTTGGCGTTCATGGCTGCGATGATCGTGGTCGTTGTCTGGCTTGTGACCTCGTTGACGTCGTCGGCCGCCGTGGCGTCGGCGAACATGAGGGCGCGCACCATCGCCTCGGTGAGCTTCGGCTCGCGCTGGAGTGCTCGGGTGCCGCGGTCCAGGACCTCGAAGACCCGCTCGGCTGCGGTCGTGCCCTCGGCTGGCCGGCGTTCGAGGCTGCGGCCCAGCGTCTCGGTGGCCGACCGCATCACCCCGACCAGCAGGTGCACCTTGGACGGGAAGTAGCGGTAGAGGGTCCCCAGGGCCACATCGGCGCGCTCCGACACGTCACGCATCTGGACCGCGTCCCAGCCGCCTTCGATGGCGAGTTCCTGCGCGGCCGCGAGCATCCGCTGGCGCCGTTCCTGCTGGGAGGGCGTCAGGTTCGCGGTGTCGAGCATGTCCGAGGCCATGCCGGCAGGCTAGCCCCAGAACTAGAACGTGTTCCAGTTTTGGAAGTAGGCTCGACGTCATCCCGTTCGCGCAGGTCGTGCATGTCGATTGCCCTCACCGAGGAACACCGCGCCCTGGCAGACAGCGTCCGCGGCTGGGCTGGCCGGTTCGCGACACCCGAGGTGGCGCGTGCCGTCATGGGCGGCGGCAGCACGGACGAGATCTGGTCGGGGCTCGTCGAGCAGGGACTGCTGGCGCTGCACGTTCCCGAGGAGCACGGCGGCGCCGGCTACGGGCTGCCCGAGCTGGCCGTCGTGGCCGAGGAGCTGGGTCGGGCCTGTGCACCCGGCCCATGGCTGCCCACGGTCCTGGCCAGCGCGGTCATTGCCGAGCTCGGTGACGAGCAGCTGTGCAAGGAACTGCTGCCGGGCCTCGCCGACGGCAGCCAGAAGGGCTGTGTCGGCTTCGACGACATCGTCCTGGGAGCCCCGGACGCCGACGTGTTCATCCTCGTCTCGGGTGACCAGGTGACGGTCCACGACCGTGACGGCGTCGAGGTCACCCAGCGCCTGGCCTTCGACGCCACGCGCAGCATCGGCCGCGTCACGGCCACATCGGGAGGCGAGGCGATCGACGCCACGCCTGGGGCCGTGCGCGAGCTGGCCGCGACCATCCTGGCCGCAGAGGCTGCCGGACTGTCGGGTTGGTGCCTCGACACGGCCGTGGCGTACGCCAAGGTCCGGGAGCAGTTCGGGCGGCCCATCGGCCAGTTCCAGGGTGTGAAGCATCTCGCGGCCGAGATGCTGGCCAAGGTCGAGATGATGCGCGCCGCCGCCTGGGACGCCGCCCAGGTGGCCGACGACCCCGAGCAGCGACCCCTGGCCGCCGCCGTTGCCGCGGCCTCCGCGTTCGACCCGGCCGTCGAGGTCGCCAAGGACTGCATCCAGATCCTCGGAGGCATCGGCTTCACGTGGGAGCACGACGCCCACCTCTACCTCAAGCGGGCGACGGCGGTCCGCCAGCTCATCGGCGGCAACCGCACCTGGCGCCGCGAGGTCACCGAGATCATCACGGCCGGGACCCGTCGCACCCTCGACCTCACCCTCGAGGGCGACGAGGCCGAGGCCGCCCGCACCCAGACGCGTGCGTTCCTCGACGCGCTGCCCTCCGACGATCGCGAACGCGACGTCGCGATCGCCGATGCCGGCTACGTGATGCCGCACTGGCCGGCGCCATGGGGACGCGACGCCAGCGCCGTCGAGCAGCTGGTGATCGACGAGGAGTTCGCCCGCGCGGGCGTCCGCCGGCGCAACCTGGTCATCGGCGGCTGGATCCTCCCCACCATCATCGAGTACGGCACCGAGGCCCAGCAGGAGCAGTTCATCCGGCCAACGCTCTACGGCGACATCGTCTGGGCGCAGATGTTCAGCGAACCCGGCGCGGGGTCGGACCTGGCCGCGCTGCAGACCAAGGCCGTCAAGGCCGACGGTGGCTGGGTCCTCAACGGCCAGAAGGTCTGGACGAC
>JAWWBG010000197.1:0-4451 GCA_033721095.1 Nitriliruptorales bacterium
ACCCAGCACGCCGAGACGGTCATGGTCGGTCGCTCCCACAACGTCCCGGCCCAGGCCACGACGCTTGGCAAGCGCTTCGCGAATGCCGGCCAGGAGCTGCTGTTCGCGCTTGGCCGGATCGAGAACCTCCTGGAACGGCTGCCGTTGCGCGGCCTCAAGGGGCCCGTCGGGACCCAACAGGACCAGCTCGACCTCCTCGGCGGCAACGAGGATCGGCTCACCCAGCTCGAGGGACCGGCGGACCTGGAGCAGCTCGACGTTCTCGGTCAGGTCCCGGGAGGTCATCCCCTTGTGGACCTGCTCATGGCCGGCGAGGGCGTTGAACTCCTCGATGCGCGCCTTCACGTCGTGACGGGTGACACGTTCACGTTCGCGGATGGAGTCGAGGTCCACGTCGTCGACGACGTCCTCGTAGGCCGCGACCGCCCCATCGGGCACGGAGACGCCGAGCTCCTGCTGGGCCCGGAGGACCGCGATCCAGAACCGGCGTTCCTCGACGATCCTGCCGGCGGGCGACCAGACGGTGCGCATGGCGTCGGAGGCGTATCGCGACGCCAGCACGTTGGGAATCGTCTCGGTCACGGCGACCTCGAGGGAGGCAGGACCGACGCTACCCGTGCCGCATGACGCAGCCCGTGTTGGGGCCCGGTCAGGCGGCCCGCCACGTGCCCCGCAGGATCGCGTAGGTGTAGGCGTCCGCCAGCGCCCGCCACGAGGCCTCGACGATGTTGGGGTTCACGCCGACGGTGTCCCACGCCTCGTGGCCGTCGGTGGCCGTGACCAGCACGCGCGTGACGGCATCGGTGCCCTGCGTGGTCTCGAGGATCCGGACCTTGTAGTCGGACAGGTGGACGCGATCGAGATCGGGCCAGGTGCCGTTGACCGCATTGCGGAAGGCATGGTCCAGTGCGTCGACGGGTCCGTTGCCCTCACCGGCGCCGAGCTTGCGCTCGCCCCGGACCAGCACGGACAGCATCGCCTCGGCCGGTGCCTCACCGTTGCCGGCGCCCGTGCCGCTGCCAACGCTGACACGGAAGTGCTGGGTCTCGAACGGCTCGTCGTCAGGCGACAACAGGCCGAGGACACGGCGCAGCAGCAGCTCGAAGGATGCATCGGCCGCCTCGTAGGTCCAGCCCTCGGCCTCACGTGCCTTGACCTCGTTGAGGACCGTGACCGCCTGGTCGTTGTCGATCTCCAGGCCCAGCTCCTTCGCCTTGAGGACGATGTTGGAGCGGCCTGCAAGCTCGGAGACCACGGTGCGCCCGAGATTGCCGATGACGTCGGGCATCACGTGGTTGTACATGTCGGGCGCCTTGGCCATGGCCGAGGCGTGCAGGCCGGCCTTGTGCGCGAAGGCCGTGTGTCCGACGTAGGGCGCGACCGAGGGCGTGGCCTGGTTGCAGACCTCGGCAATGAGGTGCGACGTCTCGGTCAGCCGTTCCAGGCGCTCCGGAGGGACCAGCTCGAGCCCACGCTTGAGCTGGAGGTCGGCCATCACCGTGAACAGGTTCGCGTTGCCGCAGCGCTCACCGAGGCCGTTGGCCGTTCCCTGGACATGCACGGCGCCGGCCTCGATCCCCAGCATCGAGTTCGCGACGGCGCACCCGCCATCGTCGTGGAAGTGGAGACCGACCTCGCACGGCAGCTCGGCGACGAGCTTGCTGACGATCTCGGAGACGTCCCACGGCATCGCGCCGCCGTTGGTGTCGCAGAGGACGACGCATTCGGCGCCGGCTTCGGCCGCGACGCGAACGACGTCGGCCGCGTAGTCGGGGTCGCGCAGCCACCCGTCAAAGAAGTGCTCGGCATCGAAGAAGACCCGCCGGCCGAGGCTGCGCAGGTACTCGATCGACTCGCGAACCATCGCGAGGTTCTCCTCACGCGGGACACCGAGGGCTTCGTCGACGTGATAGCCCCACGACTTGCCGACCAGGCAGATGACCTCGGTTTCGGCTTCCACCAGTCCGGCGAGGAGCGGGTCGTCCTCGACGGCATTGCCGGCCATCCGAGTCATCCCGAACGCCGTGAGCGTGGCGTTCGCGAGCACGAGATCGCCGTCGGCAGCCCGGCGGAAGAACTCGGTGTCCTTGGGGTTCGCACCCGGCCAGCCGCCCTCGATGTAGGCGACGCCGAGGCCGTCCATGGCGCGTGCCACCTTGAGCTTGTCGTCCACCGTGAGAGACACGCCGGGCCGCTGCGTGCCGTCGCGGAGGGTCGTGTCGTAGAGCGCGATGCCCGGGCCGGCAACGTCGCGAAGCCGCGTGTCGGAGGAAGCACTCACGTTTCGTCCTGTCTGGGACGCAGGGTGCTGGAGAGACCGGGTTCGGGCCGCTCCCGCAGCCCGACGTCGCCGGCTACGGGAGCTGGGAAATGATGATCACCTCGACGGCCCGCGCAACGGGCTGGCTGGTGATCATCGTCTGCTCCATGCCGAGGACCGTACCGAAGGCCCGCGTTGCCCTGCCACAAGTCGGGACTCACGACCCAGCGACGTCCGAGGCCGGCAACGGGTCACTCCTCGACCTTGAAGCCGACCTTGAGCGTGACCTGGAAGTGCTGGGCCTCGTTGTTGGCGATCCAACCGCGGATCTCCTGGACCTCGAACCACTCCAGGTTTCGCGTTGTCTCGCCGGCCTTGCTGATGGCTCGCCGGATGGCGTCGTCCACGCCGTCGCGACTCGAGCCAACGATCTCGACCTTCTTGTAGACGTTCGACATCGGCGCGCTTTCGTCAGGGTGCATCCTTCACCGTAACGCGCCGGCCGTCACGACTGCCGGTGGCCCCACCCGTCGCCCGTGTGCCGACGGATGAACCCACCCAGCTCGGCAGTCGACAGGCGCGCTTCCGGGGTGATCGGCAAGGCCTGGAACGCGTGCCACATGTGCGGAAAGGTCGCCAGCGAGGCGTCGACACCTGCCGCCCGGGCCTTGTCGACCACGCGACGGCCGTCATCGAGGAACACCTCGGTCGTCCCCACGTGGACCAGCATCGGAGGGAGCCCCTCGAAGTCGCCGAACAGCGGACTGATGTACGGATGTTCCAGGGGCTCCTCGCCGGCATAGGCCCGCGCAACGGCCGGGAGCATGGCCGGCGGGATCATCCAGTCGCTGCCCCGGTTGTGCACGATCGATTCACCCGACGAGGTGAGGTCGGTCCAGGGCGACAGGCCGATCCAGCATGCGGGCAGGTGCCGGCCCTCGTCCCGCAGTCGCATCACCAGCGCGAGCGAGAGGCCGCCGCCGGCCGAGTCGCCGCCGGTGGCGATCCGACCGGGCGCGAAGCCTCGTTCGTCGACCAGCCACTCAAACGCAGCCACGGCATCGTCGACAGCGGCCGGGAACCGGTGTTCGGGGGCAAGCCGGTAGTCGGGCAGGAACACCTGGGCCCGGGCCCGGGCCGACAGCGCGGCGGCCACCAGCCGGTGCGTGCGCGGCGAACCGAAGAAGTAGCCGCCACCATGGAGGTACAGCAGGCAGCGGTCGGCGTCGGCCCGCGAGTGGTCGATCCATTCTCCCGGTACGGGGCCAGACCGTTCCTGGACCACACGGACGTTGGGCAGAACCCGCGCACCGTGGGCCGCGCGGTTCAGCTGGTTGCGCAGGCCGACCCCGAACCGTTCGATCTCCTCCTGCGATCGGTTCGGTGAGATGCCGCCGACCGCCATCGCGCGATGCAAGGGCGACGCGGTCGCGAGGACCCGCTGGAGCACGGCGGCTCGGAGGGACACGCGTTGCCGTCAGTCGTTGACGAAGGTCAGCCAGTCCTTGTACTGGTCGACCTTGCCCGTGACGGCGTCCATGAAGGTGGACTGGACCTTCTCGGTCACGGGCCCGCGTGGTCCGACGACACGGCCGTCGACCTCACGGACCGGCGTGAGCTCCGCGGCCGTCCCGGTCAGGAAGATCTCGTCAGCGAGGTAGAGGTCGGAACGCACGACCGAAGCCTCACGCACCTCGAAGCCGAGGTCGCGGGCGATCTGCATCACGCTGGAGCGCGTGATGCCGCCCAGTGGCCCGTCCGACAGCGGCGGCGTGGTGATCGTCTCGCCGTTGATCACGAAGATGTTCTCGCCGGTTCCCTCGGCGACGAAGCCGGCGTCGTTGAGCATGATCGCCTCGTCGTAACCGGCTCGCAGCGCCTCGACCTTCGCCAGCGACGAGTTGAGGTACTGGCCGTTGGCCTTGCCGGCGGGCGGGATGGTGTTGAGCCCGATGCGGCGGAAGCTGGACATCATGACGCGGACACCGTTGACCAGCGCGTCCTCCCCCAGGTAGGTCCCCCACTCCCAGGTCGCGATGATGGTCTGTGGCTTGGAGGGGATGGGGTTGAGGCCCATCTCGCCGTAGCCGAGGATGATGGTCGGCCGGATGTAGCAGCCCTGCTCGTGGCTGTTCTCGCGGATGGTGGCCACCACGGCGTCGACGAGCGCGTCGAGGTCGTACGGGATCTC
>JAWWBG010000198.1:0-4436 GCA_033721095.1 Nitriliruptorales bacterium
CAGCAACCGGGCCTCGGCCAGCACGATCCTTTCTTCCGCTTCGGAGAGCGCGGCAATGGACTGTTCCACGTGGGCCAACGCGTCCTCGAGGAGGCCAGCGTCGGCGAGGACCTCGGCTCGGTCGATCGTGGCGACCGCCTTTCGGCCGGGACCGACCAGGTCGCGCAGCAACTCCTCGGCGGCATCGAAGTGTGCGAGCGCCGCGGGCACATCGCCAGCGCGGCCCTCGAGGAAACCGAGGTTGTGCTCGGCGATGCCGGCCGCGAGCGGACTGTCGGTCTCTCTCGCAAGCCGGGCTGCTTCGGCCAGGTGTTCGCGTGCAGACTCGACATTGCCAAGGACAGAGTGCGTGACGCCGATGTTGCCGTGCAGGCGTCCCAGCGCCTTGAGGTCGCCGGCCTGCTCGAGCAGCGGGAGCGCTCGGGCGCAGGCGTCCAGTCCCTCCAGGTGGCGGCCGAGGCGAAACAGGATGATGCCGCGTTGGCTCTCGTTTCGTCCGGCATCCCCGTCGATCAGGTGCTGCGCTGCCCAGTCGGCGTCTGCCAGCGCAGCATCGGTGTCACCCAGGGACAGGAACAGGATCGATCGACTGGACCGCACGCGGGCCGCCGCGACGGGATCGATCTCCAGGATCGCGTCGACCGCCTGCCCCATGGCGGCCTCGGCCTCGCGCAACCGTCCGGTCTCGCGCAGGGCGAGCCCACGAACCCAGCCAGCCTGCCAGTCATCGAGGGTGTCAGCAATCTGGCCGAACCGGGCGAGGAACTCCTCCGGCTCGGCCAGCGCCGCCTCGACCAGTCGATCGAGATCGAAGTTCTCCGTCATCGGCCACCCCGAAGTGGCAGAGTAGAGGTCGCGTCGGCTGCTTCTGCCGCAGACACGAGGGATGGGACATGCCAATTCATCCGGCAATTGCTCCGGTGTTCGCGGCCCGCAACATCGAGTTCGACGAAAACACCGGCGTCGCCTGGCGGGCCGGTCAGATCCTGGCCCCGTCGAGCTGGCAGGGCGAGATCATGGCAAAGATCACGGGGGCGGCCGTCGGCCGTGAAGAAGGCAGCATCTGGCTGTTCACCGTGCCAAGTGTCGAGGTCGCACTGCAGGAGGGGCGCGCCGCGGGGATCCCCGTCCAACGCAACCACGTCTTCTTCACGCACGGCTTCACGTCGAATCCCCTCATGGGCGGCAACCCGCTGATGGGCGGCAACCCGCTGATGGGCGGCAACCCTCTCATGGGTGGGAACCCCCTCATGGGTGGGAACCCCCTCATGGGCGGCAACCCCCTCATGGGCGGCAACCCCCTCATGGGCGGGAACGGGTTCGTCGACAACGACGGCAACTGGGTGATGCACAAGCCCACGGCCTCGACGGCCGTCCCGGTGGGCAAGGAGCCACCCGAATGGTCGGGCAAGGCAGCCGACCCGAACCTCCGCGTCGGGATCCTGGACACCGGGATCCAGACCCTCCTGGTCGACGAGACCACCGGCGAACGTGAGGTGGAACACGAGCGTCTTCGCACACATGTCGAACTCCACGATGACTGGAAGACGGCCGACAACATTGATGACGACGGGGATCCGACCACCGACGAAGAGATGATCATTGACGAGGACGAGCTGAATCGCCTCCCGGACGACGAGTATCTCGACCGGGCGGCCGGGCACGGGACCTTCATCGCCGGCATCGTCCGTCGGCTGGCTCCGGTCGCGACGATCGTGGCGCAGGGGACCGTGAGCAGCTTTGGTGAGGCCGACGACTTCAGCCTCAAGGTCGCGCTCCACGAGATGGTCGGCAGCTCCAGCAGCAAGGACGACGAGGACGAGCCCAGCGAGGTCGAGAAGCCCAAGCCACCGCAGATCATCAACATGTCGTTCGGTGGCTACACCGAGGACGACGAGGTCCCCATCGGGATCCACAGCGAGATCGTGGCCGCGCTCACCGGCGAGGACGGCGTCTACGGCAACAACGACGACATCGTCTTCGTGGCCTCCGCAGGCAACGACGGCGACAGCCGCCCGTCCTGGCCAGCCGCGCTCCCGGATGTCATCGCCGTCGCCGCATCCACGCCACAGGGCTACCCGGCGTGGTTCAGCAACTGGGGGCACTGGGTGGACGCGATCGCGCCCGGCGTCAACGTCCTCAGCACGTTCGTCCAGAGCCC
Source organism: Nitriliruptorales bacterium (assembly GCA_033721095.1). Taxonomy (GTDB): domain Bacteria; phylum Actinomycetota; class Nitriliruptoria; order Nitriliruptorales; family Nitriliruptoraceae; genus JAWWBG01. The sequence continues at coordinate 2,162 of JAWWBG010000198.1, forward strand.
AGCCCGAACGCATGGCAAGGTCCCGGCGGTCGAGTTGTTCGATGACGACGACCTGGCTCGATTCGCCGAGGCCGGCGAGGACGTTCCCATCGTCTGGGACGCACCCGAGGACTATCGGGGCTGGGCGATTTGGTCTGGGACCTCGTTCGCCGCGCCGAAGGTTGTCGCGGCGATCGCTCGAGAAATTGCCGCGACCGGCGCACCCGCGAAGGTCGCCGCGCATGCAGTCGTGCGAGCACATGGAAAGATCAGGATCCCCTACTACGGGACCGTCGTGAACCTCCTGTGAGGGTCCGGGCTCCGACTACGGTGAACCTGACCTGTTGGAGTGTCCCCGATGGATCGACCACCCAACGCTGACCTGGTCGCGCGAGCACAGGCCGGTGAACAGGACGCGTGGGACGCCATCGTCGCCGCCTACGAAGGCCTCGTCTGGTCGGTCGTGCGGTCCTTTCGGCTGAGCGACGCCGAAGCACACGACATCACCCAGACCACCTGGCTGCGGCTCGTCGAGAACCTCGGCTCGATCCGTGAACCGAACGCGATCGGCGGCTGGCTGGCCACGACGGCGCGCCGCGAGTGCATCGCCGCCTACAAGCGATCGGGACGGAGCATTCCCACTGACCCCGCGACCCTCGACGAGCCCGACGAGACGGTCGAGGCCCCCGGCGCCGGCGTGTTCCAACAGGAGCGCGCCAAGGTCGTCTGGGAGGCCCTGCACCAACTGGGCGACAAGTGTTTCCAGCTGCTGCGGATCCTGCTGGCCGATCCTCCGCCGACCTACATCGACGTCTCGGCGGCCCTGGAGATGCCGATTGGCTCGATCGGACCCACCCGCCAACGGTGCCTCGAGAACCTCCGTGCGCTCCTCGAACGCCGAGGTATCACGGGCGAGTTCGCGGCCTCTTGATCGTGATGGAGGTCGCACCGTGACGACAGACCAGACCCCCGAGCCGAGGCCGGACGACGCCGCCGACGGCGGCGACGATCTGCTGGCGCACCTTCGTGACCTCGCAGCCGTGGCCGACCCGATTCCCGAGGACGTGACGCTGGCCGCACGTTCGGCCATTGCCTGGCTGACCATGGACGCCGAGCTCGCCGAGCTCACGCTCGACTCGCAGGACGACAAGGAACTGGCCGGCACCCGCAGCGTGGGCACCGAGGCCAGCCGCCGAGTGACCTTCGAGGCCGGCGATCACGCCATCGACCTCGAGGTCTCCCCCCAGGACGACGGGCTGCTGGTGATCGGCCAGTGTTCGCCCGCGACCGAGCTCCTCGTGATCGTCCACACCCCCAGCTCGTCGGTCCAGCTGATGACCGACGAGCTCGGCCGTTTTCGCACCCCGATCGCCGGAACGCCGTTGCGCATCGAGGCGCGTTGGCCCGACGGCGACCGCCCCATCATCACCGAGTGGCTCACCCCCTGAGCAGTCCGGCCGCTCGACGCCAGTCTCGACGCCGCTCGCCAGGACCCTCACGGCCCCGTCCCGGGGGCTCCTCGTCGCGTTCGAGGGTCGCAACGGTTGCTCGGCGTGGGATGCCCGCGCTGGATGCCGGCGACGGACTGTCCCAACCGTCGGCCGGGCAGATGGAGACGGTTGTCTCAGACGACGTCGCGCTCGGGCTCGACGCCACGACGTGACCAGCAGGTACGCGTGACACCACCGGTCTCCTGCAGCAGGAGCTCGTGGAGGAGGCCCTGGGCGAACCAGAGAAAGGTCTCGCCGGCGAGCTCGCGGGCAACGACGAGCCCGTCGCGCTCGGCGCGTTCGACGGCCGCGAGGACGTGGCCCTCGGGCTGGTCGATGAAGGCGACGAGGAGGGCCAACGTCGTCGGCTTGCCCAGCACAGCCAGCAGCTCGAGGGCTTGGCGCCCGACTGGCTCCAGCTCGTCAAGCTGGGCTCGAAGCGGGATCAGGGCGTCCTCGGACGGCGACACTGTCGCGATGTCCTCCGCCGAAGCGACGGCCTGACGAGCAAGGGCTGCCATCAGGGCGACGTTGCCGCCCGTGCGTTCGAGCACAACGGCGACCTGCGATTCCGAGGGCGGTGTGCCCAGCTCGTGCGCCAGCAGCTGGCGGGCCTGGGGATGCCCGAGTGGGCGCAGGCGCAGGCTCTCTGCATGCCCGGCCCGGATGAGCTGCGCCAACTGGCGCCAGCTGTCGACGGCCTGCGTGTGGCGCTGGGCCCCCACGGACACGACGACGAGGACGCCGAGGCTGCGCACCTCGGCGGCGAGCCGACCGACGATCCCACGCGAACCGGCGTCGGCCAG
>JAWWBG010000199.1:0-4394 GCA_033721095.1 Nitriliruptorales bacterium
CACCTGTCGGTGCTGCGCAACCTCACGATCGCCCAGGAGCGCGTGCTCGGCCGCAGCCGGGAGGAGGCCGAACGCGTCGCACGGGCCAACCTCGAGCGCGTCGGGCTGCTCGACAAGATCGACGGCCGACCGGGGGAGCTGTCGGGGGGGCAGCAGCAGCGGGTGGCGATCGCGCGCGCGCTGTCGATGGACCCGGACATGATGCTGTTCGACGAGCCGACGTCCGCCCTCGACCCCGAGCTGGTCGGTGACGTGCTGGCGGTCATGCGCTCGCTCGCCCAGGAAGGCATGACGATGATGGTCGTGACCCACGAGATGGGCTTCGCCCGCGAGGTGGCCGACCGCGTGGTGTTCATGGACGAGGGCGTGATCGTCGAGGACGGGCCGCCCGAGCAGGTCATCACGAGCCCCCGGGAGCCACGCACCCAGGAGTTCCTCTCGAAGGTCCTCTAGGAGTTCGGGGCGGCACCCGTGCGGGCGCGCTTCGATGCACGCCCTCGCTGGGTCGCGCCGAGCGTGAGCTTGCGCAACCGGAGACTGGTCGGCGTGACCTCGACGGCCTCGTCATCCCGAACGAACTCGAGCGCCTGCTCCAACGACACGGTGCGGGGAGGGGCGAGACGAACGAGCTCGTCACCCGACGCCGCCCGGACGTTGGTGAGCTTCTTCTCCTTGGCCGGGTTCACGTCCATGTCCTCGGGCCGAGCGTTCTCGCCGACGATCATCCCCTCGTAGACCTGTGTGCCCGGTTCGATGAACAGCCACCCGCGGTCCTGGAGGTTCAGCAGCGCGTAGGTCGTGGCCTCGCCGCGTCGATCGGCGACCAGCGAGCCGTTGGGTCGCGACCGGATCTCGCCCTGCCACGGCTCCCAGCCGTCCGCGACGTGATGGAGGATGCCGGTCCCACGTGTCTCCGTGAGGAACTCCGTCCGAAACCCGATGAGCCCTCGGGCCGGCGCCCGGTACTCGAGTCGACTCCACCCGGTGCCATGGGCCACGAGCTGCTCCATGCGGCCCTTGCGCAGGCCCAGGAGCTGGGTCACCACGCCCACGTACTCGTCGGGCACGTCGATGGAGAGCCGCTCGAACGGCTCGTGGGCCACTCCGTTGACCTGGCGAATGACGACCTGCGGCTTGCCGACCGTCAGCTCGAAGCCCTCGCGTCGCATCGTCTCCACCAGGACAGCCAGCTGGAGCTCGCCGCGGCCCTGCACCTCCCACGTGTCCGGGCGGTCCGTCGGAAGCACGCGGAGCGACACGTTCCCGACGAGCTCGGCTGCCAGCCGATTCTCGATCAGGCGTGCCGTGAGCCTGGTGCCCTCGGTACCGGCCAGCGGTGACGTGTTCGTCCCGATGGTGACGCCGAGACTCGGCTCGTCGACCGTCAGCCGGGGGAGCGGTCGCGGATCCCGGGGGTCGGCCAGCGTGTCGCCGATCATGACGTCCTCGATGCCCGCGATCGCGATGATGTCACCGGGTCCGGCCGACGCGGCAGGGACGCGTTCGAGGCCGTCGGTCAACATCAGTTGCGAGATGCGGACGGGCTCGATCGTGCCGTCGTCGCGACACCAGGCAACGTCCTGGCCCTTCTGCACTCGCCCGTGGTGGACACGGCACAGGGCGATTCGACCGAGGAAGGAGGACGCGTCCAGGTTGGTGACGAGCGCTTGGAACGGATGGTCGGGGTCGTGTTCCGGCGGCGGGATGTGCTCGAGGATGGTCTTGAAGAGGACATCGAGGTCCTCGGCGGGGTCGGCGGGGTCGGCGGTGGCCGTTCCCGCCCGGGCGTTGGTGTAGACGACGGGGACGTCGATCTGGTCGTCGTCGGCGTCGAGGTCGATGAGCAGGTCGAACACCTCCTCGACGACCTCGGCAACACGAGCATCCGCGCGGTCGATCTTGTTGACCACGATGATCAGCGGGAGCCGCGCCTCGAGTGCCTTGCGGAGGACGAAACGCGTCTGGGGGAGTGGGCCTTCGGACGCATCGACCAGCAGCAGCGCGCCGTCGACCATGGCAAGGGCACGCTCGACCTCGCCGCCGAAGTCAGCGTGGCCAGGCGTGTCAACCACGTTGATCGTCACGTCGTCGCGGCGAACGGCCGTGTTCTTGGCGAGGATCGTGATGCCCTTTTCCCGTTCGAGGTCGCCGCTGTCCATCACGCGTTCGGTGACGTCCTGGTTCGGCCGAAACACGCCCGTCTGCCACAGCATCGCGTCGACCAGCGTGGTCTTGCCGTGGTCGACGTGCGCGATGATGGCGACGTTGCGCAGATCCGAGCGTTGTGCCACGTCAGGAGCCAGTCGGGAGAGGGTGTCGGCGAGCGCGCAGCCCGGCCGAGAATGAAAGAGGCCGTTGACGGTACGGGGCGCGGCGGCTGGGTGGTGACGCCGTCGCCGACCGTTCGGCCGCGTCAGTCCGTGAGGGAGGTCCGGGACGTGGCGTCGTCGCCCGGTGGTGCGGGATAGACGGACTGGTCCATGCGCTGGGTGTCGCGGACGCCCTTGCGCATGAGTGGCCAGCCCACCCCATGCACGCACGCGGTCAGGCCACGCAGCAACCGTGGCGGCAACGCGCTGTACTCGGGCGCGCGGGCCAGGCGCGTGTACAGCTGGGTCTCGCGCCCACCGGGCATGGCCAGCGTGCAGGCGGCCAGCAACGGGATGAGGCCGTCGGCACGATCGAGGGCCGTGACGATCGTTCTCGGCCCGTCGAGATGGCCGACGCCGTCGCGCGCTGCTCGCGTTGCCCACGAGGCTTCCTGGAACGTGACCCGCACCTCGCGTCCGACTGGCGCCTGCATCGGTGGGCCCGTGTTTCCGACGGCATCCGCGGCAGCCTGGCGCAGCTCCTCACGGACGTCCTCGACCCGGCGGGTCGTGGCGGCGCGATCGCGGGACACCGACTGCTTGACCGTCGTGACCGGCACGCCCGGCAGCAGGACCTGGCATTCCCGGCCGGCGGCCGCCTCGCCGGCCACCAGTCCAACCCGTGCGCCGACCGCACCGACCATCGTCGACCACAGGTAGGCCTCATTGACGGCGACACCATCGACCTCGCACGCCAGGCCCTGCCAGAACGTGTGGGCCATGAACGCATCGGATCCGGCTGCCCCGTGCATGCCCACGAAGATGGCGAGGTCACGTTCGCCGTAGATCTCCGTGCCGTCGCTGGCCGTGGCCGACATCGTTGGTTGCCCATGCACCCAGAGACCTCGTACAGGGGCATCGACCCGGTCGCGACGCAGGTTGATGCCAGCGAAGTGCCAGTCGGTAACGACGATGTCCTCGACGCCGGCATCGCGGAGGCCGGCGACGACGGCGTTGACCTCGCCCTCCATCAGCTCACGGGCACGGTCATACCGCCGGCGCCAGGAGGGGAAGCAGGACTCGTAGTCGTCAACGCCCGCGATCCCCTCGAGGTCGGCACAGACGACCGCGCGGGGCGGGGCTGGGTCAGCGGGCGGGCCGGCCACCATCAGCCGAAGCGGCCCTTGGGAAGCTCGCGCTCGGGACGCCAGGACCCCAGCCGCTCGATGCGCTCACGCCGGATCTGGCGGCGGATCAGGGCCTGGGCGTGGCGACGTTCCTCCTCCTCGGTCTCGCGGACCAGGGGAGGCACCTGTCGGGGATGGCCCTCGTCGTCGAGGGCAACGAACGTGAGGTACGCCGTGGTCGTGTGGCGCCGCTGCGAACCGTCCCAGCTCTCGGCCTCGACGCGCACGCCGACCTCCATGGAGGTCTCTCCGACCGCGTTCACGGCGGCCTTGACGATCAGGACGTTGCCGATGTGGACGGGCGCGCGAAACGAGAGCTCGTCGAGGGCGGCCGTGACCGCGACGCCACCGGAGTGGCGCGAGGCGGCGGCGCCTCCCGCGTTGTCCACCTCGCGCATGATGACGCCGCCGTGCACGTTGCCGAGGGAGTTCGCATCCGCGAGCGCCATCACGCGCGCGAACTCGACCATCGAGGCGCGGACGGGCTTGGGGTCCAGGGACATCGGCGCAGTCAAGCAAAGAGCCGAACGCCCGAGTCGATCAGTGCTCGTCGTGTCCCGAGATCTGCGTGCCATGCACGTGCGGATCGCTGATGATCAGGGCGCCGTCTGGCGTCCGGAAGGCCGGGACCCCAAAGGCGTGTCCGAGGTGTTCCTCGGTGAGGACATCCGCTGGCGCACCGCTGGCAACGACGTGGGTCGCCAACAGCAGCACGTGATCGGCGCGCGCGGCTCCGCCCACGTCGTGGGTGGTCATGACGACCGTGCGGCCTGCGGCGGTCTCGTCGTGGACGGCCTGGTCGATCAGTCGCTGGCTCGGCAGGTCCACGCCGGTGATCGGCTCATCGAGCAGGAGCAGGTCGGCCTGCTGGGCGAGGCCCTGGGCCACGAAGACCCGC
>JAWWBG010000200.1:0-4344 GCA_033721095.1 Nitriliruptorales bacterium
CGAGCGATCCGCCAGCTGGGCGAGGGCCGGGCCCAGCCCGTCCGTCGTGAGGATCGACGGGTGCAGGCCGCGCGCCAGCTCCCGCAGCTCGTCGAGGGACTGCCGCAGGTTGTTGATCGCCGCCCCGAGGGCCTCGAGGACGTCCGGCCGATCCTTCACCAGCTCGCGCAGGAGGTTCAGCTGGATGCCGAGCGCCGTGAGTTGCTGCTGGGCGCCATCGTGGATGTTCCGCTCGACCCTCCGCCGCTCGGCGTCGGACGCAGCGACGATCCGGGCTCGCGACGCGCGGACCTCCGCGACGGCCTCCTCGAGCTCGTCGACCATCCGGTTGAACGAGTGGGCGAGCACGCCGACCTCATCGTTGGTCGTGACGTCGACACGGGCGGACAGGTCCCCGCCGGCAACGCGTTCGGTGGCGTCGAGCAGGTCCTCGACGGGGGCAAGCAGGCTCCTCGACAGCAGGAAGATGGGCAGTGCGCTGATCGTGAGGCCGACGATCACGACGAGGACACCGAGGCGTCCAAGTGACGGCAGGTCGTCGTTGAAGCGAGCGGCGAAGGCGATGACGGCGCCGGTCATGAGCCCGATGGCCGCACCGGAGAGCAGGAGTCGCCCGCCGATGGGCAGCTGCACCGTGACATCCGGGAGGTCATCGCCCAGCCGTCGCGCGAGGTCACGCCGGACCGGCCGGTGGTACATCTCGGTGAACGGCCAGACGACCGCCACGATCCCGACCATCGCGAGCAGGAAGCCCTGGGTGATGACCGCGACGTCGAGCAGGGTGAACGAGAACTCCACGGCCGCGTAGGCCATGCTGAGCACGTAGACCACGACGCCCGAGCGAAGCGAGAGCCAGAAGCCCTTCGAGGTGATGACACGGGCCGCTTCCCAGGCCTCCATCGCCAGCTCGTCGGGTCGTCCCTCGGCCAGCCACCGGTCAACCGGCGCCGTGAGCTTCTTGCCTCCCGGTGCCATGTGCGTCACGACGACCAGGACCAGCAGGACATGGCCGACGACCATGGCGCGCACGACCTGTTCGGCGGTCGGGTCGAGATAGCCGAGGAACACGAGCGCGAACAGCGCGACGGCGAGATAGATGGGGACGAGCACGACGTACCGCATCACCGTCAGGTACTGCGCGCCCAGCCGGTGATAGAGACGATCGAAGGTCGCCTCAATCCGCTGCGCGATCATGCACCACCCCCGCGGCCACCATTGCACCATCATTCCCCGAGCAGCGGCGGCGGAATGTCGACGGGCGACAGCGTTCTTCGGGACGCCAGTGCATGGTGGCCACATCGTCGTGGCATTGACGGATGCGGTCGCGCCCGCAAGGATGCCGCGCCGACGAGGGCGCTGGAGGGGCGGACATGAGACTGGCAGCTGCACTGGCCGGCGGTGGCGGCGGGTTCGTCCTCGCGTACATGCTGCTCGCCCGACGGCGCATCAAGGGCTACCAGTCGGCCGTGCGCTGGATCCCGGCCCTGATCGCCGGCGGCCGATTCAAGGAACTTGCGCTGGTGCTGCTGGTCTCCGGGACGGGCCTGGCAATCGGCGTCTTCTTCGGCCTCGGCATGTTCGCCGCACTCGAGGCGCAGGCCGGCTGACGGCACCCTCAGGCGGGCGCGATCCGCAGGGACTTGACCGCAAGGTGCAGTTGCAGGCGGCCCTCGGGGTCCTCGAGGACGTCACCGAACGCTTCCCGCAGCTGCTGGATCCGGTACCGAGCCGACTGGACGTGCAGGTTGAGGCGACGCGCCGTGGCTGTTGCGCCACCCTGCTCGTCGAGCCAGGCCTCGAGGGTCTCGAGCAGCATCTGTCGACGCGCCGGCGGTTCGGCCGCCAGCGGCGCCAACAGGCCCTGTGCGAGCTCGGGCACCGACAAGGATCCGAGGATCATCCGGTCGAGACGGGCCTCGGCTGCGGTCACCGAGACCAGCTCGCGACGCCGCGCGACGTCCAGCGCTTCGCGGGCCTCGTCGTGCGACGTGCGCATCCCCTGGGCGCCGTCGTGAACCGAGCCCATCCCGGCACGCGCGCCGGCGGGGGGCGGAGGAGCCTCGGTTCCCTGGAGGAACAGGACGACAACGTCGGCATCGATTGCCAGGGCACCACGCGCGCGCTTCCGGCTGCGCCACCCTTCGAGGAACGACGCCAACGTGTCGACGACGAACCCCTCCCCAGCCGGCTCGTAGACCGCACACTGCCAGGAGCCGATCAGCTGCAGGTCGAGGGCGTGAGCGGCGCGCGTCGCCTCGTCCGAACGCGGTGGGACCTCCAGGACGCCTCGGATCAGCGCACGCTCGGCGTCCCGGCGCTGGAGCCAGACCCGATCGCCGCGCAGGTACTCGGACGTCGCACCGAGGATCAACCCCGTGATGACCTCGACGCCGAGATGGCTGAGCTCCAGTGACATGCGCGGGTCCTCGAGCTCGAGCTCGTCGACGACGCGGTGCAGCTCCCACCACAGGGTGTTCTGGGAGATGTGGAACACCGTGAGGAGGTCCTCGAGGGTGATGCCCTGGTCAACCGGGGGGATGCAGATGGCGACGAGGTCGCGGATCTCGTGCCGCGTGGCGAGGCGCTGCTCGAGGAAGATCTGGAGGACCAGGTCGACGATCCGGCCGATGACCACGGTCACGGCATCCTGGAACTCGCGACCGGCATTGGCGTAGGCGGGGATCTGGTCGAAGACGTTGTCGGCGATCCGGGCCGTCAGGTGCGGTCCACGATGACGGAGGTCCGGTGGCTCACCGCGCTGGCGGATGCGCGCGGTGAGATCTCGAGACCGGTCGCCCTCCATCTGCTCATCATATCAGTATGACAATTTGCATCATTCTTCATCATTTCATGATGCCGACATGCGGGTTCCGCTCGTGTTTGCTCTCGCAAGCACCTCACGGACCGGACCCCGCTCGTGCGCACGGCCTTCCTCTTCCCCGGCCAGGGCTCCCAACGCCCGGGCATGGCCTCGGCTTGGTTGCCCGGCGCCGCGGACCGCTACGACGAGCTGGCGAGCGCCACCAGCCTCGACCTTCCCGCGATCGCCGACGATGAGGGCACGTCCCGCCGGACCGCCCTGTCCCAGCCCGCCGTCTACTCGACGTCCGGCCGGATGCCGGCCACAGCCTCGGCGAGGTCACGGCGGCAACGGCCGCGGGGGTCCTGACGCCGGCGGCGGGCGCGGCGCTCGTCGCGGAACGCGGGCGCGCCATGGGGGCGGCCTGCGAGCGCTCCCCCGGTGTCATGATCGCCGTCCTGCGACTCCCGCTGGAGACCATCGAGGTCGCGCTCGCGGACCGCACGAACGTGCACGTTGCCAACCACAATGCTCCCGGACAGACGGTGATCGCTGGACCGGCGGCCGACGTCGATGCGGTCGTGCCGCGACTCGAGGATGCCGGCGGACACGTTCGGCGGCTGGCTGTCGAGGGCCCGTTCCACACGCCCGCGATGGCGCCGGCAATGGTCGCCGTCGATCGACTCCTCCAGCGGCTGCCGACGCGTGAGCCCGCCGTCCCCCTGGTGACGGGCCAGTCCGCCCAGGTGCTGACGACTGCGAGCGAGGTCGCCGCAGCGCTCATCGAGGGGATCCTCGCCCCCGTCCAGTGGGTCGCCGTCCAGCGCCGGCTGGTCGAACTCGGCGTCGAGCTCGCGATCGAGGTCGGTTCGGCCGGCGTCCTCGCAGCCATGGCCCGTCGAACGGTCCCGGACCTGCGCGTCGTCCCGGTGACCACGCCCGGCGACATCGCCGCCCTGCTCGACGCGACCCCGGCCGCCGCCTGACGACGCAAGGACCCTCCCGTGATTCCCATCCCCGCCTGCAGCGTGCTCGTCGCCCCTCGCGACGCCCGCCTCGCCTCGTGCCTGCCCGCCGACTCGGCGGTCAACCGCGGTGACGTCGTCGCCGTCCTCGAGGCGGGCGATGACCGGCTCACGCTCATCGCGCCCGAGCCCGGCGTCGTCGGCGGCCCGCTGGTCGGCGAACGACAGGCGCTGGCGTCGGGCGACGCCGTCGCGTGGCTGCGCCGATGACCCGGCTCACGTCAACATTGCGCTCGGCCTCCCGGACGCGCCAGCGACACGGGGCCGTCCCGGCCATCATTGCCGGCATCGGTGCCGCCCTGCCTGAACGGCTTGTCTCGAACGCCGATCTCGAGGGGAATCTCGACACCTCCGACGAGTGGATCCGGACCCGCACGGGCATCAGCGTCCGCCACCACGTCGGCGCCGACGAGGCAACCTCGGACCTGGCCATCGCCGCCGGCAGGAAGGCGCTTGCGAGGGCGTCCCTCGACGCGGCCGCGATCGGCACGCTGATCGTGGCGACGACGACGCCCGACC
>JAWWBG010000201.1:0-4301 GCA_033721095.1 Nitriliruptorales bacterium
GCGCGATCGCGTCCTGGGCCACCTGGACGACCAGCGTCGGGACGGGAACAGCCGCGAGATCCTCCCGGTTGTCCGACAGGAACGTCGTGCGGGCAAAGTGACGCGCGATGTCAGGGTCGGTGCGGCAGAAGCTGTTCGTCAGTTCCTCGCCGAGCTCGGGGTGGTCGGGGTTGTCCATGATCACGGGCGCCATCTGCTGGGACCACCCGAGGTAGTTGTGGTCCATCGTCTCGAGCAACCCGAGGATGTCCTCCTGGGCAAAGCCGCCCCGGTAACCGTCGTCGTCGATGTAGCGGGGCGAGGGACCGACCATGACGAGCGCGCTGAAGATGTCCGGGGCCCGGGTGGCGGCAATGGCACCCATCATGCTGCTCACGGAGTGGGCCACGAGGACGACGTCGCGGAGTTCCAGCTGACGGGCAATCTCGATCATGTCGTCGGCGTACCCACCCAGTGACCCGTACTTGGCCCTGTCGTACGCCGTCAGGTCCGAGCGACCGGCCCCGACGTGGTCGAAGAGAACGAGCTGGTGGTCGTCCTCGAACGCGGGCGCGACGAAGCGCCACATGCCCTGGTCGCAGCCGAAGCCGTGGGCGAAGAGCATCGGCCTCCCGTTCGGGTTGCCCGTGACGCTGACGGCGTTGCGCACGAGGACGTCGGTCGCCGACAGGTCAACCGTCAGCCCGACGTCCTCACCGCTCTTCGTGCGTGACGCCGTGCTTGCCGGCGGGGAGGCGCTCACGATCTGGCCGACGGCTCGTGACCGTGGTCGGGCGACGCGTGATGCCAGTGGCCAGTCGATGCGAGCCCTGCGAGCGCCACCGCCGCGCCGAAGGCCGCGCCCGTCGACCACGCAGCCGGACTCCAGGTTGACGTGAGCGCGGCCGCGAGCAGGCCAAGCGGCCAAGAGACGATCGGGAGCAGCAGGAGCGGGTAGGTGCCTTCTGCCGGCCCTGACCGACGATGCGTCACGGGACGAGTGGCGGGTGTGTGCGCATGATCCACGTCACTTCCTCAAGGGAGCTGGGACGTCCAAGGGTCGTGGGTCGCGGGGCGGCTGTCGTCACCGAACCGGGCCAGATCCGGATGGCCCAAAGGGGCCAGTCGCACAACGTCACCCGACGGCCGTCCGGCCGGCCTGCACGCGGCGGGGCATGAATGGCCGAGGCGCTTCAGTACGGTCCTCGGGCATGGAATGGACACTCCGGCCCGACCAGTGGGCTGACCTCCCTGCAGCGACGGCCGCAGCCGGCACCGTCCTGTTGCGGGCCGGCGATGTCTCGTCGCGGATGCTCGTTCTGGTCGAGGGCGAGCTCGTCGTCCAGGCGGAAGGCCGTGTCGTCACACGACTAAGGGAGCCGGGAACGGTCGTCGGGGAGATGTCCGGTCTCCTCGGGACGCCCCGCACCGCGACCGTGGTGGCCGACACCGACGTGGCCTATCGGGAGGTTGACGACGTCATCGCGCTGATGGCCGAACGGCCGGACGTCGCGATGGCCGTGGCGCGCACCCTGGCCCACCGCCTCGACCTGGTCCAGTCGTACCTGGTGGACGTGCGGCGGCAGTACGCCGATCGGGATGACCAGCTGGGGGCCGTCGACGCGGTGCTGACAGCCCTTGCGTCGGCGCCGTCGATCACGGTCGACGTTGGCTCGGATCGAGAACGCGAGCCGAACGTCTGACGTCACGTCATTGAGACCGAATCCACTGCTGCGCGTGACACCCAGGTGGCGTGGCCTGCGTCGACATCGATCTCGACCCGCACCGGTTCGTGGCCGCGTTCGCGTCCGGCGTTGAAGATCCACGTCGCCCCCCGCTGCTCCCACCACGACCCCACGTCCGTGAACGGCGACTGGTGGATGTGCCCGCAAAGCACCATGCCGGGCTGCCAGCGCTCGATCCAGCGCGCGACCACGCTGTCGCCGAAGTGCCGGACACCCGTCCAGCTGAGCGGTCCCTCGGGGGGCGAGTGATACAGCCAGATCCACTGGCGGGAATCCTCCGGCCTGGACGTTTCGAGCTGCTCCTCGATGCGCCTGCGGGTGTGGTCCCCCTCCCACCAGGCGAGGACGGACACGCGTCGGTTCCCGAGCGCGAACGACGATCCGTCGACGTGGACGTCGGGGATGTCCACGTCGGACAGCCACCGGGTCTCCTTCTCCCCGTCGGGCCGCCGGTGATCCAGATCGTGGTTCCCCGAGCAGACGGCCACGGTCGTGCGTCTGGCGAGCTCGCCGAGGAAGGCCGATGCTGCAACGATCTGGGCCTGGACCGGCACCGGCGAGGCGATGTCGAGCAGGTCGCCCGCGATCGCGACGAGGTCGTGCTCCCCAGCCTGCCGAACGACCCAATCGAACTGGCGCAGGTCGTAGTGCAGGTCGGAGACGAGCAGGATGCTCACGGTTCCCCCGACCCCGTTGCGTCCTCCGAGCCTAGAAGCTGCGTCGAGCCATCCCCATCGAAATGGCCGCGACCAGCAGGCCTGCGACAACGAGGCCGCCGCCCGTCGCCGGCGTCGTCGAGCCGTCACCACCGCCGTCGTCGCCCGGGAACAGGATCCCCGTCGGGTCCAGGGTGGCGGCCAGTGTCCACGTGCCGGCTTCGGTGAGGTCGAAGTCGGCGATGCGTCCGTCCCACTCGACGTCCTGCGCCACGCCGCAGTCGCAGGTGAGCGTGCCGTCGCCCGGCCAGAAGAACGAGACCGTCACCGTCGCCGGCCCGTCGGTCGTCATGGTCGCCGTGAGCGGCTCGTAGGGGTCGAGATTCATGCGGCCGGCGTTGAGGTTGACCTCCGCCGCGCCCGTGAGCTCGGCCTCGAACCCGTTCGCGACCTCGTTGGTCGTCAGCGGGTCGGGGATCCAGTCCAGTCCGTACAGGACGTACGGCGACGAGTGCCCGGCGGAGGCAACGCCGGAGACCGGCACGGCCAGGTGTGGCTCCTCGTCGATGGCCAGGGACGTGACGTCCACGAACCCGAACGAGGTCGGATCGTCGGCATCGGGATCCCGCACCACGATGTCATCGACCCAGTAGGCCCCATCCGGGTTGAAGTCGAACGGCTCGCCATCCCAGCGAATGGTGTTGAGGGCCCACGTCAGGGCCGGGACCACCTTGTAGGTGACCCGGCGAGGGTTGACCGGCGCCTCGAATCGCTGGAGGTAGGTCGCCCCGTTGGTCCACTCGTCAACCGCCGCCTGCGTGAAGTGCTCGTAGGTCGGGAACGTCTGCATCTCCACGCGGTGACCGAGCTCCACCAGGCGCGCGGCCATTCGCTGCACGCCGGCGACAGGCACCAGCTCGTCGAGGAGGCCGTGGTCGATGTGCATCGGCACGTGGAGCGTGTTCTCGAGGATCCGGTAGTTGTTCTGGGCATCTGCGTTGCCGCTGTTGGCCTCGATGTAACACGCACTGCCCTCGTCACCGTCGAACTCGGCCCGGTAGTCGCAGAGGGGGACGTCGTGGACGCCGGTCCACCCTCCCTGGGTCACGGCACCGGACACCGGGAAACCCGCTGCGAACAGGTCGGGGTAGAGACCGGCCATGAGGTAGGTGCCGTAGCCGCCCATCGAGTAGCCGGCCAGGTACCGGCGTTGCGGGTTGATGTTGGGCAGGAGCGCATGGACGTCCTCGAAGACCTCGAACACGTCCTGGTGGCTGCGCGACACGAACCAGTAGGACGTCCCCCGCGCGTTGGGGGTCACCACGATGTTGCCGAGTCCAGCGTCCAGGCCGATGCCGGACGGATCCTCCCGGGCGAGCTGGTGGATGAGGCGTGGGCTGATGGTGGCGCCACTGTGGGTCTTGCCGCCGCGGTAGTGCAGCCAGAAGGTGATCGGTGTGGCCACGGACCAGTCGAAGTCGCTGGGGACATACAGGCCGTAGGGCTGGACGATGCCATTCTTGCTGGACTCGACCGAGATGTTCTCGCCGGAGGTGAACTGTCGCTCGTGGTAGCCGACACCGGGTCGAGCAAGCTGGGTCCTGCCGTTGCGCAGGTCGGCGAGGTCGATCGGCCCGGATGAGAAGTCATCGATGTGGGACCCGTCGGGCGCGCCGCCGTGCAGCGCGAAGGCCTGCTTGCGGTCGTTGTAGATGTCGATCGGCTCGGCGTGGCGGAACGCAATGTTGAGCGGCGTGAAGGACAGATCCTCGTTCACCTGGCCAGTCATGATCGACAGGTCGAGCGTCCCGTCGGGGGCAACCACGTCGACGGGCACCGCGATCTCGACGGCGTTGGTCCAGCCGTCGTCGTTGAGGGCCACGTCGACCCCCGGTGGAGTGCCCAGGGGCCCGGTGCTCAC
>JAWWBG010000202.1:0-4278 GCA_033721095.1 Nitriliruptorales bacterium
ACGCTGGCCGACCGCATGCTCCAGATCACCAAGCTCGTCGACCCCCGCAAGATGCGCGACCAGTACCTCGACAAGATGGACATCGAGCGCGAGCGCGGCATCACCATCAAGGCCCAGACGGCCCGGCTTCCCTACACCTACGCCGGCGACGGTTCCGACGCCGGCGACTACGTCCTCAACCTCATCGACACGCCCGGCCACGTCGATTTCTCCTACGAGGTCAGCCGTGCGCTCAATGCCTGCGAGGGGGCCATCCTGCTGGTCGATGCAGCCCAGGGGATGCAGGCCCAGACCATCGCAAACCTCTATCTCGCGATGGAGGCGGACCTCGAGATCATCCCGGTCCTGAACAAGATCGATCTCCCCGCGGCACAGCCCGAGGAGGTCTCGCAGCAGATCACATCCGTGCTCGGCGGCGACCCCGGCGAGATCCTGCAGATCTCGGCCAAGACGGGGGAGGGCTGCCAGGCCGTTCTCGACCGGATCGTCGAGCGCGTCCCCGCTCCGGTGGGGAACGCCGACGATCCGCTGCGCGCGCTCGTGTTCGACTCGGTCTACGACAGCTACCGCGGCGCCCTCGTGTACTTCCGTGTCGTCGACGGCACGGTGTCGGCCCGTGATCGCGTTCGGTTCCTCGCGACGGGCTATCGCGACGAGGTCGACACCCTTGCCGTCCACGCACCCGAGGAGACGCCGGTCGCATCGCTGGGCCCCGGTGAGGTCGGGATGCTGTCGGCGTCGATCAAGGAGGTCAGCCAGGCCAAGGTGGGTGACACGATCACCGCAGCCACCGCGACCGACGTCACACCCCTGCCCGGTTACCGCGAGCCGCTTCCGATGGTCTACAGCGGCCTGTATCCGGTGGACTCCGACGACTTCCCCGTGCTCCGCGACGCGCTGGAGAAGCTCCAGCTCAACGACTCGTCGTTCACGTTCGAGCCCGAGACATCGGCCGCGCTCGGCTTCGGCTTCCGGTGCGGGTTCCTCGGCCTGCTCCACCTCGAGATCATCACCGAGCGGTTGGACCGCGAGTTCGACATCCCGCTGGTGACGACGTCACCGTCGGTGCGTTACCGCGTGCTCCTCGAACACCCGGATCCCGACGCCGAGGACAATGTCCTGGTCATCGACAATCCGCAGCAGCTGCCGGAGGTCAACGAGATCGCGGGGATCGAGGAGCCGACCGTCACGGCGATGATCATCCTGCCCGACGAGTTCGTCGGACCGGTCATGCAGCTGTGCGAGGACCGCCGCGGTGACATGATCACGATGGACTACCTCACGCCCGAGCGTGTCGAGCTGCGGTATCGGCTCCCGCTCGGGGAGATCATCACCGACTTCTTCGACCTGCTCAAGTCCATCACTCGCGGCTATGCCTCGCTCGACTACGAGCTTGGTACCTACCAGGACGCGGACCTCGTCAAGGTCGACGTCCTGCTCAACGGCGAACCCGTCGACGCGTTCAGCTCGATCGTGCACCGCGAGAAGGCCTACGCCTACGGCAAGGCCATGGTCGAAAAGCTCAAGGAGCTCATCCCGAGGCAGATGTTCGACGTGCCGGTCCAGGCGGCGATCGGGTCGCGGATCATCGCCCGCGAGACCATCCGCGCCAAGCGCAAGGACGTGCTGGCCAAGTGCTACGGCGGCGACGTGACCCGCAAGCGCAAGCTGCTGGAGAAGCAGAAGAAGGGCAAGAAGCGGATGAAGTCCGTCGGGTCGGTCGAGGTGCCACCCGAGGCATTCGTCGCTGCGCTGCGCGTCGGCACCGGCCCGGCCCGGGACTGAACCGGTGGATCGCGGCTGGCTCGAGGCGCCCGTCGAGTCCGGCCGCGCCGCCGGACTCGGGGTCTACGTCCACGTGCCGTTCTGCGCGCACCGCTGCGGCTACTGCGATTTCGCCACGTGGGACGACGCCGACGAGCTGATGCCGCGGTATCTCGCGGCACTGCACGCCTCGGTTGCCGCCGGCGCGGCCCGGGCAGATCGTCCCGTCACCTCCGTCTTCATCGGCGGGGGGACGCCGACCCGGCTCGCCCCCGAGCAGCTGGCCGACCTGGTTGCTCGCGTTCTTGACGAGCACGACGTCGCGGCCGGTGCCGAGGTCACCGTCGAGTGCAACCCCGACGACGCGACGCCCGACTTGTTCGCAGCCTTGGTGGCAGCCGGCGTCACGCGCGTCTCGATTGGAGCCCAGTCCTTCCACCAGCCCCTCCTCACCCTGTTGGAGCGCACACACGGACCCGAGGGGCCCGCTCGTGCCGTCACGCTCGCTCGTGCGGCCGGGATCGGGCACGTCAGCCTCGACCTGATCTACGGCACGCCGGGAGAGACCGATGAGGACTGGCGGGTATCGCTCCAACGAGCCGTCGCGACCGGCGTGGACCACGTGTCGGCCTACGCGCTGACCATCCACGACAACACGCCGTTCGGTCGCCGCGTCCGCGACGGAACACTGGCTGGCCCGGATCCCGACGTCCAGCGCAGACGCTTCGACCTCGCCCTCGACGAGCTGGCCGGCCACGGGTTCGAGGCCTACGAGCTCAGCAACTGGGCGGTACACCCCGACGCCCGTTCGCGTCACAACCTGTTGTACTGGCGACACGGCGACTACCTGGCTCATGGCGTCGGTGCCCACGGCCACCTCGACGGCCAACGCTGGTGGCACCACCGCTCGCTGGCCCGGTGGCTGGAGTCGATCGAGACCGGCGGCGACGGCGTCGCGGGCGTCGAAGTCCTCGGCGAGGGCGAACGTGCGCTCGAGCGACTCATGCTTGGGCTGCGCCTCGCCAACGGCATCACTCGCAGCGACCTGCCGCCGATCGCCGACGAAGGCCTCGAATCCGCCGCCAGGACCGGGTTGGTGGCGTTCGAGAACGGTCGGTTGCGGCCCACGGTCGACGGCTGGTTCCTCGTCGACGAAGCGGTCCGGCTGCTGTCTGCGGCACCATGACCGGCGTTACCCTCAAGTCGTTCGGTGGGCTGCAATGACCGATCTCGACGACACGCACCAGGCACTCGACGAACGCCGTCGAGTGATCCTGCATGCCGTCGTCACCGAATACATCGCCGACGGCCACCCCGTGGGTTCGAACCGGGTCGTCGAGGTCACCGGACTCGACGTGTCGGCCGCGACGGTCCGCAACGAGATGGCCGCCCTCGAGGAGATGGGCTACCTCACCCAGCCCCACACCTCCGCCGGACGCATTCCCACCGACCTCGGCTACCGCTACTTCGTGAACGACCTGGGCCAGCGCGCCGAGCAGGAGGGCCAGCAGCGCGAGGTCGTCCAGGAACTGCTGGGATCCGCGCACGACGTGGAAGACCTGCTGGCCCGCACGACGCATGTCCTCACGCAGCTCACCCGACTGGTGTCGCTGGTGATCGCACCGGCGATGGACGCTGCGCGGCTGCGACTCGTCGAGCTGCTGCCGATGTCGGCCAGCTCGGCGATGCTCCTGATGGTCACCGACACCGGCCGCGTCGACAAGCGCTACATCACGTTCGACGAGTCGGTCCGCCCCGACGACCTCGACCGCGTGCGCGGCGTGCTCGCCGAGCACGTTCGTGGCCATCGGATGGCCGAGGTCACCGACGTGCTGCGCCGGATCGTCGACGAGGCGCCGGCGGAGCTGCGCGGCATCGTCTCCTCGCTGGTGGAGGCCACCTCCGCCAACATGGTGGATGATCCCGTGCACAAGGTGTTCGTTGGCGGCCGCGCCGCCCTAGCTGGACTGGGGTTCGAGGAGGAGGAGCTCTCGCGGGTCCTGGGGCTGCTGGAGGAGGAGGTCGAGTTGGCCCGCCTGCTCGGCATCGACGACGAGGACGCGGGCGACACGGGGCCCCGTGTCCTCATCGGCGAGGAAAACCAGGTCGAGGAGCTCCAGTCCGCGGCGTTGGTCTCCCAGCGCTATCGCCTCGTGTCGGCGGGCTCCGTCGGCGTTCTCGGCTCGACCCGCATGGACTACGCCAACGTCTTGTCCACCGTCCGCTCCGTGGCTGACGAGCTCCAGCAGACGCTCGCCACGCTGGACGACTGATCGTGGACCTGTACGAGGTCCTCGGCGTCGACCGCACGGCCAGCGTCGAGGAGATCAAGAAGGCGTATCGGCGCCGCGTTCGTGAGGTTCATCCCGATGCCGGTGGTGACGAGGAAACCTTCAAGCAGGTGACGCACGCCTACCAGGTTCTCACCGACGGTGATCGGCGCGCCCGCTACGACCGGACCGGTGATGACGGGACGACCGCCACCCGAGGTACGAGCGATCCCTTCGGCTTCGG
>JAWWBG010000203.1:0-4275 GCA_033721095.1 Nitriliruptorales bacterium
ACGGCAATCCCCGCGACGTCGTCGCCCTGGAGCTCGACCTCGCCGCAGTGCAGGCCGATGCGCACCTGCAACCCGAGCGGCTCCATGGCTGCCAGCACGACACGGGCTGACTCGATGCCGCGGGCCGGGCTGTCGAAGGTCGCAAGCGCGCCGTCACCGAGGGTTTTTCGCAGCACACCTCGGTGGTTGGCGACGGCTTCCGTGACGGCGGCATGGTGCCGGTCGAGCAGCTCGTGCCACGCGGCGTCGCCCATGGCGGCTGCCTGCTCTGTGGATGAGACGATGTCGGTGAACATCACGGTCGCGAGGACACGGTCGGGCTCCGGGAGCGTCTTGGTCCCGGTGAGGAACTCCTCGATGTCACCGACGACCTCCGGCACGTTGGCGGCCACCGGGACATGGTCAATGCCCTCGTACTCGATGAACGTCGCGCCCGGGATGTGCTCGGCGAGATAACGACCGGCCTGGACCGGGACGGCGCGGTCGCCGCGGGTGTGCATCACCAACGTCGGCACGTGCACCGCGTCGAGAATCCCGCGAACGTCGAAGTCGAACGCCATCAGGTAGAGCTGGGCGACCATCGCGGGGCTGGCGGCGGCCTGGTTCATGCGTGTCCAGTGGTCCTGCGCCTCGGCATCCTCGGCCAAGGATGGCTGCATGATCTCGAGCATGACGGGCTCGTCCCAGTGGGGTGTGATCAGCTCGAGTGCGGAGTCCAGGAGGGCCTGCTTGGGCGGCGCGAACGGGTAGTCGGGTGCCTCGGTCGTGCGTGCCATGCCGCCGTACATCATCAGCGAGGCGACGCGGTCGGGATGCGACGCCGCGAAGAGGATCGCCATCGGCGCACCCTCCGAGATCCCGAACAGGTGCGCCCTGTCGACCTCCGCCGCGTCCAGGACGGCCAACAGGTCGTCGATGCGCTGCTCGATCGACGGTGCGGTCTCGACGCGGTCGGACAGGCCGACGCCGCGCTTGTCGAAGGTCACGACGCGCGCGAAGGCGGCCGTCCCCTCGAGGAACGCCCGGAACTCCGGTCGGAGGTCCCAGTTGAGGTCGACGTGCGAGACGAACCCCGGGATGATCACGACGTCGCGCTCGCCCTCGCCGATGACCTGGTAGGCGATCCGCGCGCCATCCGACTCGGCGTACCGCGTGCGGGGGCGGGCGATGGACATGGGTCGAGGCCCCCGATGGAGGTCGGTCGCGCTGCTGGGCGCGCCGGGTCAGGATAAGCCGTTCGCTCGTGACGTCCGCGGGGAAGTGGGCGCGGCTCAATCCTCGTCGGCCAGCGCCCGCTTGGTCTCGCGTTCGATGCCGGACTCGATGCGCTCGCGCATCGCGACGGTGAAGAGCCCGATGACGGCGTCCATCGCCCGGTGGGGCATCTCGTTGATCAGGTCCTCAATGTCCCGGCGGTCCTCGACCGGCATCCCGTCGGCGACAAACGGCTCCCAGACGTGGTCGAGCCAGACCTGCTCGAGTGTCGCGGCGATGGCGTCGAGGTGTCCGCGGACCGAGGCCGTTGCGTCCAGGACCTCGTCGAGCGACAAGCCCATCCGCGACATGACCTCGCCCACGCGGGCCACGCGCTGGTTCGTGAACGCGAGCGAGCCGTCGTCGCCAAGCTCCACCAGCCCGAGCTCGCGGGCGCGCAGCACGTGCTCCGGCGGGAAGCTGCCCCATCGTGACGCGAGGGCAAAGGGGTCGATCGCATCCGCCTCGTCGTCACGCAGCGGTGCCCGCAGGGCCTCAGCCAGGCGCACGACGTCGTCGGCCAGGGTCTCGTCGGCGTCGAGGATGCGCCGAACGAGCTCGAGCGGAAAGCCGTCTGCATGCAGGCGCTGCGCCTGGCGAACGCGCTCGACGACCTCCGACCCGTAACGGCCGGCACGTCCAACCATGGTCGGCGGCGGGAGGATCCCGAGCGCACGCCATTCCCGCAGGTTCCGCACGGACATCCCGACCTCGCGAGCAAGGTCGTCAATGGAGAGGCTCGCCTCGACGGCGTCGCTGGTGATCGCCTCGGTCGGGGCGGTTGACGGGGTCATGGTTGGCATCCTAGCATGACGGAAATTTCCGTCACGTTTGATTCTGGAGAGATCGTGAGGCTCCTCGCCCGTCATCGCCGCTGGGTCGTCGACGACTTCGAGCGGCAGGTCGGCCGGCACGACCAGCACAGTGTCTTCGGCGGTCCGGCGGGTGACCCCGGCCTCGTCGGCGGGCCCGAGAGTGTGTCGTGGCGCATCCACGGCGACGTCGCGTCCATCGCGATCGCAAGCGTGGGCGCCATCGTCCTCGAGATCCTCCACCCGTCGGTCATGGCCGGCGTCCAGGACCAGTCGTCCTACGCCGACGACCCGCTGCGCCGGGCGCGCACGACCTATGGCTACGTCGTCACCACCACGTTCGGCAACACGGAGAAGGCCGAGCGCCTGATCGCGCACGTCAAGCGATTGCACGCCCAGGTCAACGGGGTCCGTCCGGACGGGGTGCCCTACCGGGCCCTGGATCCGGCCCTGATCGCGTGGGTGCACACCTGCATCCCGTGGGCGATCATGACCGCCTACGACCGCTTCTGCGAACCGCTGTCCCGAGCCGACAAGGACCAGTACCTGGCCGAGCAGTCCGTCGTCGGCCTGTTGGGCGGAGCCGACTGGGTCCCCGCATCGGTCAGCGAACTCGAAGCGTTCGTTGAGGACGTCCGGCCGCAGCTGGCCGTCAACCACCAGACCCGGGCGTTCTTCGACTTCCTGTTGGCGGGCCACATCGGGCCGATCCCGTTTCCCGACCGGGTTCCCGACGCCGTCCGTCGCCCGATCATGCGGTTCCAGGTCGAGGCCGGGATGGGACTCATGCCGCGGTGGGCGCGACAGATGGCCGGGTTCGCCGCGCCAGCAATCGTGCAGCGGACCCTCCACGACCCGGCCATGTGGGCGTTCACCCGTCGACACCGCTGGGCATTCGGCGCTCCGACGTTCAAGCAGCTCGCGGTGGCCCGTGCCCGGGGCGTCCCCGCCGACCGAGACGACTCGGCGGCCGTCGCCTCGGGTGCACGCCAATGACGAGGCGAATCCTCCTGGTCGTCTTCGGGTTGATGATGTGCCTGCCGACGCCCGCATGGGGCCAGCAGTACGGCGACCTCACCTTCCCCGACGACGAGCACGCCAAGGTCGACGGCCTCGACTACTGGTGGGGCGCCGCCGACATCGTCACGACCAGCGGCAACCACTACACGGTCTCGATGGCCTACACCGGGTTCTCGTCATACGCGGTTGCCGGTCACCAGTTGTGGGCCCACCAGGGGCCGTACGAGGGCCTGTCGATCCTCAGCGAGAACGGTCCGGCCGAATGGGGGCACCCCGAGCAGTCCGTCGGTGAGTTCGTCACGACGCTGAGCACCCACGTCCCGATGTTCAGCGAGCTGTTGACGCTCGAGACGCGCGCCACGCTGCAAGGCGGCAAGGTGATCGACCGGTTCGCCCGCACGACCCTCGACGCACCCCACTACAGCCTGGTGATCGACAACGACGCCGCCGACCTGCACCCGACCGATCGGCGGATTCGCCTCGGCGTCGATCTCGACATCGAGATGAACGTCGGTCCCCCACTGCTGGCTGGCGGGACCGGCACGTGGTGGTACGGGATTCCCGCCACGTTCGGCTATCCGTCTCGGTCGTTCCAGTACATGCAGGCATCGCGACAGGTCACCGGGACCATCGAGCTCGAGCAGCCCGACGGAACGATCGCAACCGAGATGGTGGACCCGTCACGATCGAGCTGGGTGATGATCCACGAGTACGACGCGACACCCGAGGACATCCCGACCGGGCTCGCCGTCGCCCAGGCCACGCAGATGCACCCGCGCTACGCCCAGTACTACCAGGGCGGGATGCCGTGGGAGATCATCTTCTTCGACCTGGACAACGGTGCCCAGCTCATGCTGGTCGTCATGGCGTTCCACTTCACCGAGGAGGGGACACTCCACGAGGTCATCGGACCCGAGCAACCGACCTACCGGATCCTCGCGACCCTGCGGCTGCCGAGCGGTGAGTCGATTGCGCTCGACGACGACCTGCGCGTCGAGCACCTCACCTACCGCGAGATCGTCGGCCGCGTCCCGACTGCGTTCGTGGCCGTCTGGGGCCACTGGATCCAGGGCTGGGAGACCCGGATCGGGCACCCCGGCGGCACCGTGACAGCCGGTGACGGCTCGATGGTCGAGGTGCCACCGTTCGACCTCGGCCTGTCGCCGTGGCTCGACTCCCGCCAGCCCGC
>JAWWBG010000204.1:0-4241 GCA_033721095.1 Nitriliruptorales bacterium
CTCGATGTCGGTCCGAACTCCCCACGCCTGCAGCCGGGCCCACCGATCCTCCAGGGAAAGGTCGCGATCCAACGCCTGCTCGAGGCGATCGAGACCGAGCGCCCCATTCGTCCGCAGGATCACGTCCGTGGCGGCAGGGACGTCGAGTTCCGGCGCGTCGCGTGCCAGGCGGAGCAGGACCGGCGCGACCCAGAGATCCGGAGCGGTGGCAAGCAGGTTGGCGACGTCCGGCGCGACCAGGTTGTCCTCGAGGAGGTCGCGGGTTGCCGCTCGTGCCGTTCGGCGAGACTCCGGGCCGATCGCACCGTCATCGAGTGCCGCCCGCATCGTGCGCAGCACCGACCGGCCGGCCGCCACGGACTCGGCCGTGATGGGATGTCGCAACAGGACCGCGCCCAGGGCCTGCACGGTGGTGGCGAGCACGGCTTCCGCCTCGCGGCGGCGCTCGGCGCCGAGCAGGTCTCGTTCCGCGTCGATTCGCAGCAGCATCGGATGCACGTCCAGCATCTCGAGCGCCGCGACCAGCGCGAGGGATGCACGGTCGAGGACCTCGTCCGGGACCCGGTCGCCGCTGCGGCGAGACGGCCCCGTCACCATCGCCAGGGACCACGTGGCGGCAGGCCCCAGCAGGTTGACGAGATCGTTGGCCAGCGACGTGGCCGCCATGTGGCGGCGAAGCGGATGGTCGTTGACGTGTTCGGACAGTCGAGCCCGTGCACCTGCGGGCAGCAGGCGTCCGGCCCGTTCGGAGTCGAGCAGCGAATCGAACGCCGCACTCGCGACCATCCGGTCGGCCAGGTGCCGCCGCACGATCGAGCCCAGCACGGCGACCTGCGGGCGACTCAGCCCGATGTCCTCGTCCAGGTCGTCGATGCCGGGCAGGGCCTCGTCCACGTCGTCCGGTCGCGAACGCCGGATGAGGGTCACACCCGGCCGAATGGAGGCCCCCTTGGCAACCTCTGCGCCAAGCGACCACGCCTGCCGACGGACGCGTCCGAGCACGTCCGCGACGACCTCGTCGGTCCAGTCGACGAGCAGCTGACGCCGCTCCTCCTCGGTGATGGTTCCGTCAGCGACGGCGCCGGCCAGCAGGATCTTGAGGTTGACCTCCGCGTCCGAGATCGCCACGCCGGCCGCGTTGTCGATCGCGTCCAGGTTGGCCCGGCCACCCCGGGCCGCATACTGCCAGCGCGCGGCACGAGTCATGGCCAGGTTGCCTCCCTCGACGACCACGCGGGCACGGACCTGGCTGACGGACACCCGACACTCGGCGTTGGCGCGATCCTCGACCGTGTCGTTCTCCTCGGCATCCGCTCGCACCCACGTCCCGATCCCGCCGAACCACAGCAGGTCGACGTTGAGGCCGAGCAACATGCGGATCAGCTCGGGTGGTGTGAGGCTGGCTTCCGCCGTACCGAGCAGGGCCTGCACCTGCGGCGTGAGCTCGACCCGCTTGGCCGAGCGCGAGACGATGAGGCCGCCATCGGACAGGACGGCCCGATCCCAGTCGTCCCAGCATGAGCCCGGCAGATCCTTGAGGCGTTTGCGTTCCTCGAGGGCCGCCGCCGGATCGGGGTCGGGATCGATGAAGACGTGCCGGTGGTCGAAGGCCCCCAGCAGGCGCATGGTCGAGGACCGGACCATGCCGTTGCCGAAGACGTCGCCCGACATGTCGCCAACGCCGACCGCCGAGATCTCCTCGGTCTCCGGGTCGATGCCGATCTCGGCGAAGTGGAGCCGGGCGATCTCCCACGCACCCCGAGCCGTGATCCCCAACCCCCGGTGGTCGTAACCCACGGATCCGCCCGACGCGAACGCATCGCCGAGCCAGTAGTCGTGCGCAGCAGCGAGCTCATTGGCCATGTCCGAGAACGTGGCCGTCCCGCGATCGGCGGCGACCACCAGGTACGGGTCGCCGTCGTCCCAGCAGCGCACGTCGGCGGGGTGCACGCTCGCGCCCGCGACCAGGTTGTCGGTCACGGTCAGCAGCGCCGACACGAAGCGCCGATAACGGTCGGCGACGTCCGCGCCCACGTTGCCGGTCGGGCGCTTGACGACGAACCCCCCCTTCGCGCCGGTGGGCACGATCAGTGCGTTCTTGAGGACCTGCGCCTGCATCAGCTGGAGGATCTCGGTCCGCACGTCGTCGTGGCGGTCGCTCCAGCGCAGCCCGCCTCGCGCCTTCGGGCCGGCACGCAGGTGCGTCCCCTCGAGCAATGGGCCGTGCACGAAGATCTCGCGCCAGGGTCGCGGCGATGGCGCGCTGGGAATGGCCGCACCGTCCAGCTTGAGTGCAATCGTCGGGGAGGGCTGCTCCCAGAATCCGACGCCGTCCCGCACGGTGAACGCGTTGGTGCGGACGGTTGCGCCGATCAGCTCCAGCAGGTCTCGAAGGATGCGGTCCTGGTCGCGTGACTCGACGTCGTCGATGGCGGCGACGGCCTCCCTGACGAGGTCGTCGTGGCCCGTCGAGTCCTGGTCACGGTGGGACGGATCGAAGCGGTGGCGGAAGACGGCGACGAGTGCCAGGGCGGCCACCGGATTGTCGACGAGGGCTTCGTTGACGTACTCGGTCGTGAAGGCGGTCCCCAGCTGCCGCCGATAGCGGCGGTAGGCCCGCAGCACCGCCACGTCCTGCCACGGCATCCCCGCGGTCGTGACCAGCTGGTTGAGGGAGTCGACCTCGCACCGGTTGGACCAGCAGGCCTCGATCGCGTCGGCGAGCATGGACGGTGCCGGTGTGATCCCGCCCCGGGCCGGTGTGCAGAGAAAATCCTGGGCCCACAGGTCCTCGCTTCCGCCCAGCTGGTCGGGAATCTCCTCGATGACGGTCAACCCGACGCTCTCGAGCAGGGGCATGAATCGTGAGAGGATCAGCGGGCCACCGGGGTGGAAGCCGGCCACGTGCAACCCGTCCGGACGCAGGTCCACGTGCAGGGCGAGGGTGCCTCCCTCGTCGATCATCTCGTTGATGACGGCAGCGTGTTCGGCAGCAAGGTGGGGTGGGACCCGGTCGCGGTAGCTGCGGGGGAACAGGTCACAGATGCCGTGCCGGTCCGACCGGACGAACAGTGCGACCTCGTCGCGCCATGACCGTGCCAGGGCGGCGACATCCCTGTCCAGCTGGTCGAGGTCGACCTGGCTCGAGTCGGCGCGTCCGGTGAGCTCGTAGCGGGCCACCGCGCCCTGCCGCGCGCTCAGGGTGAGCTCGAGCTCGACCGCGCCGGCGGCGAATCGTTCGCGGAGCAGCTCGGCAAGGTCGTCGCCGAGCTGGGGCGAGTACCGATCGCGGGGCATGGACACGACGACGGTCATGGACCCCGGTCGCATCCCCTCGACCACCTCGACACGAACGGAAACACCCGTCCCGTCGGGGGCGGACAACGGTGCCGCATCCGCTGGTACGGAGATCGTCAGGGCCGATCTGCGTCGTCGGTCAAGACTACGGACGGTGGCAGCCGGCTCGCTCGAATTGCTGCCGGTGCGCACGCCACGGCGGCCGATCGGCCGAGGCCGAATGGCCGCTGGGCTCCCGAAGGCACGCCCACGCGTCGGACAAGGGAAAACGAGCGCCGCAGCGCTCGCTCACCGGTGCGGGACGGCCGTCAGATGGTGTTGAGCCGCTGGGCCAGGCGAGACTTCTTGTTGCTGGCCTTGTTGCGGTGGATCACGCCGCGTGACGCGGCGCGGTCCAACTCGCGGGTGGCCTCGCGGTAGGCGGCCTCCGCCTCGGCGCGGTCCCCGGCCTCCAGCGCCGCGTCGAACTTCTTCAGGGTCGTGCGCAGACGCGAGCGAACGCTCCGGTTGCGCGCACGCCGCTTCTCGTTCTGGCGGTTGCGCTTGATCTGGCTCTGGATGTTCGCCACGGACTGTCCGTTGGTCGGGCACGGCGGACCGCACCGGATGAAGAAGATGGAGCCGGAAGACCGGCGGAGGCCCGGAAGGTACCAGTCGGCCAACAGGTCGACAATCGGACGGCAAGTACCCTGCCCGCCGCTGGAGCCCGATTCCGGGCCCCGATCCTGTCCCGTTGGGCTGTCGTGCGCATTGACCGCATCCGCAACTTCTGCATCGTGGCCCACGTGGACCACGGCAAGTCCACGCTGGCCGACCGCATGCTCCAGATCACCAAGCTCGTCGACCCCCGCAAGATGCGCGACCAGTACCTCGACAAGATGGACATCGAGCGCGAGCGCGGCATCACCATCAAGGCCCAGACGGCCCGGCTTCCCTACACCTAC
>JAWWBG010000205.1:0-4205 GCA_033721095.1 Nitriliruptorales bacterium
AGTCGGCCCGCAACCGCAACGTGGGGATCCCCATCAACAGGGCCAGGATCACCGCTAGGCCCATGCCGACGAGCACGCCCAACCACAGCGGGCCACCTCCCACCGTGATGGTCGTGAATCCGAGCGCGATCTCGAATGTGTGGCTCGTAGTGGCGACCAGCGCCATGCCGTAGGCGCCGACCAACAGGAAGGCGACGTGCCCGAAGTTGATCAGCCCCCCGTAGCCGTACTGGATGCTGAGCCCGACCGCGGCCAGCGCAAAGACGGCTCCCTCGACGCCGATCGAGGACCGGAGCGCATCGACGAGGATGGTGAGGAAGTCCATCAGCCGATCCTCTCGGCCTGGCCCAGCAGGCCTTGCGGCCGCACGAGCAGGACGGCGATCAGTACCAAGAAGGCGAAGACCAGCTTGAGGTCGACGCTGAACCAGAAGGTCGAGACCTCGGACGCGAAGCCGACGATGATGCCGCCAACCATGGCGCCGTAGGCCGTCCCGATCCCGCCGACGATCACGCCGGCGAACATCAGGAGCAGCAACGCGAATCCCATGTCAAAGGTGATCACGGACGTGGTCAGTCCCTGGAGCACGCCGCCGAGCGCCGCGAGCGCCCCACCCGTGACCCAGACGGCCAGCGTGACACGCTTGACATCGATCCCGCTCGATGCGGCCAGATCGGCGTTGTCCGAGACGGCGCGCATGGCGGTCCCGAGCCGCGTCTTCTGGAGCAGGAGACCCACCGCCGTCAGCACGATGAGGGCGATCAGGATCACGGTCCAGTCGCGCGGTGCCAACGAGACCGGGCCGATTGTGAGGGGGTCGCGCTGGACGGCGTAGTCGAAGTACTGGCGTGGCGCCGTTCCGAACAGCAGCTGGATGGTGTGACGCGCCAGGAACGACAGGCCAATCGTGATGACGAGCATCGCCACGAGGCCGGTCTTGCGTCGTCGCAGCGGCCCGAACAGGCCGAGCTCGAGCGCGCCGCCAGCCACGCCCCCAATGGCGACCGCGATGACCGCGG
This sequence comes from Nitriliruptorales bacterium, assembly GCA_033721095.1. GTDB lineage: Bacteria > Actinomycetota > Nitriliruptoria > Nitriliruptorales > Nitriliruptoraceae > JAWWBG01. The sequence continues at coordinate 1,020 of JAWWBG010000205.1, forward strand.
CGAGGATCAACGGCATCTGGCGAGCGCCGTCCGACACATGGAGCACGAAGGCGACGACGGCACCGAGAGTGACGAGTTCACCGTGGGCAAAGTTGACGATCCCGGTCACGCCGAAGATCAGCGAGAGGCCAACGGACGTGATCGCGATGATCGACCCCAGCTTGAGACCCTGGACGGCGAGGTTCGCCAGCCGCTGCGCCGACGAGACGCCGACGGCGGCTTCGCCCGTGTCCACTCGGAACAGCACGGCACGGGCTTCGCCGGCCGCGACCGTTGCGGTCCGCGTGTCGGATGCCCCCTCGGGCAACCCGATGCCCTCGGGAAGCGTTTCGACATCGAGGACGACCTCGTAGTCACCGGGGGGAACCGAGATCTCCCACGTGCCGTCGTCACCCGTGACGGTCGAGGCCTCGACGTTGCCGGAGGTGGCCGTGATCGTGACACCGGCGACGGCGTCGCCGCGAGCACGCAGCGTGCCTCGCAGGACGCCTTCTGCATCGCTGCCCTCGGAAGGCGCGGTCGTCGTCTCACCCGGAGTTGGGGTCGGAGACTGCGCCAACGCCGTGACGGCCAGCAGTTGGAGCGTGGCGAAGGTCAGCAGCAGCAGGCAAGCGATCCTGCGCGCCACGCGGCCTCCCATCGGCTGGCTGCCGGAAGCCTAGGAAGCAGCGCTCTCGGTCGGCGGAAGTCTGCGGCGGAGTAGCCTGCCGAGCCTCCCGAACGCGAGCTGCTCGTGTCGATCGCCGACTCCACCGCCGACCTGCTGCTGGTCATCTCGCTGTCGGTCAGCGGTGCCCTCCTCCTCGTCGTCGCCTGGTTGGCGCTCCGTCTCCACCGCCTCTCGAAGGCCACGAAGGGCGCCCTTCGAGATGGCGAGAACGCCGACGTCTTCGAAGCACTTGCCGAGCTGCGCGATGGCCAGGGCCAGCTGCGTGACGACCTCGGCGTCGTGCACGGCAACACTGAGCACCTGCGCGGGTTGCTCAAGGGCGCCACGAGCAGGCTGTCCATCGTCCGGTACGACGCGTTCGAGGACATGGGCGGCGGTCTGTCGTTTTCGGCGGCGATCCTCAACGAGAAGGGTTCCGGCATCGTGCTGACGGCGATCAACGGGCGCCAGGAAACGCGTGCCTACGCCAAGCCGGTCGTCGAGGGCGACTCGGAGTTCAGCCTCTCGGCCGAGGAGTCCACGGCCATCAAGCAGGCCATGCAGGGCGTGCTCACGACCGGCGCTGCAACCGACGATCCCGAGCGTCGTCGACGTCGCCGCGCCTCCTGACGATGACTGTCGCGTACCTGGGGCCGGCCGGGACGTTCACCGAGTCCGCAGCGACGATGATCACTGGCGGCGACGCCGAGCTGGTCGCCTGCGTCGACGTTGCCGAGGTCCTGCGCCGGGTCGAGGACGACGAGGTCGCCCAGGGCGTCGTGCCGATCGAGAACACCCTGGAGGGTTCGGTCACGGCCACCCTCGACGCGTTGGCCTTCGACACGGACCTGCTGATCGAGGGCGAGCTGGAGATCCCGATCACGCTGGTGGCCGCCGTGAAGCCGGGGACGAGCCTCGAGGACGTCACGGTTGTGGCCTCCCACCCGGTCCCGCTGGGCGCCAGCCGCCGGTGGCTGAGCGCCAACGTGCCGACGGCCGAGCACGTGCCGACCTCGTCGACGGCCCGCGCGGCCGAGGAGGCCGCCGCCACCGACGGGATGTTGGCGATCGTGAACCCCCTGGCCGCCGAGCGTTACGAGCTCGAGGTCGTGGCCAAGGGCATCGCTGATCGCGCCAGCAACACCACCAGGTTCATCGTCGTCGGCAAGACCCTGTCGAAACCGACCGGGTGGGACAAGACGTCGATCGTGGTCTTCATCGACGCCAACAAGCCGGGCGCGCTGCTCAAGCTGTTGGAGATCTTCGCGGAGCGTGACCTCAACCTCACCAAGATCGAGTCCCGCCCGACCAAGCTGGAGCTCGGCGAGTACTGCTTCTTCCTCGACGTCGAGGGTCACCTGGCCGACGAGCGCGTCGGGGACGCCCTGGCTGCGGTCAAGCGCACGCACCGTGACATCAAGGTCCTGGGCTCGTATCGCCGTGGGGGCGCCCGACGGACCGATGAGGCCGAGCGGATTGCCCGCGACGACGACGCCTACCGCGACGCGGCCGCCTGGCTGGCCGACTGGCGCGGCCGCCTCGACTGAACAGCCCGACGTCAGGTCGGCAGGTCGACGACGGCCAGCTCGGGACGCTCCACGCTCGCCAGCCAGAGGCGTCCCTCGTGTTCACGGACGCCGGTGACGAACCCGAACGTGTCGCCGGGCCCTTCGAGGTGGTGGGTGATCGTCCCGTCGGCGGCGAACCCGAGAACTCGGAACTCGGACGTGGGCTGTGGCTGGAGCTTCTCGGGCGTGGCCCAGACGAGCTTTCGCAGGAGGGGCGACCGGGGCAACAACGCGTCCAGGATCGGGTTGCGCGGGTTCACGACGGGTGCCCAGATCGTGCCGGTCGGGCCCACCGACAGGTTGTCGAAGAAGCCCGGGGATCCGTCGAAGAACACGTCGGCCTGGCCGGCACGATCCCCACCCAGCCACACCCGGTGGATGGCGTACCCGGCCGTCTCGGCAACCAGGATGCTGTCCCCATCCGGGTGCTCCACGATGCCGTTCGCGAACGCCAGTCCGCCCAGCAGGTGGTCGATCTCGCCGGACGGGGAGCGTGCGAACGCAGACCCCGTCATGGAATGTTCGAGGATGTCCCCGCGATACCACTCGAGGGAGAACCGTGTGGTCGACTCGGTGAAGAAGATCGTGCCGTCGGCGGCGACGTGCGCGTTGTTGGTGAGGACCAGCGGGCGGCCCTCGACCTCGGTGGTCAGCGCAACGGCCTTGCCAGTGTCGGTGTCGACGCGGAAGAGGCCGTCGTCGGCGGCACAGCACACGAGCCCGCCGTCGGGGTGCACCTCGATGCCAAGTATCTGACCGGTCCCGACGCGGGCGACGTCGGTGATCGTTCCGTCCTCACCCACCTTGACGATCCGACCGTCCGCAAGGCCGGTGACGACGGTCCCGTCGGGCAGGACAGCCGGGTCCTCGCCGGTCTCGGGGAGGCTGATCACGCGGGGCGACACCTCGGTCGCCGGAGGCAGCGGTGCGTCGACGCGCGGCGGTTGCCAGCGCTTGGGCTCGATGGGG
>JAWWBG010000206.1:0-4083 GCA_033721095.1 Nitriliruptorales bacterium
AACGGGCTCGGTCCTCGCAGCCCTGCTGGAGGACGTACCCGACCTGACGGGCGCGCTCTTCGACCTTCCGGCGGTCTGTGACCGCGCGCCGATCGTCCTCGAGGAGGCGGGTGTCGCCGACCGCGTGACGATCGTGCCCGGTGACATGTTCGACAGCATCCCGCCCGGCCATGACCGCTATCTGCTGTCGGCGATCATCCACGACTGGGACGACGAGGCGGCCGTCGCGATCCTTGGCAACCTGCGTGCGGCCATGTCACCGAACGCCCGCGCGTTCGTCGTCGAGCTGGAGCTCCCGGACCATGCCGGCGCATCGCTCGAACGTGCCTACGACCTCCTGATGCTCGTGCTCGGCGGGGGCCGCGAGCGATCGCGATCCGCCTTCGAGGACCTGTACGGACGTGCCGGCCTCAAGGTCATCGACGACCACCTGCTCGACAACGGCTGGCATGCCCACGAGCTGGCGGTCGCCTGACGACCCGGAAGCGACTCAGCGCGCCGCGGCCTTGCCGAGGTCACGCGCGAACCAGACCGATGCGGCGCCCCACACGAGGTGCAGCCAGTTGTCCGGTTCCGAGACGCCATCGATGTTGAGGAAGTCGGCGCCTCCGGCGATCCCGAGCACGAAGGCGGCCAGCAGGCCCAGCCCGACGAGCAGATTGACCTGCCGTGCGCGTTCGGCGCCCTGGAGCCCGGCCAGGTACACGGCACCCAGCGTCAGGTGCACGATGTTGTGGATGGGGTTCACGGCCAGGATGATGATCTTCTCGTCGGTCAGCCCGGCAAAGTCGTCGAAGCCAGTGACGAGGAATCCGATGAGGCCAGCGCCGAGGTAGACGCCGGCTGAAACGATCGCGAACCACTCTGCTGGCGTTCGCTGGTTGGTCCTGGGGACGGTCGAGGTGGACATGGCCTCTCCTTGGAAGCGGTTGGGGACGTTGTTCCCCTTGGCACCTCGTTCGTTGCCGCAGGCGGCCCGGATGGGCGGATGGTGCGCGTGCGTGTAACGATGCGGCCCCTCGGGGTACCGACGGAGGGACAACAGGTGTGGCCCGCTCGTGACCATGACCACTGACGTCGCGTCGCCGTCGACCTTCGACGACGACCGTGCGCTCGTGGCGGCACTGCGCGAGGGGGACGAGGATGCCTTCCGTGAGCTGGTGGCTCGGCATCACGGGATGTTGCGGCGCGTCGCCTCCATCTGGGTCGATGAGCGAGTCGTCGATGAGGTCGTGCAGGAGACCTGGACGGCGGTGATCACGGCGATCCACCGTTTCGAGGGGCGGTCCTCGATCAAGACGTGGCTGTTCCGCATCCTCGTCAACCAGGCCCGCAAACGCGGCACGCGGGAACGCCGATCCATCCCGTTCTCGGCGGCCGCGCCGCGCGACGAGTCGCCGATCGTCGACCCCGACCGGCTCCTGCATCCAGAGCTCGGGCCCAACTACTGGCCGGCGGCGCCCGCGACGTGGGAGGGTGACCCGGAGGGGCGCCTGCTCAGCAGCGAGATCCGAAGCGTGCTGATCGCCGCCATCGAGTCGCTGCCGCCCGCGCAACGCGAGGTCATCACGCTCCGTGACGTGGAGGGATGGGACGCGGCCGAGACCTGCACCGCGATGGGCATCTCCTCCGCCAACCAGCGCGTCCTGCTCCACCGGGCACGCGCAGCCGTCCGCGGCGCGATGGAGGAACACCATGGCGGCTGAGCCCGTGCGTCCAGATGGGGCCGAGGAGATTCGGCAGAGCCTCGTCATCAGCTGCGCCGACGCCATCGAGCTGATGACCGACTGGCTCGACGAGCTGCTGGTGGACGGTGACCGTGAGCGCCTGGCCGCGCACCTGGCCGGTTGCCAGGCATGTGGCGTCTACCTCGACCAACTGCGAGCGACGGTCACCATCGTCGGCTCCCTTCGGGGCCACGAGGCGTGGCAGGTGGACGACGCGACCATGGCCATGCTGGTGGATCGATTCCGCCAATCGCAGGTCTGAAACGGGTTTCGCGCTGACCGCCGTCCGTGCGCGGTTGGCCACGGTCGGGTGGAATCCGCCGGCGGACCAGTCCCTTGTGAGGAGTGCTGTCCACCCCCGTCAGGCCCATCCCCGGCCGCCATGAGGCCACCAGATCTGACCCTGTCCGGGCCTGTTGGACGACTCAAGTCGAGCAGACACTGGCAGTGGCCGACTCCAGGGGTCCCCCATGACCGTCCGTCGCATTGGCATCTCCACCTTGATCACGGGCGGTGTGCTGGCCCTCCTCGCCACGATCCTGCTCGTCCTGCCGGCCGGTGCCGCCCATGTCGAACCGGTGCACATGGACGACAACCCGAAGTGCACCGGGGAGTCGGGCCCGAACCAGCCGTCGCTGGGAATGGACGACGGCGTCAAGATCGAGGCCGACGACCTCACCGGCGCCCACGACGACGGCGCCTTCTCGGTTGACCTGGTCTTCGACGTCGAGGCAGGCACGCTGTCGTTCTCCAACGCGTCACCCGCGGTCTCGGCCGTCATCATGAAGGGCGGGCCCGCCGGGAACGTCTACTTCTACGACCCGCCGGCGACCGAGGATGACGGCCTCGAGACGCCGACCAACCCGAACAACGACCAGCCCTACGGGATCAGCCACGTGTCCTTCTGCTTCGAGGAGCCCGAGCCGTCGCCGTCACCGTCGCCCTCGCCGACACCGACCGTGACGCCGTCGCCCACACCGACCGTGACGCCGTCGCCGAGTCCAACGGCAACGACGTCGCCGACCGCGACCACGTCGCCGGCACCCTCGCCCACACCCACGACCGAGGTCCTCGGCCTGGTGCTGGAGAATCCGCCGGCGGAGATGCAGGAGCTGCCCATGACGGGTCCGGCCGATGCGCTGCTGATCGCCGCCCTCGCGATGCTGGGTGTCGGCGGCCTGTTGCTGCTGCCCTCGGCCGCCACGTCCAGCCGCCGCGACTGACGCGAGACCGGTTCGGCTCAGATCCAGCCGCGCTGCCACCAGCGCCACTCGACCTGCGATCGATCGAGCGTCTCGCCCGTCCACACGGGTGAGAAGAAACCGAACAGGACGACGGCTGCCATCGTCACGACGGCGCCGACCCACGCACCGCGGTGGCGGATGACGGGGATGTTGCCGCGTTGCTCCGAGCGCCGGTCGAACGCGCCGCCGATGGCGGCGCCGTACAGCCAGCCGATACCCATGCCGACCCACGGCCAGACGGGCGTGCCGATCGTCAGCGCGTCACCGCCCCACGTGCCAACGAGCCAGCCGGCCACCGCGCCGAGGGCGGCACCCAGCGCGGTTGCCCGAATCCGGATCCGTTCGCCGAGAACCGTCACGGCGTAGCCGAGCCCGAGGGCAATGAACAGCACGTTCGGCGCCATGTAGAAGAAGAACAGCGGGCGGGTCTGCAACAGCCAGGGCACGAACTGGGCGGCGTAGAACACGGCGATGTATGCAGCTCGCCGGTCACGTCGGATGACGCCGGCCATGAGGAGCGCCGCGGCGCCGATGAACGGGTACCAGAGCGCGGGGTTGCCGACGGCGAGGATCTCGCCAGCCTCCCCTTGCTCGACGACGCAGGGCTCCGGTTCCACGACGGTGCCGTCGTCCTCCGTCTTCGGGATGCCGGACGCACGTGCCGCCGAGCAGGACTCCCAGTAGTAGACGACAGGGCGCGCCATCACCGGCCACGTGTACGCGCGAGCGCGGTAGCTGTGCTCGACCTCCAGGTTGTCGTGGAAGCGCCAGATTCGCTGGTGGAAGCTCACGAGCGCGTCGACCTGCTCGACGAAGCCGACGTCGCAGTCCGCGGCTCCCTCGGTGCAGACCTTGCCGCCCTCGTAGGACTCGGGGAAGTTGAGGAACCACGGGCTCCACGTGAACGCGTAGGTGGCCGCTGGCACCAGCACGAGCCCGACGCCCATGCTGGCGGCCCCCCGAAACCACTGGCTGAGCATGAAGCCAGTGACACGCTGCCGCTGCGCGAGCTCCCATCCCAACGACAGCAGGCCGGCGCCGCCGAGCGCGAACAGGCCCGACCACTTGGTCGCGATTGCCAGGCCGAAGGCGACGCCGGCAAGATGTCGTGC
>JAWWBG010000207.1:0-4077 GCA_033721095.1 Nitriliruptorales bacterium
AGGCGATCGACCAGTACGAGATCGACACCGAGCTGTGGCCGTTCATCGGCAACCGCGACACCGGCGACGTGACGTTCTAGAGGAGCAGGCGATGGGGGAGGAGTCGGCGGCAGCGGCGCTCGACGTGTCGCGCATCGAGGTCGTCATCGAGGTCCCCAAGGGGTCGCGGAACAAGTACGAGATCGACCACGACACCGGTGAGGTCTGGCTCGACCGGCTGCTGTTCACGGCGACCCGCTACCCGGCGGACTACGGGTTCGTGCCGGACACCCTGGCCGAGGACGGCGACCCGCTCGACGTGCTCGTCCTCGGTGACGAGCCGACCTTTCCGGGTGTCCACGTGTGGGCTCGCCCCGTGGCGGCGTTCCTCATGACCGACGAGGCGGGCCCCGACGCCAAGGTGCTCTGTGTCCCCGCTGGCGATCATCGCTGGGAGCACCTCAAGGACCTCGAGGACCTGCCCTCACACCTGCGGTCCGAGATCCACCACTTCTTCGAGATCTACAAGGCGCTCGAGCCCGACAAGGACACCGACATGGGACGCTGGATCGACCGCGACGCCACCAAGCAGCTCATCCGCGCCGCCTACGCCGCCCACGCCTGACCGCCCTTCTCCCCTCGCCCATTCCAGGAGTCCATCGGTGTCGGCGCTTCGACTCTCTGCCATCCGGGAACAGCTGCGCACCTCGCTGTGGTTCTGGCCGGCACTGGCCGTCACGGGAGCGATCGTCGTGGGGACGGCACTGCCGATGCTGGAACCGGGGTCCACCCGGTCGGCTCCCGGGTTCGCCGGCACCCCCGAGGGAGCACGCGCCATCCTGGCCACGGTCGCAGGCTCGACCATCACGGTCACGGGCCTGACCTTCTCCCTCACCGTGGTTGCGCTCCAGGTCGCGTCGAGCCAGTTCACCCCGCGGCTGATGCGAACGTTCCTGTCCGACCGGGGCAACCAGGCCGTCCTCAGCGTGTTCCTCGGCACGTTCGCCTACACCCTGGCGGTCCTCCGCAGCGTCCGCAGCTCATCGGAGGCGGGCGGGTCGTTCGTACCCGACATCGCGGTCGCGCTGGGCCTCGCACTCACGGTCCTGAGCGTCGCGATGCTGGTCTACTTCTTCCATCACCTCACCCAGCAACTACGGGTCGAGTCCGTGCTGGCCGAGCTGCAGCGCGACACCGCCCGCCTGGCCCGTGACCTGCTGCCACTGCGCGAGGACGACGACCACGCGGCTCCTGAGCTCCCGGACGTGCACGTCGACGCCACGCCCCTGCGAGCCCTGCGGACGGGCTATCTCCAGACCGTGGATGGCGATCGACTGCGACAGGTCGCCATCGGCCACGGCGTCGTGTTGGTCCTGCGCCCGGTTGTCGGCGGTCATGTCACGCAGGGCTCCACCGTCGCGTGGGCCGTCCCCCTGTCGGAGTCAGGCGCGCTCGTGGATCGTTCAGTCGATCTCGAGGCGCTGACGCGGGATCTCCACGGTGGGATCCACCTCGGTCGCGAGCGGACGCTCCAGCAGGACGTGGCGTTCGGGATCCGTCAGCTCGTCGACATCGTCGCGCGCGCACTGTCGCCGGGGATCAACGATCCGGCGACGGCCGTGGCGGCAATCGGCAGCCTTGCGGCGGTCCTCGCGGAGCTGACAGGACGTCGACTCGACCCCATCGTCCGAACCGATGAGGAGGGGCGCGTTCGGGCGGTGGCTCCCCAGCCGACCTTCGCGGAGATCCTCGCCCTGGCCTGCGATCAACCCCGCCGCTACGGGAGGTCGGAACCGGCCGTCCTGACCGAGCTGCTGCGGATGCTGACGGACCTGTCCGAGAGGAAACCCGGGGACGAGGCTCGCGAGGCGATCCGCGGACAGATCGCCGCCACCGTGGGCGTGGCCGAGTCCGCCGGACTCAGTGAGGCCGAGCTGTCCCGGGTGTACTCGGTGGCACGTCATGCGCGAGCTGCCCTTGCGCGCGGACACCGCGTGGCGGTCGTGCCCGCGGAGGCACCGGAACCGGCCCCCTAGGACCGCTTCGATGCGTCGTGCGGTCGTCCGGTTGCGCGGCGAGCCGAACGTCAGGGCGTCACGAGATCGCGGGGGACGTCCTCGACCGACTGCACGCCGGACATCGTCATCGTCCGGTGCAGCATGTCGCGCAGGAAGGTGAGGAGGGCCTCGACGCCGGCCGCGCCCGGCTCGCTGCGTCCTCCGCCCGCCAACGGGCCGCCGGCCGCAAGGCTCCAGAGGATCGGCCGACCGACAAGAACCGCCCGCGCGCCCAGCGCCAGTGCCTTCAGGACGTCGGTGCCGTGGCGGATCCCGCCGTCGACGTACACCTCGGCGCGGTCGCCGACGGCCTCGACGACCTCGGGCAGCGCGTCGGCTGTCGCGACCGCGAAATCCACCTGGCGGCCGCCGTGATTGCTGACGACCACGGCATCGGCCCCGGCCTCGACACACCGCCAGGCGTCGTCGGCACGGTGGATCCCCTTGACGACCAGCGGCAGCCCGGTCCGCTCCCTGATCCATCCCAGGGCATCGGGTGTCAGGCCCTTGTTGTGGGACGCGAACAGCCGGGCGAGCATCGAGCCGTCGCCCTGCGGGACGTCGTCGGGCAGGTTCGCCATGGCAAGGGCATCCGGCAGCCGGAAGTTGTGGATCTCGTCACGGGGCCGATAGCCCAGGACGGGCGCGTCGACGGTGAGCACGATGGCCCGGTAGCCGGCTTCCTGCGCTCGGTCCAGCAGCGATTGGGCGTAACCGAGGTCCTCGAAGATGTAGAGCTGGAACCACTTGGGTGCCTCGGGCGCCGCGGCCATGACGTCCTCGAGGCTCGTGGTCGCCAGCGTCGAGACGACCATCACGGTGTTGGCGGCTGCGGCGCCGCGCGCGGTGGCGGCCTCGCCGTCGGGATGGGCCATCCGCTGGTAGGCGGTCGGCGCCACGAGGATGGGTGCCGCAACGGACGTCCCGAGCACGGACGTGGCGGTGGTCACGTTCGAGACGTCCCGCAGCACCATCGGGCGCAGTCGCAGTGCCTCCCATGCCGCGCGGTTGGCCGCGATGGTGGTCTCGGTTTCGGCGCCGCCGGCGTAGTAGTTGAAGGCCATGGCCTCGATGGCCTTGGCGGCCGCGGCTTCCAGCTCGTCCATGGCCGCGACGCTACAGGTCGAGGTTGGGGGCCCCTCCCGGATCCATCGATCGGCGACCCGTAGCCTCGAAGGCGAAATCTTTCGAGCCAACCGGAAGCGCAGATGCGATCGGCAACGGACAACCCGTTCACGCCCGGCTACGGCGTGGTGCCCCAGGTGTTCGCCGGTCGTCAGCCCGAGTTCGCGGACTTCGAGGGGGTCGTCCTCAAGCGCGTCGCCGAGGGCATCTACGAACCCGCCCGCCTGCTGACCGGCGATCGCGGCATGGGCAAGACGGCGCTCCTCAAGCAGTTCGAGGCCGAGGCACGCGAGGCCGGCCACTGGGTCGTGCGCGTTTCCGCCGTGCGTGGCGACGCCATCGTCGCCGACCTGCTCGAGGCCCTCGCCAACGTCCTGGTCGACCATGACGCGACGACCGGGCTCGGCCGCGAGGCGCGAGCATCCCTCAAGCGCCTGGCCGGGCTCGTCATCGGCCGTACCGGCGTGTCCGTGCAGGAGTTGCCCCGCAAGTCTGCGGCCAACCGTGCACATCGTGACCTGACCGAGATCCTCGTGGATGTCGGCAGCATCGCGCGCGATCGGCAAACGGCCCTGTTGCTGCTGCTCGACGAGTCCCAGAACATCGACCGGGCCACCATCGGCGCGCTCTTCCATGCCTTCCAGGAGGCCCAGGGCCAGACCGTCACCGAACGCCACGAGACGGGCGCGACCCTGCGCGCCCATCTCCCGTTGGCGATCTATGTCGCCGGACTCCCCGGGCTGCCTGCCGCCCTGCGTGCTGCCGGCTCGACGTTCGGCGAGCGGGCCCATCGCATCGAGCTCGGCCTGCTGAGCGAGGGTGACGTCGCCGAAGCGCTCACGGCCTTTGCCGAGCACGCGGGTGTCACGGTCGATGCCGACGCGGCCGACCGATTCGTCGAGCTCGTCGGTGGCTA
>JAWWBG010000208.1:0-4072 GCA_033721095.1 Nitriliruptorales bacterium
CCAAGTTCCGCGGCGAGTTCGAGGAGCGGCTCAAGGCCGTCCTCAAGGAGATCGAGGCCTCCGACGGCCAGATCATCACGTTCATCGACGAGCTGCACACGGTGGTCGGCGCCGGGGCGGCCGAGGGCGCGATGGACGCCGCGAACATCCTCAAGCCGATGCTGGCTCGCGGCGAGCTGCGGATGATCGGCGCGACGACGCTCGACGAGTACCGCCACATCGAAAAGGACGCCGCCCTGGAACGGCGGTTCCAGCCCATCCACGTCGGCGAACCGTCCGCCGCGGACACGATCGGGATCCTCCGCGGCCTCAAGGAGCGCTACGAGGTCCACCACGGTGTCCGCATCACCGACGACGCGATCATCGCGGCCGCGACGTTGTCGGATCGCTACATCACCGAGCGGTTCCTGCCCGACAAGGCCATCGACCTGCTCGACGAGGCGGCCGCACGGCTGCGCATCTCGATCGACTCGATGCCGCCCGAGATAGACGAGGTCCACCGTCGGGTGCGCCAGCTCGAGATCGAGCGGGTGTCACTGGCCAAGGAGACGTCGGACGCGGCCAGGGGGCGGCTCGAGGAGCTCGACCGTGATCTGGCCGAGCTGAACGAACAGCTGACCGGGCTCACGGCTCGTTGGCAGGAGGAGAAGGCGGTCATCGAGGACCTCCAGCACGCCAAGGAGGAACTCGAACAGGTCCGCGAACAGACCCACCAGGCCGAGCGCGAGGGCGATCTCGAACGGGCCGCGGAGCTGCGGTACGGCCGGACACCCGACCTGGAGGCCGCTGTCGAGTCGGCGCAGGGCCGCATCGATGAGCTCCGCGCGGAGGGCACGTCGCTGCTGGAGGAGGAGGTCACCGAGACCGAGATCGCCGAGGTCGTCGCGGCCTGGACGGGCATCCCCGTCAGCAAGCTTGTCGAGACCGAGGCAATGAAGCTGGTCCGACTCGAGGACCACCTGCACCAGCGCGTCGTCGGCCAGGACGAGGCCGTCGAGGCCGTCGCAAACGCCGTCCGCCGCAGCCGGTCGGGCATCGCGGACCCGGACCGGCCGCTCGGGTCGTTCCTGTTCCTCGGCCCGACCGGGGTCGGCAAGACCGAGCTTGCGAGGGCGCTCGCGGAGTTCCTCTTCGACGACGAGCGGGCCCTGCTGCGCATCGACATGGGCGAGTACCAGGAGAAGCACACCGTCGCACGGCTGATCGGTGCCCCGCCCGGCTACGTCGGCTACGACGAGGGCGGCCAGCTGACCGAGGCCGTGCGTCGACGCCCCTACTCGGTGGTGCTGCTCGACGAGGTCGAGAAGGCGCATCCGGACGTGTTCAACGTGCTGCTCCAGGTCCTCGACGACGGCCGGCTCACGGACGGCCAGGGCCGGACCGTCGACTTCCGGAACGTGGTCGTGCTGATGACCTCCAACCTGGGGTCACAGCACATCCTCGACGAGGCCCTCGACCGCGACGCGATTCGCGAGCAGGTGATGGCCGACGTCAAGGCCCACTTCCGGCCGGAGTTCCTCAACCGGGTGGACGAGACCGTCATCTTCGATCGGCTCACGCGGGACCAGTTGGCGTCGATCGTGGACATCCAGCTCGACCGCGTGCGCAAGCGGATGGCCGAGCGCGACCTCACCCTGGAGGTTTCCGACGACGCGCTCGCCTGGCTGGCCAACCGTGGCTTCGACCCCGTCTACGGCGCGCGGCCCCTCAAGCGTGTCATCCGCCGCCACGTCGAGGACGCCCTGGCCAAGTCCCTGCTTGCTGGCGAGATCACCGACGGCCAGACCGTCACCGTGGATGTCACGGACGGCGATCTCGCACTCCACGCCGTCTGACCTCGGCCGTACGCAGCTCGAGGGAGGTCGCGAGCACCTGACTACCGTCGCCGCGTCGAAGGGCGTGGGATGGAGCAGGTGGACACGGTCGTCGTCGGTGCGGGTCTGTCCGGCCTGACGGCGGCACGACGGTTGGCGGCCGCAGGCCAGCACGTCGTCGTCCTCGAGGCACGTGATCGCGTCGGGGGCCGCACGTTGACGATCGACCGTGACGGGGCACGGCTGGACGTCGGTGGCCAGTGGATCGGTCCGACGCAACATCGGCTCCGTGCGCTGGCCGAGGAGCTGGGGATCGAGACCTTTCCCACGCACGTGACCGGACGCAACGTCCTGATCACCCGGCGAGGTGCCGTTCGTTACAAGGGAACGATTCCCAAGCTGCCCCTGCTCTCGCTCCTCCAGCTCGGTCGGTCACTCAACTGGTTCAACCGGCACGCCAAGGGCGTTGCAGCGTTTGGAACCGGCAGTTCCGGCGCCGGCGAGCTCGATCGCCAGTCGATGGCCGACTGGGCGGATCGTCGCGGGCTCCGCTCCGACGTCGTGGGCGTCGTCGAGTCCGGCATGCGCGTCGTGTTCGGCGAGGACCTCAGGGACATCTCGATGCTGGCCTTCCTGCAGTACGCGCGGGCGGCCGGCGGGATCCTGCCACTGATCGACACCGAGGATGGCGCCCAGGACAGCCGGTTCGTGGATGGGGCCCAGACGTTCTCGCTCCGGCTCGCCGAGAACCTGGACGTCCGGCTCAGCGCACCGGTGCGGTCCATCGACTCGTCGGGCGACCGTGTCACGGTGACCGGCGACGGGCTCACGGTGTCCGCCGATGCCGTCGTGGTCGCGATCCCTCCCAATCTCGCGGCTGAGATCGTCTTCACACCGGAGCTGAACGACCGGCGGCGAGAGTTCCTCGACGGCCACCGGATGGGAACGACCGTCAAGATTCTCGCCTTCTACGACCAGCCCTTCTGGCGTGACGAGGGCATGTCCGGCGAAGTCCTTGCCACGGCGGGCCCGCTCAATGTCGTGTTCGACAACACGTCGGCCGACGGATCGGTGGCGGGGGTGGTCGGCTTTTCGTGCGGGACACCGGGCCGCGAGCTGGCCGCGATGGATGAGGCCACGCAGCAGGCCACGGTCAGGCTCGCGCTGAGCCGGATGCTCGGCGAACGCGCCGCGACGCCGACAGAGGTCATCATCAAGGACTGGACCGCCGAGGAGTGGACCGGCGGCTGTCCCGTCGCGAACCCTCGCGTCGCCCGCATCGCGCTGGGGCCCGACGACCCCACCCTGCCCGACGGACCCATCCACTGGGCCGGAACCGAGACGGCCACCGAGTGGCGCGGCTACCTCGAGGGCGCGATCCAGGCCGGCGAACGCGCCGCCGACCAGGTCCTGTCCCGCTGATCCGAAGTCCCGCCGTGCTTGCATGGCGAGTCCCCGGGCAATCGAGGCCGCCATTTCCGTCGACGCCGTGGTCGTGGGCAGTGGGCCGAACGGACTCACCGCGGCCGCGTTGCTGGCACGGGCTGGCTTGTTGGTCACGGTGCTCGAGGCCGCCGACGAGATCGGCGGTGGGGTTCGGTCCGCCGAGCTGACGGCCCCGGGACTCGTGCACGACCTGTGCTCGGCGGTCCACCCGTTCGGCGTCGCGTCTCCCGTCTTCCGCGCGCTCGGGCTGGAGGAGCACGGGCTCGAGTGGATTGACCCGCCGGTCACCCTTGCGCATCCGCTGGACGACGGAACCGCGGGCGTGCTGCACCGGTCGCTCGACCGTACGGCGGACGGCCTGGGTGCCGACGGGGACACCTGGCGACGGCTGTTCTCGCGGTCCGCGGCAAACCTCGACGCCATCATCGAGGACATCCTGCGCCCGCTGCTCGCCGTACCCCGGCATCCAGTCACGACCATCCCGTTCGGGCTCCGATCGCTGTTGCCGGCGAGCGCCGTCGCGCGTCGCCTCGTTACGCCGCAGGCGCGGGCGCTGTGGGGCGGCATGGCCGGGCACGCCATCGCGCCACTGACCTCGGCGGCCACGGCCGGCGTCGGGCTCATGTTCGGCGCGGTCGCCCACGCGAAGGGCTGGCCCCTGCCGCGCGGCGGGTCGCAGTCGATCGCGACTGCCCTCGCCGCGGTGATTCGCGAGGCCGGCGGCACGTTCGAGACCGGCACCCCGGTCACCTCGCTGGCCCAGCTGCCCGAGCATCGGCTGCTGTTGCTCGACACCTCGCCGTCCGCCGCCG
>JAWWBG010000209.1:0-3992 GCA_033721095.1 Nitriliruptorales bacterium
GCCGAACCGCTCGAGGAACGCGAACGTGGAGACGGGCTCGAAGATCGACGTCCACACCGTGTTGTAGTTGATGGCCGATGCCATCGGCGCGATCAGGACCTCGTTGGGCCCGAGCGGCGGGATCGGCACGTCGTCGATCCGGAGGCTCTTGCGCGGATCCTTGTCGTCGGTTTCGAGCCCGGCGAACATGTCGACGTCGTCACGGTGGACGAACGCCGCCTTCATCGTCTCGGGCAGCTCGATCTTGGCGAGCTCCTCACCGGGGGCATCGTTGAGGATCGCGTCGTGGATGGCCTGCATGGACACGGTCAGGGTCCTTGGAACGGGAGGCGCCTGGCGCAACCGCGACGCTACCAATCCGCCACGAAGTGAACGATCCTCAAGTCAGGGCAGCTTCTGGAATCGGCGGACTCCGAGGGCAAAGAACAGGGCCGCGAAGGCAAACGACCATGCCAGCGCCACCGCGGGGTTGCCGTCGACCTGGAGTGGGCCGGCGAGATCGGCACCCAGGAACAGCTCGCGCACGGCGTCCGAGACAACACTCACGGGATTGTTGCGGGCAACGGCCTGGAGCCACCCGGGCATCGACTCGACCGGCACGTAGACCGAGCTGACGAACACGAACGGGAAGATGACGGTGAACACCGCTGCCTGCACCGCTTCCGGCGATGAGACCATCATGCCGATGTTCGCGCTGGCCCAGGCGATTCCCACCGCGAACAACCAGGCGATGAGCAGGCCGCCGACGGCCGCGACGAGCCCGCCGTGGAACCGGAAGCCAATGAGCAGGCCGACGACGATGATGATCACGGTGACGGTCAGGGCACGTGCGGAGTCGTAGAGGATCCGTCCGACGAGGTAGGCGGCGCGGTGCAGGGGCAGGGACCGAATGCGATCCAGAACGCCCTTCTGCATGTCCTCGTTGAGGCCGAAGGCCGTCGCGGGCGCGTCGAAGATCAGCGTGGCGACGATCATGCCGGGCATCGCAAAGTCGACGTAGGACAGCCCGCCGATGCCGCCCTCGATCGCCCCTCCGAAGACGTAGATGAACAGCAGCACGAAGATGATCGGCTGGACGAAGATGAACGTCACGACGTCAGGTCGGCGCAGCAGGTTGATGGTCGTTCGTCGAGCGAGCAGGAAGCTCTGGCGCGTGAGGTCCGCGACGCCGGCGGACGGGATCGTGCGTGCGCTCATGCCAGCACCTCCTCAGCGTCGTCCTCCACGATGTGCTCGCCTGTCAGCTGCAGGAACACCTCATCCAGGGACGGCCGACGAAGGCTCAGGTCCGCCACGCTCACCTCGCGCGACTTCAGGCGTCGCGCCACCGACTCGACCGACTTCAACCCCTCCGAGGTGGCCGACGTCACGAGCCGCAGGGTCGTGTCGGTCACTGCCTCCTCGCCGGTGACAGCGGCGACGACCTCGGCGACCTGGCCCAGCGTTGCCGGATCGTGGACGCGGACTTCGACGACCTGGCCCCCGACCTGGTCCTTGAGCTCGTCAGCCGTCCCCCGCGCGATGGCGCGCCCGTGGTCGATGACGACGATCTGGTCGCAGAGCTGGTCGGCCTCCTCCAGGTACTGGGTCGTCAGCAGAACGGTGACGCCCTCGACGCCCAACGTCCGGATCACCGACCACATCTGGAGCCGCGACCGTGGGTCGAGGCCCGTCGTCGGTTCGTCCAGGAACAGCACGGGCGGGTTGCCGATGAGACTCGCTGCCAGGTCGAGCCGGCGCTGCATGCCACCCGAGTAGGTGTTGGCGGGGCGGTCGGCGGCCTCCGCCAGGTCGAATCGGTCGAGAAGATCACCTGCCCGATGTCTTGCTGTCGCCTCGTCGATTCCCTGCAGCCGGCCCAGGAGGACGAGGTTCTCACGACCGGTGAGCCACTCATCGACCGAGGCCGACTGGCCCGTCAAGCCAATGACCGAACGGACGGCGTGTGCGTCCGCCACCACGTCGTGACCCATGACGTGCGCAGAGCCCGCAGTCGGTCCCAACAGCGTCGCGAGGATTCGCACCGCCGTGGTCTTGCCCGCGCCGTTCGGGCCGAGCAGCCCGTGGACGTGCCCCTCCTCGACCTCGAGGTTCAGTCCGTCGAGGGCCTTGACGTCGCCGAAGTGCCTGACGAGGTCGACGATCTCGATCGCAGCCATGGGGCGTGTCCTGTGGAGGGGGTCGGGAACCTAGGCCGACGCTCGGACGACGTCAGTCCGTCGTGCTGTCCGTGCGCGGCCCGCCCTCGTTCCCGGGCTGTTCACCGGGCTCACGAACCTCCTCACGCTCGACACTGATCACCTCGACCTCCATGACGTCACCGGCCGACCTGCCCGGGAACGCACGGTTGCCGACAGCCCGCAACGGCATGGGCACGACCCGTCCCTCGAGGAAGCTGGCGAGCGCCCGGCGGGTCGGGGGCAGCACGAACAGCAGCCCGACGCCGTCGGTCACGAACCCGGGCGTGACCAGCAGGGCGCCGCCGATGAGGACCAGCGCGCCCTCCGCAACCTCGAGCGCGGGCCAGCGGGCGTCGGCGAGCGCCTCGCGGAACTGGTGCCAGGCCCGGCGCCCCTCACGCTGCACCAACCACGCGCCCAGCATCGAGTCCGCCAGCAGCAGCGTGATGGTCCAGCCAAAACCGAGGACCGCGCCGACACGGACGATGACGGCGACCTCGATGAGGGGCACCGCGAGGAACAGGATCAGCAGGAGCAGGGGCATCCAACGAGCCTACGGAGCCGTGGCACGGGCGGAACTGCCCCTGAGCCCGAGGGACTCGACATACTCGCGCCCATGCAGTCGCCCTCCAAGGATCCGGTCGCCACGTTCTCGGCCGCACGTGACGACGGCGACCTCGTGGTGCTCGAGGGCATCCATCCGTGGAAGCACGCGAGCAGGTTCGGTGCGGCCATCGTGATCGCTGTCACGAACGACCGCGAGCGGCTGACAGGGCTGGTGGCCCAGCTGGCCCCGGACCTGGCCCTCGACCGTGTTCAGGACATCGATCCCGAGACGTGGGATCGACTTGCCCAACGCGACCCGACCTCCCCGCTCCTCGCCGTCGCCGAACGACGCCGATGGACCCTCGACGACATCGGCGGCGACGGTGACGTGGTGGTCCTCGATCGACCGCGCCATGGCGGCAACGTCGGGGCCGCGATCCGCGCCGCAGCCGCAGCCGACGCTGCAGGCGTCATCACACTCGGCGGCATCGACCCGTGGACATCGGCTGCGGTTCGAGGGGCCGCTGGCCTCCAGTTCGCCCTGCCCGTCATCCGGCTCGACGAGGGAGCCCCACTGCCCGACCTCGGCCGCCACAGCGTTGGCCTGGACCCCGCCGGTCCCCCGCTGCCCACGACGACGCGCGGCGCCACCACGTGGGTGTTCGGAACCGAGCGCAAAGGGCTCGCCGACCGACTGCGGATCGCCTGCGACGACGTCCACAGCCTGCCCATGCGCGCGGGCGTGTCCTCGCTGAACCTGGCCGTCTCCGTTGGCGTCGTGCTGTACCTGCATCGGCGCGCTGCGAGCCGTTGACGCCGCCGGCCGCGGAGGTGCCACGGCTACCGTGCGTGCATGGGCGTGATCGAGCAGACCGGCTTCTTCCAGGATCCACCGCGGCTGCGGGACGAGTGGACCGACGACACGGCACTGCGGCGCTACATCGAGCGGGTGCTCCCTGCCGACGTTCGCGCCGACATCGAACCCGAGCTCGCGGAGATGGGTGTGCTCGCGGCGACCGAGCTGGCCGAGCTGGCCCATCGGATGAACGACCGTGCCAACGAGCCGAGGCTGGTCCACCACGACGCGTGGGGCAACCGCGTCGACACCATCGAGACGGCCGAGATCTGGAACCGCATCGGCGACGTCTCCAAGACCCATGGCGTCGTCGCGACGGCCTACGAACGCCGCAACGCCGAGCACTCACGCGTGCACCAGTTCGCGCTGGCCTACCTCTACTCCCCCTCCAGCGCGCTGTACTCCTGCCC
>JAWWBG010000210.1:0-3967 GCA_033721095.1 Nitriliruptorales bacterium
ACACACGGGAGTAGCTCAATCTGGCAGAGCACCGGTCTCCAAAACCGGCGGTTGGGGGTTCAAGTCCCTCCTCCCGTGCACCAGCCCAGAGGCACACATGAATCGCGAAGAAGAGCGGGCCGCAGACCGCGAGGAGCGCCGCAGCGAGCGCGCCGGCGCGTCACGTGGTGATGAGTCGGCCAAGCGTGAGCGCACGTCGCCGGCCCAGTTCCTTCGCGAGGTGCGCAGCGAGCTCAGCAAGGTCGCCTGGCCACACCGCAAGGAGATCGTCAACTACACCGTGGTCGTGCTGGCCGTCACGACGTTTCTGACCCTGCTCGTGTTCGGGATGGACTGGGTCCTCAAGAACGCGATCACGAACCTCTTCTAGGAATCCGCGTGAACGACGTCACCACTCCCGACGAGGCCACCGACGAGACGTCGGCACCGGCAGAGACGGTCGGCGAGGTCGACGAGCTCCTCGACCTGGCCGGCGGCAGCGACTCGAGTGCCGAGGAGCCCGCCGCCACCGAGTCCGTGCCTGCAGCCAGCGAGACGGACGTGGCTCCGGGCTCCGATGCGGCCGCGATCGAGGCCGACGAGCCGGAACTCTCCAAGGCGGACGAGCCCGAGCAGGAGCCCGAGTCCGATACCGACCAGCCGGAAGTCTCCGAGTCGGAGGAGCCCGAACAGGAGTCTGAGGCGGTGGCCGAGGCCGACGAGCCGGAACTCTCCGAGGCGGACGAGCCCGAGCCCGAAGCGGTGGACGACGAACCCGAGGACGACAACGCCGTCGTCGCGCCGCCGATCGACCTCGGCAATCGCCGACCGGTCAACCTCACCGAGGTGCGGGACCGGCGGGACCTCGGGCGTCTGCTGGGTGACTGGTACGTCGTCCACACCTACTCGGGTTACGAGCAGCGGGTCCGCGACAACCTCAACAGCCGCATCGACGCCCTCGGCGTGGACGACCGCATCTTCGAGATCGTGATCCCGACCGAGGAGGTCGTGGAGTACAAGCGCGGCAAGAAGACGATCAGCGAAAAGAAGTTCCTGCCCGGTTACGTGCTCGTCCGCATGGACCTCGACGACGAGACGTGGGGCATCGTGCGCAACACGCCGGCTGTCACCGGGTTCGTCGGCACGACCGGCGCCACGCCCGTGCCGCTGTCGGTCCGGGAGGTTGCCGAGACCCTCAAGATCCCGGAGAAGGTCGAGGACGAGCAGGTCGAGGAGGGCGCCGAGCCGGCTGCCGAGACCGACGATGCCGCCGCCGATCGCCCGACCATCGAGATCGACATGGAGGTCGGCGAGACGGTTCGGGTGACCTCGGGTCCGTTCGCCGACTTCGAGGGCACGATCAGCGAGATCAACCTCCACCAGGCCAAGCTCAAGGTGCTCGTGTCCGTGTTCGGACGTGAAACGCCGGTCGAGCTCCCCTTTGACAACGTGGTCAAGCTGAGCTGACCACGACGGCCTCAGCGGCCGTCCACACACGACCTCGCGGCAGACGCCGCAGGAGAACCACCGTGGGAGGCGGGCAGACCCCGCCGCTTGCACCACACAGGAGCGCACCAACCATGGCGAAGAACGCCATTGGCTTCATCAAGTTGCAGATCCAGGCCGGGCAAGCCAACCCGGCGCCGCCGGTGGGGCCCGCACTGGGCCAGCACGGCGTGAACATCATGGAGTTCTGCAAGGCCTTCAACGACGCCACGTCCGACCAGGGCGGCGACGTCATCCCCGTGGAGATCACGGTCTACGAGGACCGCTCCTTCACGTTCATCACCAAGACGCCCCCGGCAGCCAAACTGCTGCTGAAGGCGGCGGGGATCCCGAGCGGCTCCGGCGTCCCCCACATGGAGAAGGTCGGATCGGTCAGCCGCAACCAGGTCCGGGAGATCGCCGAGCGCAAGATGCCGGACCTCAACGCCATCGACATCGAGGGCGCCATGAAGATCATCGAGGGCACCGCGCGCTCGATGGGGATCACGGTGGAGGGCTGACATGGGTCGAGGACGCAAGTACCGCGAAGCGCTTGCCAGGATCGATCGGGAGCGCCAGTACCCGGCGCGGGAGGGCATTGCACTCCTGCTCGAGCTGAACCAGGCCAACTACGACCCCACGGTCGATCTCGCCGTCCGACTCGGCGTCGACCCACGCCAGGCGGACCAGATGGTCCGCGGCGCGGTGTCACTGCCGCACGGGATCGGCAAGACCGTTCGCGTGGCCGTCGTGGCCTCCAGCGACAAGGTGGCCGAGGCCCGCGACGCCGGAGCCGACCATGCCGGGGGTGACGACCTCGTCGAGCAGCTGTCCAAGGGCGAGCTCATCGACGAGCTCGACTCGATCATCGCGACGCCCGACATGATGGGCAAGCTCGGGCGTCTCGGCAAGGTGCTGGGTCCCCGCGGCCTGATGCCCAACCCCAAGTCCGGGACAGTCACGCCCGACGTCGCCAAGGCTGTCGGTGAGATCAAGTCCGGTCGTGTCGAGTTCCGCGTCGATCGCCAGGCCAACATCCATGCCGTGCTCGGAAAGGCATCCTTCCCGGCCGAGGCCCTGTACGACAACTACGTCGCGTTGATGGATGAGATCGTCCGGCTTCGGCCGGCGTCCGCCAAGGGTCGGTATGTCCGGTCGATCACGGTCTCGACGTCGACCGGTCCGGGCATCCGCCTCGATCCCGCCCAGGCCAGCGCCGTCCGCGGCGCCGACGCTGCATGACGAAGACGGTCCTGGTCGCCGTTCACGACGAGCCCATTCGTGACCTGATCCATCTCACGTTGGGGGATCGGGCCTGGCGCGTCGTCGAATCGGCCGACGACGAGTCCACGATGCGGATGATCGCCTCGACGCTGCCGGACGTGTTGTTGATCGATGCGGACCTGCCCGAGTCGGGCGGGATCCGCATCGCCAACTCCGTCAAGGCCCAGCCCGAGACGGCCGGCGCTCGGATCGTCCTCCTGCACGACAAGATCGAACCGGTGGACCACGACGCAGCGCGGGCAGCCGGGGTGGACGACTTCCTCGCGAAGCCGTTCACGGCCTTCGCCCTGCTGAAGAAGGTCAAGTCGCAGCTCGAGGACAACTGACCCACGACGAGGAACGAGGCGCCCGTCGGGCCGGTTCGCGCATTTCCCGGCGACTCCCTATCCTCCCGCGCCTGACCCAGAGACCGCTGGATGCCCGCCAGGGCCGAAGACGCACTTGCGTGTCCCGCGCAGGATCGAACACGACGCCACCCCGGCGTCCTCCCGTTCGCCCCTGCACCCCTGCGGGGGCGACAGTCGTTTCTGGGCCGATGACCAGGAGACGACATGGCCCGGCCAGAGAAGGTCGCCGCTGTCGAGGACGTCAAGGAGCGCTTCGACGCGAGTGCTGCCCTGCTCCTCACCGAGTATCGCGGTCTGAGCGTCGGCGACCTGGCCGAGCTCCGGGCGGCCCTGCGTGCGGCCAACGCGACGTATCGGGTCGCGAAGAACACGTTGGTCCGACGTGCGTTCGCGGACGTCGGGATCGAGGGCCTCGACGACATGCTGAACGGCCCCACGGCGCTCGTCTTCTGCGGCGAGGACCCGGTCGGGCCCGCCAAGGCGCTCAAGGCCTTCGCCAAGGATCATGAGGCGCTGGTCGTCAAGGGCGGTTGGCTGGACGGCGAGGTGCTCACCGACGAAGAGGCCATCAAGCTTGCCGACCTCGCAAGCCGCGAGGAGCTGCTCGCCAGGCTCGCCGGCCTCATGTACGGCGCGCTCGCGAACACGGCTCGCCTCATGAAGGCCCCGCTCGAGCAGCAGGCCCGCCTCGTCCAGGCGTTGATCGATGCCGGCGGCAACGCCGACGTCGACGAGCCAGCGGCTGCCACGACGGTGGAAGACAGCGAGGCCGCGGACGACGTCGCCGAGCCGGCCGCCGACGATTCGACGACCGAGGCACCCGCGGCCGAGGATGACGCCGCCGCAGGCGCACCCGTGGCTGACGAGCCCGC
>JAWWBG010000211.1:0-3966 GCA_033721095.1 Nitriliruptorales bacterium
GATCGTGATGGCCGACGTCGACCAGCCACCGGACCTGCTCGTTGTTGCGCCGGTCGACCGGCGCGTGGAACCGCAGCCACCGGGTCCGCTCGGACAGGCGCGCCAGGCCTTCTCGGAGGTGCTCTGCGTCCTCGGGGATCGCCGGGCGGAAGCGCACCTCCGTGCCGCTGGCGAGCTCGATCTCCCGGACGCGTTCGGACGGCCAGTCCTCGGGGACCTCGCCGGCCCACGAGGCACGACCTCGTGGTGAACGCGCAGCGGCATCCCTCATGGCGACAGGTTGCCACGACCTGCCCTGACCCGGTCGGGACAACGCGGCCCCGGCCCGAGCCGGGCAGCGAGGGGGCTGCGCCGTCCGCGTAGCGTCCCGGCCATGAACGACCTCGTCACGCCCGGTCGCCGGCTCACCCAGCTGGCGGCGGCCACGCCCGGCAAGCCGGCCGTGATCATTGGCCGCGTCGACGGCTCGAGCGCGTCGCTCAGCTACGCCGGCCTCGAGGCCGCTGCCAACCGCCTCGCACGACTGCTCCGCGACGACCACGGCGTCGACGAGAACTCGTTCGTCGTGATCGGGCTGCCCAACAGCCTCGAGCACGTGATGGCGATGCAGGCATGCTGGAAGCTCGGTGCCTGCCCGACGCCGATCGCGTCCAACATGCCACCGGCCGAACGGGCCGCCATGATCGACCTCGCGAGACCAGCCGTCGTGATCAGCGACTGGGAGGACCAGCCCGGCATCCGCAGCGCCGACCTCACCGACCTCGACCATCTCGATCCGTCACCGCTGGACATCGACCCGATCCCCGAACCGCACAAGGCCATCGCATCCGGCGGCTCGACCGGCCGTCCCAAGCTGATCGTCGGGACCGAGCCGTTCGCGTACGAGAGCGGTCACCCCGTCGGCTGGTTGATGGACATCCATACCGACTCGGTGGTGCATGCCGGCGGGCCGTTGCACCACAACATGACGTTCCTGTTCACGGCGGTCGCGCTGTACCTGGGCGCGACGGCGGTGATCAACGACCGGTTCGACGCCCGGCGCTGCCTGGCGATGATCGAGGAACACGCCATCACGTTCGTGATGCTCGTGCCGACGATGATGGCGCGCATGCTCGACGTCGACGGCAAGGAGTCCTTCGACCTGTCGAGCCTGGAACGGCTGATGCACGGCGCTGCGCCCTGCCCGGACCATGTCAAGGAGGGCTGGATCGACCTGCTCGGCCCGGAGCGCGTCTGGGAGGGCTGGGCCGCGACGGAGCGCACCGGCGCCACCCTCATCCGCGGCGACGAGTGGCTCGCCCATCGCGGATCGGTCGGCCGACCCCAGGGCACCGACATCCGGATCCTCGACGAGGACGGCAACGAGCTGCCGCCGGGCGAGGTCGGCGAGATCTTCTCCCGGACGCTCAGCCAGCAGTCCAACCACCGCTACCTGGGCGCCGATCCCGTCCCGACGGTCGCGGGCGGATTCGAGTCCGTCGGTGACCTCGGCTGGCTGGACGAGGACGGCTACCTGTACATCGCCGACCGGCGCGTCGACATGGTCATCAGCGGCGGCGCGAACATCTTCCCGGCCGAGGTCGAGAACGCCCTCGGGTCGCACCCCGGGGTCGCCGACGTGGTGGTCATCGGCCTTCCCGACGAGGACCTCGGGCGCCGCGTGCACGCCATCGTCGTCCCCGCTGACCCGACATCGCCGCCAGGCACCGAGGCGCTCGCCACCCACGTCCAGCAGCGCCTCGCGAAGTACAAGACGCCGAGGACCTGGGAGTTCGTCGACAGCCTTCCCCGCAACGAGGTCGGCAAGCTCCGCCGTTCGGCGCTGGTCGCCGAGCGCAGCTGAGCGGCAGGGCCTGATCGTCGAGTGCAACGGGACCCTCGGGGCCAGGCCCGGGAGCTGGCTCAGGCGGCCTGCCGTCGCGCCTCGGCATAGATCGGCAGCGCGAGCGACATCAACAACCGCTCGACGTGGAGCTGCGGCTGGCCGTTGCGGTCGATCGCTTCGCGACACTCGTCGATGGCCGCCAGGCCGGCCACGACGGCCGGGCGAGGCAGGGCCAGCCGATCCGCGGCCAGCTGGTCGGTGCGATCGCGGTTCACGGGCGCGATGTCCGAGTCCGCCACCAGTAGGTCGCGCAGCCAGCTGGCCAGGTCGTCGAGGAACTGGTGCAGGCACCGCACCGGCTCGTGGCGAACCTCGCGCTTGATCGCATCCTCGAGTTGCTTCTTGACGCCCGGCGGCCACTTGCCCTTCGGCCCGTCGACGCCGAAGGCGGCCGCGGCCTCCTCCATCCGCCCGGCCAGGGCGGCCTCGACCTGCTTGGCCCGCTGCTTGCCCCACGCGACGATCTCGCGCGACAGGGGAACCACCGCCCCTGGTCCGTCCGCCACCAGCCGACCCACCAGTTCCAGGTGCCGGTCGCGGGCGCCGGGCTCGTCGGCCAGTCGTCGCAGCCGATCGGGTGAACCGAGCGACGCTGCTGCCAGCACGTCCGCGTCGCGGTCCTCGAACCCCAGTCCCTCGGCGGCCGCGACCAGGTCTTCGTGGCGCCAACCGACCAGGTCGACGCGCCGGCAGCGGCTGATGATCGTGTCCAACAACAGCGAGGTGTCGCGGGCGTCGAGGATCCAGATCGTGGCCGCCGGCGGTTCCTCCAACATCTTGAGGAAGGCGTTCTGCGTCGACTCGTTCATCCGGTCGGCGCGCGCGACGCGCAGAACCCGACGGCGCCCTTCCGGGAGGGTCCGCGTGGCCTCGGGGATCCAGGTCCCACGGACGTCCTCGACCCGATGCCACGCGCCGACCGGCTCGAAGGTTCGTGACGCCAGGTGCGAGCCCGACGCGATCCGTCGACAGGTCGGGCACGTCCCGCAGCCCTCGTCGCCGCCGACCGCGGTCTCGCAGTTCAGCGCCGCGGCAAGGCACGCGGCCAGTGCGTCGGACCCGACGCCCTCGGGGCCGACGAACAGCCAGGCGTGCGCGACCTCGTCGGCCGCAAGCGCTGACCGCAGCGCCCGCACGGCCGCTTCCTGGCCGACGACGTCGTCCCAGGCGACGCTCACGTCGCGCCCTCGGTGTCGGGCAGGTCATCGCCGTTGGCGCGCAGCCGCCCCAGGACGGCGTCACGCACGCGGGAATGGATCTCCTCGACCGGCAGGCTCGCATCGATCACCAGGTAGCGGCCCGGGTCGAGGTCCGCCCGCCGCCGGAACGCGTCGTTGACCCGACGGTGGAACTCGATGCCCTCGGCTTCGAGCCGGTCGATCGAGCCCTCGTTCTCGGGCGATTCGCTGGCGCGGCGCAGGCCCTCCTCGGCGTCGATGTCGAGGACCACGACCAGGTCGGGAACCAGCCCGCCGGTCCCCCACAGGTTGAGCTGTTCGACCTGGATGTCGCCCATCTCGCGGACGATCCCCTGGTAGACGATCGACGAGTCGAGGAAGCGGTCGGACAGGACCACGGCGCCCTTCTCGAGGGCCGGCCGGAGCACCTCGTCGACGTGCTGGGCGCGCGCGGCGGCGTACAACATCGTCTCGGCCCGGGGGTCGATCTCGGACGCCGGGTCGAGCAGGATCGTCCGCAGCCGCTCGCCCAGCTCGGAACCACCCGGTTCGCGCGTGACGATGGCATCGTGGCCTTCCCGTTCGATTGCCGCCCGCAGCAATCGGATCTGCGTCGACTTGCCCGCACCCTCACCGCCCTCGAACGCCACGAACAGGCCTCGGCCGACCGACTCGCGGATCACCGGGATCGGCAGCGACCCCAGCGAGGTGCGTTGCGCCAGTGCCCGGGTCACCGAGCGCCAGGTCCAGGCCGCGCCGACCAAGGCCATGAACCCGCCCAGCAACAGCGTGACGCGGACACCGCCGACGGTGTAGTCGTAGATCCCCGAGACGGGATCGGGTTGCTCGAGGCCGATGACGCCGACCAACAGCGGTCCCACGACAAGGCTGGCGAACAGGGCC
>JAWWBG010000212.1:0-3846 GCA_033721095.1 Nitriliruptorales bacterium
ACCCACGCCCCCCGACGGCCACGGCCTGCTCGACGGCAAGGTCGTGATCGTCACGGCCAGCGCTGGCACCGGCATCGGCTTCGCGACCGCGGAACGATGTGCCCAGGAGGGCGCGACCGTCGTCCTGTCCGACAAGCACGAACGCCGCCTCGCCGAGTCCGCGACCGCCCTGGCCGCGTTGGCGGGCGACGAGCCGCTCGCCGTTCCCTGTGACGTGACCGTCGAGGACGACGTGCAGCGCCTGTTCGAACAAGCTCTCGAACGCCACGGCCGACTCGACGTCCTCGTCAACAACGCCGGGCTCGGCGGCACTGCCCTCCTGAGCGAGATGACCGACGACCAGTGGAACCTCGTCCTCGACGTGACGCTCAACGGCACGTTCCGCGCCACCCGCGCCGCCATGAGGATCATGCAGGACCAGGGTTCGGGCGTGATCGTCAACAACGCCAGCGTCCTCGGCTGGCGCGCGCAGGCCGGGCAGGCCCACTACGCCGCCGCGAAGGCCGGCGTCATGGCGCTCACGCGGACCGCGGCCGTCGAAGGCGCGGCGCACGGCATTCGCGTCAACGCCGTCGCCCCCAGCCTCGCCATGCACGAGTTCCTGTCGAAGGTCACCTCCGACGACCTCCTCGACGAGCTGACGTCGCGTGAGGCCTTCGGCCGAGCCGCCGAACCGTGGGAGGTCGCGACCGTGATCGCGTTTCTCGCCTCCGACTACTCGACCTACATGACGGGCGAGGTCGTGTCCGTCTCCAGCCAACACCCCTGACCAACGCACCCAAGGAACCAGCACATGGAATTCGGCATCTTCCTCCAGGCGCACTGCCCGCAGCGGCGGCTGGCCGAGGACCCCAACTACGAGCACACGTCGCTGCTGCGCGAGGTCGAGATCGCCGTCGCCGCCGACAAGGCCGGCTTCAAGTACGTCTGGGCGAGCGAGCACCACTTCCTCGAGGAGTACTCGCACCTGTCGGCGTCGCAGTCGTTCCTGGCGTTCGTGGCCGGCAAGACCGAGCGCATCCACCTCGCGACCGGGATTCGCAACCTGTCGCCCAAGGTCAACAACCCCGTCACGGTCGCCGAGGAGGCGGCCATGATGGACCACCTCACCGAGGGCCGGTTCGAGCTGGGCACCGGTCGCGGCGCGGGCGCGCACGAGGTCGCCGGCTTCGACATCCCGGACACCTCGATGACCAAGCCATGGTGGAACGAGGTCATCCGCCAGCTGCCCAAGATGTGGGCCGATGGCGAGTACGAGTACGAGGGTGAGTCGTTCGTGGTGCCGGGCAAGCGCAAGATCCTCCCCAAGCCGTACCTGCCCGGCCACCCGCCGCTGTGGGTCGCGGCCGGCAACCCGCAGACCTTCCAGGACGCTGGAAAGCTCGGCATCGGCTGCATCGGCTTCAGTCACGGCAGCGCCGAGGACATGCGCCCAAAGATCGAGGCCTACAAGGAGGCCGTCGCAGAGGCCGAGCCGATTGGCGCCTACGTGAACGACAACACGATGACGACGACGTCGATCGTGTGCCTCGAGGACGGCGACGAGGCCCGTCGCGTGGCCACGGACATGGGGATGGTCCGGCTGCAGGCAGGCGTCTACCGCTATCACACGACCTTCCCGAAGCCCGACTACATCCCGGACTGGCCCGACACGCTGCCCGAACCCGGTCTCGACGGTGTCAACAAGCTCATTGAGGGCCACTACGTCCTCATCGGCACCCCCGAGGAGGTCGCGGACCAGGCCAAGGCCTTCGAGGCGATCGGCGTCGACCAGCTCTGTTTCGGGCTGCCCATCGACACGCCCCAGGAGGTCGTGCTGGAGACCATCCGCCTGATGGGCGAGCACGTCATTCCGCAGTTTGACACTGACCCCGTGCACCGCTCGACGCGGATGCGCGAGGCGGCCGCCTGAGGAGGTCGACCATGCCGTCCTACCGCCACGAGGCCTCGACGACCGCCCCTATCAAGGTGGTCTGGGACATCGTCCAGGACCACGAGGGCATGGGCGTGCTGCTGCCGCCCGGTGGTGCCCGCGCCGGCAAGCCGTGGCTGGCGCAGGAGGGATCGCCGGATCGCAACGGCGTGGGTGCCGTTCGCCGCTTCGGCAAGATGCCGCTGGCCGAACGGGTCGTCGAGTTCGAGCCGCCGCACAAGATGGTCTACACGATCGAGGAGGCGCCGATCCAGGGCTACCGCGGCACGATCGAGCTCAGCGAACGTGCCGACGGTGGCACCGACATCGCCTGGTCCGGCAGCTTCGACAAGCCGTCCGGCGTCGTCGGGGCAGTCGCCGTCAAGGCGCTCGGCGCGACCGTCAGTTCGATGCTCAAGAAGGTCGTGGAGGTCGCCGAGACCCGCGCGGTCTGACCGTGCGGCTGGCGACATTCCTGGCCGCCCTGCTGGCGGCGACGGCCTGCACTGCCGGCCCCGAGCCTGCACCCACTCGGTCCGCGACGGCCTCGCCCACCCTCGAACGCCAGATGTACTTCGGCGAGGGGATCGTCGAGGTGTCGGGCACCAACGGCACCTGCGAGGGTCCGGTGGCCCTCGGTGTCGCCGTGTTCGCCGATCGCGTCACGGTCCTCATCGAAACCGGCGTGTCCGTTCAACCCGACGGCTCCTGCGTCGACGAGGGCCTCGGCGGGCCTGCCGACTTCGAGTTCGACGGCCCGCCGCCCGAACGCGACGGCGCCTGGCAGGCGGCTGGTTCCAACCCGGTCATCCAGTGGGACGTCCAGGGGCGGCTGGGGGTTGCCTCCTCGCTCCTGTCGGGCGTGATCCTCATCCAGGGAGGCCAGGTCGGCGGTTCGATCACCCTGCGTGCGATTGGCCTGTCACCCGGGACATGCGCGGGCGAGCTCGTCCGGCTCTGCCCCGCCTGACCAGCGGCGTCGTCAGCTGGCCGATGCGCCCAGCGGCTGACCCGCCCCTGCTGGCGTGGCCGTCTCCGGCGTGATGCCCGACCAGCTCGTGGGGTCGAGCGGGCCTGCCGCGGGCACGACCTCGACCGCGAAGCCGGTGAGGTTGGCCATGCCGGATTCCTTCTCGATCCGATCCGGCCCGTCCGCCGACAGCAGGTTCACGTTCACGCCGGCCGCCTTCGACGAGTGGGACAGCCCCTTGGCGTGCTGGTGCCCCCACCCGTGCGGCAACGCGACGACCCCCGGCATCAGGTGCTTCTCGACCGCGACCGGCACCCGGACCGTGGCGACGTCGGTGGAGACATCCACGAGGTCGCCCTCGGCCACGCCGATCCGTTCCAGGTCGTCCGGCGCGACGTACAGGTGGTTGGTGTTGAAGCGGTCGTTCACGAAGGACGGTGCGTTGTGCGTCCAGCCCGAGTTGTGGGTCTTGACCTGTCGGCGAGTGATCAGCTTGAACCGGCCGGCTCGCGCGTTCGCGAGCTCGCGCTGCTCGAGGTCGTCGAGCCGTGCCGTCGCGTCCAGCAGCCGCTGTGGCGCGAGGTCGACCAGCCCGTCCTCGGTCAGGACCCGTTCGCCGAGGAAGTCGCCGCCCTCATCCACGGGCAACGGTCGGCCGTGCTCGTGCTCGACCAGCTTTCCGAACGAACCCTGGCGTGCGAGTCGCAGCACGAGTGACAGGATCTTCTCCTGCGGGAGCCGCCCGATGCCGTCGGGTGAACGGCGGGCGGAACGATCGACGAGCCGCTCCAACAGCTTCTGGAGGGGCTTCGAGCCGAACAGGGAGACCCCGCAGGCGCGGGCCAGCTCGACGTACATGGTGGCCTCGTCGAGCTGCTGGCCCACCGGGGGCAGGATCGCCTCGGTCGCCTGGAGGTACTTGCGTGACTGGAGCCCGAGCAGCGAGGGAAACGAGAACGGCAGG
>JAWWBG010000213.1:0-3842 GCA_033721095.1 Nitriliruptorales bacterium
CGTGCGCCTCCGACATGGTCAGCCGACGCGACGAGCGGGCGTGCTCCAGGCAGTCGTCGATCACTGCGAGGTTGTCCGCGATCCAGGCTGATGTCGGGTCCGCCAGCCGCTCGTCGATGCTGGCGATGAGCACGTCACCCAGGTTCGCCGACAGGCCCTCGATGTTGGACGACGCAACCGCTTCCGAGCGCCGCAGCAGCCTGCCGACCGTGTCCAGTTGCGGGCTCAGCCGGTCATCGGCCCGAAGGATCGAGCCAGTTGCTCCCGCTGCCAACCGCACCGTGGCCTCCGCGATCGACAGGTCCCGTTCCGCGAGCGTGGCCGGCACCCAGGCCTGGATGGTTCGCCCGGCGACGTCGATGGCCACCTCGCGACCGGATCGCGTCGGGACCATGGCGCATCCCTGAACAACTCGACTCGTTTGTCAAGTTTAGCATCACAAACCTGA
Organism: Nitriliruptorales bacterium; assembly: GCA_033721095.1. Taxonomy (GTDB): domain Bacteria; phylum Actinomycetota; class Nitriliruptoria; order Nitriliruptorales; family Nitriliruptoraceae; genus JAWWBG01. Next base: position 449 of record JAWWBG010000213.1, read on the forward strand.
AAAACGTTCGTGCGCGGTGGGACGCCGTGGACGCCCTCAGCGGACGACGGCCTGGCCGCCGTTGGCGCGCCACACCTGGCCGGTGCAGAACTTGCCGGCGTCGGACGCGAGGAAGAGGATGAGGTTGGCCTGGTCCATGGCCTCGCCCACCTGCTTGATGGGCGAGATGTTCGTCATCCGCTGCACGAACTGGTCGTACTTGTCCTGGTTGAGCGAGCCGTCCTCGTTGTAGGCGTGTCGGCTCGTGAACGGCGTGATGGTCGATCCCGGCGCGATGGTGTTGACGCGGATCCCGGACGGACCGGCCTCCCACACCATCGACATCGTCAGCTGGGCCACCGCAGCCTTGGTCATCGCGTACAGCCCGTAGCCGGGCGCGGCGACGTCGATCGAGGTCGAGGCCGTGTTGATGATCGAGCCGCCGTTGCCGAGCTCCTTCATGACGCGCATCGCTGCTTGGCAGCCCCACAGGGTGCCCTTGAGGTTTATTGCGACCAGGCGGTCGAACTCGTCCTCGGAGATGTCGGCGACAGGGCCCTCGGCGGCGATGCCGGCCACGTTGGCCATGCAGTCGAGTCGGCCCCATTCGTCGACGGCGCGCTGGACGAGGGCCTCGACGTCGTCCTTGCTCGCGACATTGACCTCGTGGGCGACGGCGGTGCCGCCGGCTGCCTCGATCTGCTTGACCGTGTCCTGTGCGCCCTCGACGTTGAGGTCGCCGACAACGACGTGTGCGCCGGCGCCAGCCAGGACGATTGCTGCAGCCTCACCGATCCCGGAGGCGCCCCCGGTGATCACGGCCACCCTGCCGTCCATGCGAAAGGCGGAGAACACGTCGTCGGACACGGGTCACCTCGGAATCTGACGGGTCGTCAGATTCGGAAGGCTACTGCCCAAGCGGTGGATGCCTTCGGCGTCGTCCACACGGGAATCGCCGCGGTCAGCTGCGGAGCCACTGATCGGACCTGACTCCGCAGGCCGTCCGACACGGTCGCTCCCTTGCCGTCATGCCCGCCACTGCCAGTGACCGCCCAACGGATCCGACAGTCGTCCGAGCTCGGTCCACCACACAAACTCGCTGGGCGCGATTGGCCGAGCGGGAAGAGACCCGCCAGACTGGGCGCTGGAGTTGAGGAGTCGCTGGCGGTGACCTACGCTGCTTTCGACATCACGAAACGTCTTTTGCGATAGCAAACAACGAGGCAGCCGACATGGACGACGGGCACGCCGAGGGTGCTGGCGTTCCCGCACCCGGCGGAGCTGCCGGCCCCAGGCCAGCGGCGACCGAGCGGACTCACCCTGACACGACGGTTTCCTTCGAGGACGTGCTGGGCGTCGGACCGTTTCCTCCGATCTACGGTCGCCGGCGCGCCCTCATCGAGGAGCTCCGCGAGCTGGACCAGGAGCTGTCCGGCCTCGCCGGCCCACGTCCGACCGACGACTGGGCACTGGCACGGCAACAGGTGGCTCCGGTCCCGGCCGGGAGCAAGGGTTTCTCGACCATTCCCCAGGCGATCGAGGCCATCCGCGCCGGCCAGGTGATCATCGTCGTCGACGACGAGGACCGCGAGAACGAGGGCGACTTCGTCATGGCGGCTTCCGCTGTCACTCCCGAGGCCGTCAACGGGATGATCACGCACGGCCGCGGCCTGCTGTGCCTGTCCATGACGGGGGAGCGGCTCGACGAGCTGGGCATCGGCCAGATGGTCCCCGAGGCGGCCGGCCGCGAGGAGACCGCGTTCACCGTCTCGGTCGACCTGGACATCGAGGGCTCGACCGGCATCTCGGCCTCGGATCGTGCCCGCACCATCCTGCGGGCAGTCGACCCCGCTGCGCGACCGGAGGACTTCCGACGCCCCGGACACGTCTTCCCGCTGCGTGCCCGCCCGCGCGGTGTCCTCGATCGCGAAGGTCACACGGAGGCGAGCATCGACCTCGCCCGCCTGGCGGGCTTGCCGCCGGCCGGAGTCATCTGCGAGATCATGAACCCGGACGGGACGATGGCCCGGCTGCCGCAGCTCCTCCAGATCGCCGAGCAGTTCGGCATGCACCTCGTGACGATCGAGGACCTGGTCGCCTACCGGCGCCGCCACGAGGTGCACGTGCGCCAGGTGGCCGACGTGGCGCTGCCGACCGATGTCGGCGACTTCCGCGCCATCGCCTTCGAGTCTGACCTCGATCGCATCGAGCACGTCGCCCTGATCCTCGGCGATGTTCGCGGCGGCGAGGCCGTCCCGGTGCGCCTGCACTCCGAGTGCCTGACCGGCGACGTCTTCGGCTCCCAGCGCTGTGACTGCGGCCCCCAGCTGCAGGAAGCCATGCGCCGGGTCGCCGAACACGGCTCCGGCGTCGTCCTGTACCTCCGAGGCCACGAGGGTCGCGGGATCGGCCTGGTCGAGAAGCTTCGGGCCTACAACCTCCAGGAGGACGGCCACGACACGGTCGAGGCCAACATCGAGCTCGGGCACGCCGCGGACCTGCGCGACTGGGACGCCGCTGCGCAGATCCTCAACGAGCTGGGGGTCGAGTCGGTCCGGCTGCTGACCAACAACCCGGCCAAGGTGGCGGCGCTCGAAGCCAACGGCATCCGCGTCGAGGGTCGTGACTCCCTCGAGATCCCGCCGACCGAGCACAACCGCCGCTACCTCGAGACCAAGCGCACCAAGCTCGGTCACGCGCTCGAGCTGGGTGAGCCGGATCAGGACTGACGCGCCGCCGAACGTCGTGCGCGCAACGGAGACCACGCATGAGCACACCGCACGTCGTCGGCATCGGCGGCACCACCCGGGCCAACTCGTCGACCGAGAAGGCCGTCGCCGCCGCCCTGGCCGCTGCTGCCGAAGCTGGCGCGACAACGGTGCACTTCACGGGTCCCGAGCTCGCCGAGCTGCCGCACTACGACCCGACCGACCCAGACCGGCACCCCACCGCCGAGCGGCTCATCAAGGAGCTGCGCGCGGCGGACGGGATCATCATCGGCTCGCCCGGCTACCACGGCTCCATCAGCGGCATGATCAAGAACGCCCTGGACTACACCGAGGACATGCGCGAGGACGACCGCGTCTACTTCGAGGGGCGGGCCGTCGGCATCGTGGCGACCGGCTACGGCTGGCAGGGCGTGGTCGCGACCATGACGACGTTGCGTCAGATCGTCCACGCGTTGCGGGGGTACCCGACGCCGCTCGGTGCCGGGATCAACTCGTTGGGGGACGCGGTCTTCGACGCCGACGGCAACGTCGTCGACGACAAGGCCAACCAGCAGCTGACGATTGTCGGCCGCGAGGTCACCGATCTGGCGCGCCGACTGAATACGGGCTTCAATATCATAGAAGTCATCGTAATCGGTGCCAATGCCGGGGATGATGTAACGGCCGTTGCGGCTGTTCTGAAAATC
>JAWWBG010000214.1:0-3800 GCA_033721095.1 Nitriliruptorales bacterium
AGGACGCCGACGGCCACTGGACGGCGCCCTGGCTGATGGCCATCGTCGACCTGCGCATCATCCGACGATCCCATGCCCTCCTCGGCCAACCCTGGGGTGAGGATTTCCGCGTCGACGAACGCCTGCGACTGCCGCGCGGACCTGCGGGGCTTGCGCTGGCGACCTCCGTTGCGGCCGGCATGGCCGCCGCCAAGGCGGGCGGCGGGATCGGACCGGTTCGCAAGCTCGCTGAACGGTTCGGTCCCGATCCCGGCCAGGGCCCCTCGCCGCGGACACAGGAACGCGGCTTCTTCGACATCCGGTTCCACGCCCATGACACCGACGGAAACGTCGTGCTGCGCACGCGCGTCGAGGGCGACCGCGACCCCGGCTATGGATCAACGGCCAAGATGCTCGGTGAGGCGGCTGCCTGCCTGGCCCTCGACGAGCTCGACAGCGGCGGTGGGATCCTCACACCCGCGGCGGCCATGGGTGGGGCGCTCGTCGACCGGTTGCACGAGCATGCCGGCGTGACGTTCACCCTCGACGAGCCTGCGGACTGAGGCAGGCTGCCCAGGCAGCCCGTCAGATGGCGCCGCTCGCGATGGCCTCCGGGCTGACTCCACGGTTCATGACCATGTCGTTGGCGGCCTCGCCCGGTCCGATCGCATCCCACATGGTCGGCGGAAACCACGTGAGGTAGAGGGTTCGGCGGCCGCCAGCGCCGGCCGGGGGCGGGGAGGCGTGGATCACGTCGCAGATGTGCAGCGTCACGTCGCCGGGATCAGTGTCGATCGGAACCAGCGGCATGCCCTCCAGCTGTTCCTCGGTCATCAGGGGGTGCGCCGAGGTGCCGTGCGATCCGGCGATGCCGACGAACTGGCTGGCCTCGGCTGACGCGCCTGTCAGCTGGATGCCGATGCCAATGGATGGGCACATGTAGTTGTGGCCGCCCATCCCGCAGTCCTGGTGCCACGGGATGTTCGCGAGGCCCACAAGCTCGCCGGGCGGCTTGATCAGCAGGCTCGCGCCGTCCATCCGGTCCTTCGCGGGACGCAACTCGGGGTCGAGGATGCGACCGAGGCGATCGAGACGTTCGTCCGCATACAGGTCGTCGATCAGCTGCGAGCCCTCCTGGGCGTAGATGATCCGGTTGAGGATCTCGGTGCCGTCGGGCTGGTCGGACCACCAGCTGCGGCCGTCGCCAGGTCGGGCCGTGGTCGCAAGGCGATCGACCTCGGCGTTCAGCGCAGCGATCTCGTCGGGTGAGAAGACCTCGCGGATGCGGACGAAGCCCACGATCTCGAGGTGCCGCGCGATCTCGTCCGGCGGGTCGTCGAGGGTGAAGCTGCGCGCGAGGTCCACGGGCCGTCCGTCGACGGACAGCTCGACCGTCTCCTTGTCGTAGACCGGTACGCCGTTCCACAGCGCCCGCAGTGCGAGGTCCCACTCGGACAGCGTCACGACGTGTTCGGGCGCGACTTCGACGCTCTGCGTCAGCAGCATTCCCGGAACGCGGAGGGTCTCGGTGTGCCAGTCGCTCCACGTCTGTGCGGAGACGCGAATGGCGACAGCGTCGTCAGCAACGCCCCGACTGACCTGGAGGCGACGGTCGACGGACCGGTGGGTCCAGGCGTGATCGTCCACGTGGATGGCCAGCGGCGGCAGGTGGGCTGCGGCTGCGCCCGCCATGGCCCCGCGCTCACTGGCCAACAACTCCGGCAGCCGGGTGTCGTGGAACTCGACTGCGTCAATCACGGGTGGCGGCTGCACGTCGGGTGGCTCCTCGTGTCACACGGTCTGCAAGACTTGTCTTGCGGACATGCAAGAGTACTCTTGCGTGCATGTCAAGCCGAACCGATGCCCGTCCGACCAGGGAGCGCATCCTCACCGAAGCGCTCCGGCTGTTCGCCGAGCGCGGCGTCGACGGCACGGCCGTGACCGACATCGAGGCCGCCGCGGGTCTGAGCCCGGGCAGTGGCTCCTTCTACCGGCACTTCTCCTCCAAGCAGGACGTCCTCGACGAGGTCGTGACCGGAATCATCGAGGCGTCGGACCGCAGCCAGCAGGACCGGCTGCTGGAGGCGCACACCGGCCCACTGACCGCAGAGGTCCTGCGCGACCAGTACCTCGCGGTCTTCGAGCTGCTCGCCGACATGGGCCAGCTCATCGACCTGCTGGCCCGCGAACGCCATCGACTCCCGGAGCTGGCCGAGCTCCTCGCGGAGCGCATGGTCGCCACCGGCATCGCGACCGAGGGGAAGCTGGCACGGGCAACCGAGGACGAGCAGGCGCTCGGCGCGATCGTGATCTCCGCGCTGACCGGGTACCACCTGGCCACCCAGTTCTTCGGTGCCCCGCCCGGCGACGTCGATCGCGAGCGCTTCGCGACCGCCCTGGCCCGGCTGGCCCTCGGTCAATCGTAAGTCTTGACTTACCGTAAGCTGTTGCTTACGCTCGGGTCATGATCGACGAGCAGCTCGCGGCCCTTGCGTCCGAGACGCGCCGCCAGGTCCTCCTGCTGATCGTGGATCGCGCCCGCTCGGTCCAGGAGGTCGCCGACCGGCTCCCCGTCAGCCGGCCGGCAGTCTCCCAGCACCTCAAGGTGCTCGTCGAAGCGGGCCTGGCGTCCGCTCGCCAGGAGGGCGCCCGCCGTCTCTACGCCGCGGATGCCGCCGGCATCGAGGCCCTGCGCCGATGGACCGAGCAGCTGTGGAGCAGCGCGCTCGACGGCATCGCCGCACTCGCCGCACCCGAGCAGCTCAAGGAGGGCACCATGGCCAAGATCGTCCAGCCCGTCGTCAAGACCCTCCGCACACCGTGGTCGTCCGCCGACGCCTTCGACGTGTTCACCGAACGGATCGCCGAGTGGTGGCCGCTCGACACCCATTCGGTCGGCGACGAGCACGCGGTCTCGGTGGCCATCGAGCCGGGCGTCGGCGGCCGCATCGTCGAGACCGTCGACGACGGCACCACCCACGTCTGGGGCACCGTCATCGAGTGGGAGGAGGGACGCCACCTGGCCTTCAGCTGGCATCCCGGCCACGAGGAGGCCCTCGCAACGACCGTCGACGTGCGCTTCCGCGACGTCGACGGCGGTTGCGAGGTTCTGCTGGTGCACGTCGGCTGGGAGGTGCGCGGCGACCGGGCGGAGGAGGTTCGCGCCCGCTACCAAACCGGCTGGGATCCCGTCCTGGCCCGCTATCAGGCTGCGTGAGCCCGAATTCGGGCGTTTCGACCGCCTGGCGACTCCGCGCGGCAACCAAGCACCCTGTGCGGAGGACGAACGGACAGGCCGATTCGACTTGCGCTAGCTCCAGTTAGCAGTCATCTTGTGAACCGCTTCACGAGGTGCCGCCCCTGTTTGCGGCACGGGAACCGAGCCGGGATCCCCACGTGAGGCTGTTCGCCCCCAATGGAGCTCCTGCGTGTTGCGTGTCTCCCCGTTCGGCCTCGATCCATCGCGACGTCGCATGCGTCGCAGCATCGCCCTCGTGTCGGCTGTGCTTGCAGCCGCACCCATCGTGACGCTGGCGCAGGACGCGCTGGGATCCCCGGCCGAGGACGCCGTGGCCGCTGCGTCGGTGGGTGGCGTCGTGCCGGTCGAGGTCGTCGCGACCCCCGAACAGTCCGTCCGTGCCCTGGTGGCCGAGCTGCGCGTGCAGCTCGCCGCAGCCGAAGTCGCCCAGATCGAGGCCGGCCGTGCCGCCGCCGCAGAACGCGCCGCAGCCGAGCAGGCCGCCCGCGAGGCCGCGCGTGCCGCCCTCCAGCCCAAGATCGAGAACGGCGAGATCTGGGACATGCTTGCCCAGTGCGAGTCC
>JAWWBG010000215.1:0-3797 GCA_033721095.1 Nitriliruptorales bacterium
CGCTCGCTCCGAACCGTGCCAGTCCGCGCGAGAACGGTGTCCGCATCAGGGGATACATGGCGCCGAACACGCCGAACCGTCGCGGCGAGGAGCGAAAGAGCCGGTCGTGACGGATCACGTCGACGATGTCGTCGGCGACCAGTGAGGGCGGGAACTTGCGCCCCTCGAACAGCGGATCGTCGTTGCCGTCCTGGTCCCAGATCTCGGTTTCGATCGGCCCGGGTGCGACCTCGGCGAACCGAATACCACTGTCAACGAGGTCCACGGCCATGGTCTGGGTCCAGTGCGACAGCGCCGCCTTCGAGGCGCCGTAGGCGGCCTCGTTGGGATTCGGGATGTGGCCGGCCAAGGAGGTGACGCTGACGACATAACCCTGCTGACGGTCCAGCATCCCGGGCAGTGCCGCCATCGCCAGCCACGCCGACCCGAGATAGTTCACCGTCATGGTGCGTTCGATCTCGTCCACGGTCAGCTCGATGCCGTGTCGGCGCATCGGAATGCCGGCATTGTTCACGAGGATGTCGAGGCGGCCGTGCTCCCCTTCGATCGCGCCGACGAGCGCCTCGCAGGCAGAGCGCTCCGAAACGTCGAGTGCGTGGGCCTGTGCCGACGCGCCGGTGGTGTTGATCCGATCGACGAGTTCGTTCAGGCGATCGATTCGGCGGGCGGCCACGACGACGTGGGCACCGGCCCCCGCCAGCGCGCGTGCCGTGGCCTCCCCGATTCCCGACGACGCGCCCGTCACCAGCGCGATGGTGCCCGCGATCTCCATGGGTCCCTCTCGCACCCGGGCGACCACGACGGTAGCCGTGGGCCGTGACCCGACCGATACCCTGACATGAGCGTCAGGGTTGGAGTGCTCGTGCGGGAAGCGGTCATCGTCGACGCGGTCCGGACACCGATCGGCAAGCGCAACGGCATGCTCGCCGAGCACCATCCGGTCGACCTGTTGGCCCACGTGCTGAACGGGCTGGTCGAGCGGAACGGCCTCGACCCCGAGCGACTCGACGACGTGATCGGCGGCTGCGTCACCCAGGTCGGCGAGCAGGGCGTCAACGTGACGCGCAACGCCGTGGTGGCGGCCGGGCTCCCGCACACGGTCCCGGCCACCAGCGTCGACCGCCAGTGCGGCTCCTCCCAGCAGGCCGTCAGCTTCGCCGCGCAGGGCGTCATCGCCGGGGCCTACGACCTCGTCATCGCGTGCGGCACCGAGTCGATGACCCGAGCCCCGATGGCCTCGAACGCCAAGGGCGGAACCGGTCCCTTTCCACCCTCGTTCATGGCCGCGTGCGACGGCCAGCTCAAGAACCAGTTCGAGGTCGCCCAGCACATGGCCAACGAGTGGGGCATCACGCGCGAGGAGCTGGACGAGCTCGCGCTGGAGTCTCATCGCCGTGCGGCGGCTGCGACCGACAGCGGGTTCTTCGACCGCGAGATCCTCCCGCTGGACGGCCTGAACGAGGACGAGGGCATCCGGCGCAACACGTCGATCGAGATCCTCGCCAAGCTGCCGTCGGCCAACTGGCGTCCCGAGGACGCACCGGACATCACGGCGGGCAACTCCAGCCAGATGTCGGATGGCGCCGCCGGCATGGTCATCGCCGACCGCGCCTTCGCCGAGGCCAACGGCCTGCCGATCCGCGCGGCGATCCGGCACATGACGGTCGCGGCCGAGTCAGCCATCTGGGTGTTGACCGCCCCGAACCGTGCGACGCGCCGGCTGCTCGAGCGGTCCGGGATGATGATCGAGGACTTCGACGCGTTCGAGGTCAACGAAGCCTTCGCGGCCGTCACGCTCGCCTGGGTCCGGGAGTTCCAGCCAGACATGAAGCGGCTCAACCCTCGCGGCGGCGCGATCGCGCTGGGCCACCCGCTGGGGGCATCGGGCGTGCGGCTGATGATGACGATGCTCAACCACCTCGAGGCGACCGGCGGCCGCTTCGGCTTCCAGACGATGTGCGAAGGTGGCGGCCAGGCGAACGCCACCGTGATCGAGCGACTTGGCTGAGTCCTCCGGGAATGATCCAAGGGGCCGGCGGGTTCAGGCCGGCATGGAAACCTCAGGCACACCACTGCGTCCGCTGCCGGCCACGTTCGCCGAGACGCGGGACGCGCTGCACCAGCTGGCCTTCTTCGCCATCGCTCCCAAGCGGTACGCCAACACGGAACGACTCGGCCTGCGAGCGCGACCCGGCGGGTTCGGGACGCCCCCGTGGCCCAGCGACGACGGCGAGGTCCAGGTCCGCATGGAGGGCGATCGGCTCATCGTCGAGGTGGGTGAGGATCGCCGCGAGACCAGACCGTCGACGATCCGTGAGGCCTGCGAGTTCCTCGACATTCCCTACGAGGTCGTGTGGTTTCCGGACTTCCACGATCCGCCGAACCCGGCTGACCCGGACGCGCCGTTGGCCATCGACGAGCTGGCGGCGACGGTCCTCGGCGACTGGTTCATGTTCGCGACGGAGGTCCTCGAGGAGCTGGGCCGGACACCGGGTGCGACCGCCGTCAGCGAGGTCCAGCTGTGGCCCGAGCACTTCGACCCGGCCCGCGAGATCGGTGATGCCGAGGCTGGCCAACGGGCCAGCTACGGCGCCTCCCCCGGTGACGCCGACCACGACGAGCCCTACCTCTACGTCTCGCCCTGGGCCGAGATCGACCGAGATGCGGAGCCGTTCTGGAACGACGCGTCGTTCAGCGGGGCGAGCCTTTCCCACAAGGACCTGCTGGCGGTCGAGGATCCCCGCGCGGCCGCGCTGGACTTCCTGCGCCGGGGTCACGCCGTGCTGACGGGCTGACGCCGTGCTGACGGGCTGACGCGACACCGCCGCACCGCCCCGGAAGTCCACCGAGAACCCTGACTACGATGTCAGGGTTCTCGCCTTTCGGGCCGTTGTGGCCCTCCGACGGACCTTTCGGGAGTGCTTCGTGCCGATCCACTACGAGGAACGCGACCACGTCGCCCTCATCACCATCGACCGGCCCGAACGCAAGAACTCCCTCGACCTGTTCCACTTCTCCGACCTGGCGAAGGCCTGGAAACGGTTCCGCGACGACGACGAGATGTGGGTCGCGATCATCACGGGCGTCGAGGACAGCTTCTGTGCCGGTGCCGACCTCCGTGACTTCATCCCGCAGGTCACCAAGTTCCAGGAGGCCATCCAGTCGGGCGAGAAGACCGAGTTCGAGGGCGTTGACATCAAGGACTCGGTCTATGCGGTCCTTCGCAACGTCAAGCTCTACAAGCCGATCATCGCAGCCGTGAACGGGCCCTGTGTCGCGGGTGGGATGGAGATGCTGGGCGGCGTCGACATCCGCATCGCCTGTCCCGAGGCCGTGTTCGGCGTCCTGGAACCTGCCTCCGGGCTGTTTGCCGGCGGCGGCACGACCGTGCGGCTGCCACGCCAGATCAGCTACCCGCACGCGATGGAATTCCTGCTGACGGCCGACAAGTTCCCGGCCTCCCGAGCCCTGGAGATGGGGCTCCTCAACGAGATCGTCGCGCGCGACCAGCTCCTTGATCGGGCCTTCGAGTGGGCCGGCCGGATCACCAAGAACGCACCGTTGGCGATCCAGGCGACCAAGGAATCCGTGCACCGCGGCCTGGCCGCCGAGAACCTCAAGGAGGCCTACGCCATCGAGCAGGAACTGTCGGCGAAGATCTTCAGGACCGAGGACGCCAAGGAGGGCCCCAAGGCGTTCGCCGAAAAGCGCGCCCCGAACTGGCAGGCCCGGTGACCACCCCGCCCAACACTCCGGTACTCGTCGGCGTCGCCCAACGCACGTGGCGCGACGGCGCC
>JAWWBG010000216.1:0-3782 GCA_033721095.1 Nitriliruptorales bacterium
CCCGGTGCCCGCCCGCACGACCAGCCAGCAGCCGGCCCAGCCGAGCAGCCAGCTGCCGATCCGGCCGAGGCCAGCGGAGGCAGCCGACGCCGTCGGCGAGCTCGATGACGGCTCGATCGTGACCGAGTACGGCCTCGTCGCCGTGGTCGGGGCGACGATTGCCGCCGTCGCCATCAACTGGGCCTCAAGCGGCGGCATCTACGACCTGTTCGCCGCCGTGCTGGAGAAGGTCAAGGTCATCATCGGTGCCTGACCGGCTGCGGAATCGCGGCCGCGTCGACAGCCGCTGCGGCCGCCACGACACGGCCTCGATCACGTTCGAGGCCGTGCTCGTGCTGCCGGTCGTGATGCTGGCCGCGTTCGCCGTGCTCGAGGTCGTCGGCGTCGTCCGCGACGCCCTCCTCGTGCACGAGGCCGCCCGCGCCGGGGTGCGCGCGGCGATCACCTCGACCGGTACCGACGCTGTCGAGATCGCCGTCGAGTCCGTGCTGGCCGGCCGGGAGCACGTGCTCGAGGTCACACCCACGAATCGGGTCGCCGGACAGCTGGTCACCGTGAAGGTTCGTGCCCCCACCCGGCTGGGTCCGATCGACCATTGGGTCGAGGCCACGCTCGTCGCCGAGGTCGAGCCGGTCGTGGGCTCGTGATCCGGCCCTGCTGGCCCGGCGATGACGGCTCGGCAGTCGCGTTGGCTGGCGTGGGCCTGGCCATGACGATGATGATCCTGGTGGTGACCGTGGACGCCGGCAGCTACCTGCTGGCCGCCAGTCGTGCCCAGTCCCTCGCCGACGGCGCTGCGCTGGCGGCCGCCGTGGCCGTCGCGGACGGCCGCAGCGGGCCCGCGGCCGCGGATCGCGTGGCCCGCGCCGGCGACGGCACGCTCATCTCGTGTGCCTGCGACGAGCTGCCGGTCCACCTCGAGGTGGCCGTCGCAGTCGCCGGGTTGATCATTCCGACGGTCGCCGCCGGCGAGGTCACCGCCGCATCGTCGGCAACGGTCGTCGCAGATGGGGGCTTCGGTGTCGGCCCGGGTTTCCGGGAGATGTCGGCGCAGTGGCCGACCGGACGATTCCGACAAGGCGAGCGGAACACGAAACGGGTTCAATCGTTGGTACGGCACAACGCCTTCGCACAACGAGCGCCTCCACGATGGACACGATCGACCGAAACGCGCCCGGACTTGCCTTCGAGGCGCCCGAACCCGGTCGCCGGACCACCACGCTCGGGTGGCTCCTCGACTCGGTTCGGCGCCGCAAGTCGGGTCGCGTCATGCTGTCCTCCCTGACGGGCCTGCTCTTCCTGTCCGGCGCAGGCATGTTCGCCTACCCGTTCTTCACCGACATCTACACCAACCAGTTCCTCCAGAAGTCGCTCGAGGAGGAGTTCGACGCGATCACGGTGGACTCGTTCGAGGAATGGGAGGCCCAGGTCAGCAACCAGCAGGGCATGGCCCTGACCAAGATCGTGATCCCGGCCATCGGTGTCGAGACCCTCGTCGTCGAGGGCACGTCGCCGGACGCGCTCCGTGCAGGAGCCGGCCACTACCCGAACACGCCGCTGCCCGGTCAGAACGGGAACGTCGCGATCGCGGGACACCGCACGACGTACGGCAAGCCGTTCAACCAGATCGACGTGCTGGACGCGGGTGACACGATCTGGCTGATCACCCCCGTGGGCGACTACCGCTACACGGTGGTCAAGTACCCCGACAGCTGGACCGACCTCGACGGGCAGGCCGGCTATCCCTACATCACCCGGCCGACCGACTGGGACGTGATCGCCCCGACGGCAGTTCCCAGCCTCACGTTGACCAGTTGTCACCCGAAGGGCTCCGCGCGCGAACGGATCATCGTCCGCGCTGAGCTCACCGAGAAGCTTCCTCCGGGCTCCTGGGAATCCCAGCAGTCCACGCCGGCCTGACGTCGGCACGCCAGACCACCGGCCGGACACCGGTGGCACCCGCACCGGGGTGCACCCGCTCCCCGGTCACGACCGGACCCACCGGTACCGTCCGTGACGGTCTCCGGCGGCCCAAAGGACGGATGTGCGCCGCCTGACACAGCTCATCGGCCTGGTGGCCTTGCTGCTCCTGGGAACAGCAGGCGTCGCTGTTGCCGCCTACGCCGGGAGCATGACCAAGCCCGCGAGCGGATCGCAGACGATCGTGACCGCCGACGTGCCGACCGAGCTGCGCATCGAGCGCCACTGCCACGGCCTGCTCTGCGGCAATCCCGACCCGCAGCTGAACACCGGCGACGTCTGGTTCGAGCTGCGCCGCGGGACCAACCCCGCAATCGGGAGCAAGGTCAACGCCACCTGCGTGAGCAACTGTTCGGACACGGGAACCTCGACCTGGACCGGGCCGACGGTCAAGCCGACGGGATCGCCCTGGCCCGTCACCTGCAACGGCCAATACCAGCTGCGGTCGTTCGTCAAGGGCAACTACTTCGACGGCGCGCTGCTCAACTTCGTCCAGCCGCCGGCGCCGGTCGCGGGACTCGCCGCCAATGGCGAGGTCGGGGACGTCACCGTCTCGTGGAATGCCACGCCGACCGCTGACGTCTTCGGGATCCTCGTCGCGCGCAAGGGGGCGACCGACGCGAACTTCGTGACGCTCACCCCGACGCCGCTTGCGCGCACGGCCACCAGCTACCACGATGCGACCGTCACCGCGGAGCAGCTGCCGGTGACCTATCGCCTCGCAATGCTTCGTCACGACGGCCGGGTTGGCGGGCAGTGGGTGGATGCCTGCACCGACACCGCCACCACGCTCGAGGACACGTTCGATCCCTGCGAGGGGTGCGCACAGACGCTGTCCGTCGCTGACGTCAAGGCTTCGGTCGTGTCGCCGTCTCCCTCGCCCAACCCGTCGGAGACCGGGACGGAGGAGCCCACGGGAGACCCCAGCGGCGAGCCGACGGAAGAGCCCTCAGAGCCCAAGCCGGCGCCGACCCCAACGTCCCCGACCACGGTCGAGCCTGCCGACCCCGACGACGATGACGGCCCGCCCGCACGGCCGAACATCAGCGTGCCCGAACGCCCGGCGCCGCAGACGCGCTACTACGGCGACGACCTCGGCTTCAGCGAGGAGCTCGACTTCGGGGCGATCGAGGAAGTCACCGATGGCGAGCAGGTGCTGCCGGACGATCCCTTCGACGACGACAGCGAGTTCGCCCTCGACGTCGAGGTGCCGACGACCACGACGATCCTCGACGAGGAGGCCGTTGTGAAGCCGGTCGCCATTGGGCTGCTGCTCCTGACGCTCGGGATGCACATCCGTCGCTGGATGCTGGAGGGCTGACGGCCCGAAGGACCGCCGTTCGCCCTGGGCGTGACCTCGGCCCTGGCGGGCTCCGGGGACGACCCCGTCAGGCAGGGGTCGACCGCAGCAGCAGCTCGAGGACGCGAACCGCTCCGCGCTTGTCCAGCGGCTCGTTGCCGTTGCCGCACTTGGGTGACTGGACGCACGACGGGCATCCCGAGGTGCAGCGGCAGCCGGCCACCGCGTCCCGGGTCATTGACAGGTGCTCGGGGAGCCGACGGTGCGATCGTTCGGCGAGGCCCGCGCCGCCCGCGTACCCGTCATAGATGAACACCGTCGGCTGGCCCATGTCCGGGTGCAGGGCGGTTGAGAGCCCGCCGATGTCCCAACGGTCGCACAGGGCCAACAACGGCAGCATGCCGATCGCGGCGTGCTCGGCCGCGTGGAGCGATCCGGGAATGTCGCGGGCCTCGATGCCGGCCGCGCCCGTCAGCAGGTTCTCGGGCAGCGTCCACCACAC
>JAWWBG010000217.1:0-3781 GCA_033721095.1 Nitriliruptorales bacterium
GGCGCCGGCCCGTCACCCTCACCCTTCAGGCGGCTGTCGAAGAAGGCCGTTGCGATGTCGTTGAAGGCCACGGCCGCACCGTCCCGATTGCCGGAACGAGAGTGCCCATGGTCGCCAAAGAGCAGGGCCACGTCAGGGTGCTCGAATCGCCTGTGCAGGTCGTTGTAGAGCTTCAGGGCCTCCCGAATCGGGAGGATGTCGTCGGAGAAGCCGTTCTGGAGCAACATCGGCGCGGGCTCGCCCTGGATGCCGAGTGAGGCGTGGTGGGCCAGGAACCCTTCATGGACCGCCTCCATGAACGGCGCATACGGCTCGCCGGCATTCCAGGACGCGACGACCATCTCGACGTCTGACTCGTCGCCGGAGCCGGTGTTCCGGACGTAGCCATTTGCCTCGGCCAGGACGAGCAACGCGTCCGTGAAGCTCTGGATGAAGATGCCCGGCGGCTCAATGGACATGTCGATCGTCGCGTCGTCAAAGTCGAGGAACCTGCCATTGACCAGCAGGGAGCCAATGAGGTCCGTCGCTGCAGCATTGGAATGGATGGCACCCATGGCCATCGGCGTGCCAGCCGGGCTGGTCCACGCAACGAGATCGCCATCGGCCACGCCGTCGCAGAGGTCTCCGCGATCAACGCCGTCACACATCACGCGGTCGTTCAGCGCGCCGAGCATGCTGGAGATCAGGCCACCCCCGGAGAATCCCGTTGCCCCGTTCTTCGTTGGCAGGCTGATCCCCTGGTCAACGAGCAGGCCGAGCAGGTGCTGCATGTCGCGGGCGTCGTACCGAGCGTCGAGGGCGCGCCAGAACCCCTCGGCGCACGGTCCCGTCTGAAGCTTCGCGCCGCCCTGGATCCCGAGACCCAACGGACCGCTACCACAGGAATTCCCCCAGCCCCTCGGCGACGGGTTGACCACGGCGTAGCCGCGAGACGCGAACCAGATGTTGTCGTTGTGCGTCGTGTTCGGAGGGCCGGGCGGGATGTCGGAAGGCGCGGGCTCCACGTTCCGCTGGAACTGCCCCTTCTCGGCCGCCATGCCCGGCAGCATCACGATCGTCGGCCACGGGCCACTCCCGGTCAGCGGGAGGGTGACGTCGACGTCGATGGGCACACCGTCGAACGATGGGACCCGCTGTCCGTCGCCGTCGTTGGGACAGTGACGAACGCCTTCGGAGATGGGCGCGCACGTGAGGCCGAGTGGCGTCGGGTCGGCGCCAGCCGGGAGGGCCGGCACCCCGGCCGCGACGAGGACGACGAGCACCGCGAGCAGGAAGCGGCGGGACATGCGCATTCCGGTGTGGGCGAGATTGACCGTAGTTGGCCCGCTGCCCGGCCTGTCTCCGATCCGCCCACACTCGGGGGAACCTTGACGTGGTTGGCGACGTCCCACCGTTCACGAGCTCGCTGGCGCGGAGGATGCGATGCGACGACTGCAGACCGTCATGGCCATGGCAACGGCAATGGTGCTGGGACCGGCGTCGACGGCACTGGCGTGCGGCTTCCTGGTGGCCGAGAACGGGGCCATTCGCCTCGACACGTTCACGGCGGCGTCCGTGCTGACCGAGGACGGTGACGCGCACTACGTCACGTCGTTCTCGTTCAACGGCTCACCGGAGTCCTTCGGCGCCGTGATCCCGCTGCCGGCAATCCCGTACGAGGTCGAGAAGGCACCGGGCTGGTTCCTCCAACGACTGGTGATCGAATCCACGCCCCCGCCTCCGGGAGACGGTTTCTTCGCAGTCGAGTCGTCAGCGGACGAAGGCGGCGCCGAGGTGATCGCCGAGTACGAGGTGGACTCCCTGGACATCACGGTGTTGCGCGGCGGCGGCGCTGACGTGTTGGCGTGGGCGGCCGACAACGGCTTCGACCTCGGCGTCGCGGACGGTGATCCCGAGGACCTGTCGGACGCGATCGCGATGTTGGAGTTCTACGCCGAGCGCTCGCCGATCTTCGCCGCGATCCGGTTCGACAACGAGCGGGCCGCCGAACAGGACCTCCAGTCCGGCCAGGGCACCCCGGTGCGCTTCTCGTTCCACGACCAGGATCAGGCGTGGATTCCCGTGAAGGTGCTGGGGTTCGACAAGCCCGCGGAAGAGATCGTCGTCGCCGACCTGTTCCTCATGACACCCGACCGGCCCACCATCCTTGGTGGCCTGGTCGCGGGCACCGACATCACCTTCCAGCAGTCCTACGGACCGGAGTCCGACCTGGTCTTCGACCTGACCGACGACGAGCGGGCGGACTGGATCCCGACCAGCTTCACGCTGACGCGGGTCGACGTGCGCACCGAGCAGCGGCTCCTCGAATGGGACATCGCCGCGCGCGTCGACGGCATGCCGGACACGGCATCTGCCTTCGGCGTCGCGTACGCGGCGGCGCAGGACGGCCTGCCCTACGCCGGCGGCGCCCCCGTCGAGACGGACATCGCGCGTGGGACGCTCGGCGATCGGGATCTGTTGCCAATCGCCGCCGCTTCCCTGGCCATCGCGGGGCTCATCGGGCTTGGCCTGGCCCGTCGCAGGGCCGCGAGCACCGACCAGCCAACCGTCTCGTGAGCTGAGGGCCCTCAGCCGACGCGGCGACGACGAACGATGCTCGCGGACGTGAGCGCGATGAGCATGGCAGCGGCCGCACCACCGCCGGTCGCCGGGATCGCCGCGCCGCCTCCACCGGACCCATCACCGCCCTCCACGTCACCGGGTGCCGACCCCGCAGCCAGGACCGGGAGCTCGATCGAGAGGTCGGTGACCTCGACGACGAATGGACGATCGGGCTGTCGGAAGGTCGGAGCGTCGCTCGGCGCCAGCTCGAGCAGGATCGTCCGACCGGCCTCGAACGTGTACGCGTTGCCCTGGAGCTGGAACACGATCTCGCCCGACTGGTTCGGTTCGAGGCGGTAGGTGCCGCGCGTGATCAGTCGGTGGTTGCCCTCGGCGTCAACGTCGTAGAGCCGGCCGTTGAGTTGGCCGAACGAACCCACGGTCACGACATCGGCCCGGATGGTCGGCAGGCCAGCCATCGTGAAGGCCTCGTCGACGTTCAAGTCCGCCGTCGCGACCGTTCCCGGCGGCCAGGTCGGTGGCGGAACGGTCTTGCAGGGATCGAAGGTCCCGAACAGCGGGTTCGTCTGCGGAATCGGGTCGAAGTTCAGCCCGACGCTCGGGTCGCCACCGAGCCACGCGACCGTCTGCACCCCGTCGGCACCGAAGCCAACGCGCTCCGGGGCCAGCTCGCGCCACGACGGTGCCGTGAACGGCCCCCGTTCCAGCGCCGCGTCGTCGCCCACGGCCGGGCACGTCATCTCGTAGACGAACACACTGCCGGGCGCCGGGCCGTCCCCCTCGTCCTTCAGGCGGCTGTTGAAGAACTCGGTCGCGATGTCATTGAAGGCTTCGGCGGCGAGATCGCGGTTCGCCGAACGCGAGTGTCCGTAGTCACCCATGAGCAGGACGACGTCCGGGTTCTCGAAACGACGGTGCAGGTCGTTGTAGAGCTTGAGCCCCTCTCGGGGTGGGAACACGTCGTCGGTGAACCCGTTCTGGAGGAGCATCGGTGCCGGGGTGCCGTCGATCCCGAGGGCGCCGTGACGGGTCAGGTGGGCCTCGGCCAGCTGCGCGACGAATGCGTCGTAGGGCTCGCCGGCGTTGAGGGCCTCGACGATCGCCTCCAGGTCCCATTCCACCGGCCCGGTCCCCGTGTTCATGACATAGCCACGTGACTCCGCGAGCAGCAGCAACGCGTCCATGTAGCTCTTGAGGTAGACACCGATGGGCTCGAGCC
>JAWWBG010000218.1:0-3723 GCA_033721095.1 Nitriliruptorales bacterium
GCCGCCTGGGTCGAGGGGGTCGCCGCGGCGGCGTCGGGTCGATAGTCGGCGAAGAAGTCCTGCCACGACCGCGGCAGCTGGGAGGGGTCCTCGAGGTACTGCTCGTACATCTCCTCGACGAGCCACGTGTTGAGCTCGGACCTGCTGCTCTCCGAGGTCGTGCGCGTTGCCATGCCCGGGTTCCTGGTTTGCGTGCGGAACTGCAACCTTACGGCCCTCTGGACAGTCTCGACGGCGCGAGACATGCATACCGTTGCCTAACGGACCGAAAGTGGGCAGATTGCGAGATTGGCGGGCAGGCGTGGCCGTGGCGCTCGTCGTGGCCGGCGCGGCAGGGCTCGCCCTCTGGCTGCTGTTCAGCCGCACCGAACGGGACTTCGCCGCGGAGGCAGCCGCCGTCTTCGACGCCTACACGACGGCGTGGGAGCAGTGGGACACGCAAACGATGGCATCGCTCGTGTCCGGCGACCGCGACCAGCTGGTCGCAATGCATGAGCAGTGGCGCGACACCCTTGGCGAGGCCACGGTCTCGGTGACCGCCGGAACCGTCCTCCGTCAGGGCGCCCAGGCCGATCTCGGCATCACGGTCACCGTCGACCCGGACTGGGCGTCGGCGTTCACGTGGGACAGCCATCTGAGGGCGGTCCTCGAGGACGGCGACTGGCAGATCGCGTGGACCCCGAGCGTCCTGCACCCCGAGCTGCGCGACGGCTACCGGCTCGACGTCGTGATCACCGAGGGCGGACGCGCTCCGATCCTCGGAACCGACGACGTGCAGCTGTCGGGGTCCGGAGAACGCCACGTGATCGGCATCGAGCCGCGGCGCCTGCGGCAGCCCGAACGGCTGCGAGACGCGGTCGCCCGTGCCCTGCCCGAGGCGCTGGAGGACCTCGAGGAGCTGCTCGCCGACGACAGCCTGGTCCCGCACTGGTTCCACCCCTTCGTGACGCTGCGCCCCGAGCGCTTCGAGGACGCCTGGGACTCGCTGCGCCCGATCGACGGTGTCCTCGTCCGCACCGAGGACGGCCGCCTCCCCATCGAGGACGGCTTCGCCCGACACGTGCTGGGTCGCGTCGGCGAGCTGACCGCCGAGGACCTCGAGGAGCTCGGTCCGCCCTACAGCCCCGGCGACCACGGCGGCCTGTACGGCCTGGAGCGGGTCTTCGAGGAGCAGCTGGTCGGCGGCGAGGGCGTGTCGATCGTGATTCGCGAACCGGACGACGACATCCACGTGATCCTCCACGAGTTCGCCGGTGACCCGGCGACGCCGGTGACGACGACGCTGGACGCCGCGCTCCAGCAGGCCGTCGAGAACGCCCTGGTCGGCGTTCCCAACGCCGCCGTCGTCGCGATCGACATCGAGTCCGGTGCCATCCGTGCGTCCGCCAGCCGACCCCTCGACGGCTACAACCGGGCTTGGGAGGGCCGCTATCGGCTGGGCGCCATCGCCGATCTCCTCGACGACAATGCGACGGCCCTCGCCGACGACGACTGGGTCGCGACCCTGTCCCTGCCGGCGGTTGCCGGTGCCATCGCCGAGGACCATCGGTTCACCGAGGCGTCGGTTCTCCAGGTCGCGACGCTGGTCGCGGCCGCACATTCGGGAACGTGGCGGGCCCCGTCGATCCTCGCCGACGAGGAGACCGCGGATCCGGTGATGGTCCCCGGTGGCGACCGTCGCCAGGTGCTCGTGGACGCAACGCCCGAGGCACTGCCTGCCGGCACGAACGTCGCGCGGCTGGTCGCGCTGAGTACGTCGGCCCCTGCCGCCTCCGGTGCCGACCACGCCTGGTTCGTGGGCGTGCGGGACGGGATCGCGATCGCCGTGCTGGTCGAGAATGGTGGCGTCGGCCGGACCCGGGCCGCGCCCATCGCCGTCCGCGTCTTCAGCGAATACGACGCGCTGACCGGCTGACCGGAGTCCTGATGACGAGCAGGATTGCCAGCCCGACAAGCCAAGCGACCGACGGACCGGTCGAGGGCGTCTGCTGCCCGCCGACGTCATCGACGCCAGTTGTCGGATCTGGCGGCGCTTCCGGTCCGTCGTCAACGAGATCGGCCGGCAGGCTCGAGGCGATCCAGATCGGGTTGGACACGATCGTCCGGATCGGCGTCAGCTCGACGACGTCGCGGACATCCACGCGATAGAACGTGCCCAGCGGGCCCTCGTCCGGGCCACGAACCATCGGGATCTCGACCGTGAAGGGATCCGTGAGGACGGGCACGACCGTGACGGACAGCCCATTGCGGACGACGTCGATCGTCTGGCCGACGGCGCCGCGGACGGTGACCGACAGCGTGGCCGTGTCGCCGACGAGGGTCCCGCCGATCATGACCGTGTCGGTGCCGTTCGTGGCCGTCAGGTCGAGCTCCGGACTTGCGGCCACGCCGCGCGTGCGGACATAGGCGCGCTGGCGTGCGAGGGCGTCACGCAGGGCCGGCCGTGACAGGTTCTCGGCGTACACGGCGGTGGCGTTGATGCCGTGACCCGCCGTGTCCTTGGCGTCCGAGCCGCTGACGGCCGTGATCCTGTGGCCCTCCATCATGAGGGACTCCCACAGGTCGATGGCGGTCTGCATGAACGGAAACTCGATCGCGGGGCCGATGGAGGGCAAACCGAAGAACGAGGCGTCGTACGAGATCGGTCCCGTGAGGACCTCGATCGTCGTGACCTCATCCAGGTCGATCCCGCCCAGGTACTCGGCGAAGCAGCCGCGGCACATGTCCCCCAGCGGCTCCGGGAAAATCGTGGGGTGGGCGATGCCGAACAGGGCGCCGTCCGCCAGCGCGGCTTCCTGGATCGACGCCATCGAGATCTGCTGGAACCCGTCGCGGTACTCGATCGTCCCGGGAGTCTCACCCAGGACGATGGCGTGGCCCTGGTAGGTGATGACCTCGCGGCCCGGCCAGATGACGATGTCCGGGTTGGCACGAGCGACCGCCCCCCAGGTCGCGTGGTGCCAGGTTGTCACGTACTCGGTGATGGGGAGGAAGTCGAGCCCGACCTCCCGGGCGTGTGTCACGACCTCCTCGTGCGTCGGGCCCGCGGGACTCGAGTGCAGCGCGTGCATGTGGAAGTCGCCGTGATACCAACCGGGCTCGGGGTTGGCGATCCAGGACGGGTCCACGGGGTCAGGCGATGGCTCGGAGCCGACAACAGGGTCAAGGCACGTCACCTCGACCGCGAACCACGTGCCGTCGGCCGCGACGTTGCCGAAGCCGACCTCGGCATGCCACGTGCCGGGTGTCACCGCGCCCCCACCAAAACCGCGGTGCGCGCTGTCGGCCTGGATCCAGATCGGTGGGCGATCCTTGTGCTTGACGCCGTGGTGGCTGCCGCCCCAACCGCGGAACGCGGCCGGCCCCTCGATGCCGTCGTCGTCCCAGAGGCCGATGTCGACGACCGAGTCGCCGCCGGGTTCGTTGCCCGGCAGGTCGCCGTAGTCGTAATGCAGCTCGATGCGCGTCGTTCCCGGAGCGACCGTGAAGGGCAACAGTCGGTAGGTCCCTTCCTCATTCGCGACCGCCGTGCCGGACAGCGTGATCGTTTCACCCCCCGACGTACACGTCGGGGGCAGATCGCCTTCAGCCGCAAGGATCCGCCCGCCGGGGGCCGCCGACCAGTGGGCCGCCGCGGGCGACGACGACAGCCCCGACGCCAGGCACACGCAGACGGCAAGCCGTGACCACGTTCGCGGCGAACTCGGTCGACGCATGGGCACC
>JAWWBG010000219.1:0-3675 GCA_033721095.1 Nitriliruptorales bacterium
CGGGTTGGGCGAGGCCATGCCCGGCCTCGAGATCGGCACGCTCCCCGACGAGCAGCGGTACGCGGACCGCGGCTGGTGACCTCGACACCCGGTCCCGGCCGGACCCGACCGTGGGTCCCCGGTCAGCCACTCGTCGACCGCGCACCCGAACCCGAACCATCCCACGGTCCACTGGTGGGTGTCCTCGGCCTCCAGGGTGACGTTCTCGAGCACGTCCGGGCCCTGGGACGGGTCGGCGCACGGGCGCGCATCGTCCGGCGCGAGGACGACCTCGACGGCCTCGACGGCATCGTCATCCCCGGCGGCGAATCGACGACGATCGGCAAGCTCCTCGAGCGCTTCGACCTGCTCGGGCCGCTGCGCAAGACCATCCACGACGGCCTGCCCGCCCTCGGGACCTGCGCCGGCATGATCCTGCTGGCATCCGACATCGAGGGCAGCGACCAGCCGCGCCTGGGCCTGGTCGACATCGCCGTCCGGCGCAACGCCTTCGGCACCCAGGTCGACAGCTTCGACACCGACCTCGTCATCCCGTCGATCGAGGGCGGCCCCGTTTCCGTCTCCTTCATCCGCGCACCCATCGTCACGCGGACCGGTGACCAGGTCGAGATCCTCGCGAAGGTCGACCTCGGCCCCGTGCTCGTTCGGCAGGCTCACATCGTGGCCGCAGCGTTCCACCCCGAGGTTGCTGCCGACGATCGGGTCCACCGCTGGTTCCTCGACGACATCGTGTCCCGAGTCGCGCAATAGCCTTCGGACAGCGCACTCGTCGAGAATGAGGATTCCGTGGCCGGCCACTCCAAGTGGGCGAACATCAAGCACCGCAAGGGGCGCCAGGACGCCAAGCGGGGCAAGACGTTCGGCAAGCTGATCCGTGCCATCGAGGTCGCCGCCCGCGCTGGCGGCACCTCCGACCCCGACATGAACCCGCCGTTGGCACTGGCCATCCAGAAGGCCAAGGACGCCGACGTCCCCAAGGACACCTTCGAGCGGGCTGCCAAGCGCGGCGCCGGCGAGCTCGGCGACGCGGCCGCCTACGAACCGGTCCAGTACGAGGGTTACGCGCCGGGCGGCATCGCCGTGCTCGTCGACTGCCTCACCGACAACCGCAACCGCACGGCCGCCGACGTGCGATCGGCGTTCACCAAGTCCGGTGGGTCGCTGGCCGAGCCCGGCTCGGTGTCCTTCCTGTTCTCGCGACGTGGCCAGGTCGTGCTCACGGCACCCGCGGACGCCGAGGACGAGTTGCTAATGGTCGGCCTGGACGCGGGGCTGGCCGACCTCGAGCAGGACGGCGGCACCTTCACGGCCTGGTGCGACGCCGCAGACGTCCCGTCACTGCGGGCTGCATTCGAGGAAGCCGGCTTCCGAATCGAGTCCGCCGGCTCGACGATGGTCCCATCATCGACGGTGGACGTCGCCGATGCCGCGGAAGCGAAGAAGATCCTACGTCTGTTGGACGAACTCGACGACAATGACGACGTACAGGACGTCTACGCCAATTTCGACATCGCTGACGAGGTGCTCGAGGCAGTGGGGGCAGAGGGATGATCACCGTGCACGCGTCGGTCGACATCATGCGGCCATCGGCGGAAGTGTTCGACTTCCTCGCCGACGCCGCCAACAACGTCAAGTGGCAGCGAGGCATGAAGTCATGTACGTGGACCTCGCCCGGTCCCATCCGGGTCGGCTCCACCTACGAACAGGTGGCCTCCTTCATGGGTCGCACGATCGAGAGCACGTTCGAGGTGACCGCGTTGGACCCCGGTCACTCGATCACGATCACGTCCACGGGGGGGACCTTCCCCATCACGGTGACCCGATCGGTGGACCCACTCGACGTCGACGCCTGCCGGGCACGGGCTCGCATCGCCGGTGGACCCACCGGAATCGGGCGGTTCTTCGACCCGATCACGTCCGTGCTCGTGCAGTCGTCGGTCACGCGGGACTACCGCGCGCTCAAGCGGCTGCTCGAGGAGTCCTGAGGTCCACGGCCTCGCCACCCGTGGTTGCTACGGTGTCGAACGTGCGTTCGGGAGACTCTGGCATGGAGGTCGTGCTCGGGATCGATCCCGGGCTGACCCGATGCGGCGTCGCCATTGTTGCCGGGTCGCGCGATCCGCAGCTGCGGCATGCCGGCGTCATCCGGACGTCCAGTGATGATCCGATCGAGGCGCGGCTGCTGGCTCTCGATGATGCCCTGCGCGACCTCATCGCCGTCCACGAGCCCACCGTGGCTGCCGCTGAACGGGTCGTCTTCAACGCCAACGCCCGGACCGCGATGCCGACCGGCCAGGCCGCCGGCGTCGCGATGCTCGCGGCCGCTCGGGCAGGACTGCGCGTCCATCAGTACACGGCGACGGCCGTCAAGCTGGCCGTTGCGGGTCACGGCGGTGCCGACAAGGACGCGGTCGGGCGCATGGTCGTCGCACAGCTGGGCCTGTCCGCAGTTCCGCGACCGGCGGACGCTGCCGATGCCGTTGCCGTCGCACTCTGTCACCTGGCCCGTGCCGTCATTCCCGGCGCCGGGCCCAGCGGCTCCTGGGAGGACGTCGTGGTCGACCGCGGCCTCGTGGTCAAGGGCGGCACCGGGGGCGGGCTCCGATGATTGCCCACCTGCGCGGCCGCGTCCTTCGCCGGACTGCGGATGCTGTCGTGGTCGACGTCAACGGCGTCGGCTACCTCGTCCACGTGACGGGCGCCATGGCCGTCCCGCCGCGCGGTGAGCCAGTGGAGCTGTTCACGTCGCTCCAGGTGCGCGAGGACTCCATGACCCTGTACGGCTTCGGGGACGAGACCGGGCTCAGCCTGTTCGAGCTCCTGCTGACATCCTCTGGTGTGGGTCCCAAGCTGGCCATGGCTGCGTTGTCGACGCACCGCGCCGACGTCCTGACAGCCGCCATCGCCACTGGTGATCTCGCCACGCTGACGGCCATTCCCGGTGTCGGCAAGAAGGTTGCGGAGCGGCTCGTCCTCGAGCTGCGCGACAAGGTTGGCCTGCCAGCCACCGACAACGACGGAGTCGAGGGTGCGGTGCCGGGCACGACCCTCCTGGGCGAGGCCCGCGCCGCGCTGGCGACCCTCGGATACCGAGCTGGGGAGATCGAGGACGCGCTGGCGGCTGTCGGTCACCATGACGACCTCGACCAGTTGTTGCGTGCCGCCCTCGGGGTGCTGGGAAGGGCGGTCGCGGCACGATGAGTGACGTGACCGAACCCACCGAGCTGCCCGAGGACGACGACGCGACCCTTCGTCCGCGACGCCTCGAGGAGTTCGTCGGCCAGGACCGTGTCCGGCGCCAGATCGAGCTCATCGTCCGCGGTGCGGTCAAGCGCGGTGAGCCCGCTGATCACGTGCTCTTTTCCGGACCTCCGGGCCTCGGCAAGACCACGCTGGCCGGGATCGTCGCGCACGAGATGGGGACGGCCCTGCGGGCAACATCGGGTCCGGCGCTCGAGCGTCCCGGTGACCTGGCCGCAATCCTCACCAACCTCGCCGACGGCGACGTGCTGTTCGTGGACGAGATCCATCGCCTGCCCCGCCCGGTCGAGGAAGTGCTGTACCCCGCCATGGAGGACTTCGAGATCGACATCGTGGTCGGCAAGGGCCCCGCCGCCCGATCCATCCGGCTCGGGTTGCCGCGCTTCACCCTCGTCGGCGCCACGACGCGGACCG
>JAWWBG010000220.1:0-3556 GCA_033721095.1 Nitriliruptorales bacterium
ACATCGAAGCCCTCGTCCACCGCCCTGGTCGCAATGGTCGCGAGCACGTCGTCGGCCTCCACGCCGGGCACTTCGAACACGGGGATCCCGAGGGCGTCGAGCACCTGCTTGGCGAGGTCGACCTGGGGACGGAACTCGTCCGGTGGGCTGGAGCGGTTCGCCTTGTACTCCGGGTAGGCCTCGGTTCGGCTGACGTCGCGGCCCTTGTCGAACGCGACGGCCAGCGCGTCCGGCCTGCGTTCCGCCAGCAACCGGATCAGCATCGACGTGAAGCCGTAGACCGCGTTGGTGAGCTGGCCGGTCTGGGTGCGGAGGGTGTCGGGCAGGGCGTAGAAGGCTCGGTACGCGAGGCTGTGGCCGTCCATCAGGATGAGCGAGGGACGATCAGCCACGGGAAGGAACCTGCCGGTCACGACGTTCGAGGAATCCTAGGACCCACCGGCAGTGACCAGCCGTCGGCGAACGATCTCGCCTTGGCGGCCGCGGGAAGCAGCGTGGTTCCCTTGTGAGCCGCACCGGACCGCACATCGAGGAGAGACCGTGACAGGCACGCACGTCATCGAGGTCGGTGAGCAGACGTTCCAGGCGGACGTGCTCGACCGCTCGAAGGACACGCCCGTCGTCGTCGACTTCTGGGCGGAATGGTGTGGTCCGTGTCGCACGCTGGGTCCGATGCTGGAACAGGCTGCGGCCGCCCACAACGGCGACGTGATCCTCGCCAAGGTCGACGTCGACCAGAACCCGGGGCTGGCACAGGCCTTCCGGGTCCAGGGCATCCCCGCCGTGAAGGCCTTCAAGGACGGCCGGATCGTCGACGAGTTCACGGGCGCCATTCCGCCGCCGCAGGTCGAAGCGTTCTTCGATCGCCTGGTGCCCACCGAGGCCGACCGTGTGGCCCGAGCGGCCGCCTCCGCGCGCGATGCCGGCAACGAGGACAACGCGCGGGCCGGCTTCGCCCAGGCGCTCGAGCTCGACCCGAACCACAAGGAGGCGGCCCTCGGCCTGGCCGACCTCGTGGTTGACGACGACCCCGAGCGTGCCCTCGAGCTGATCCGTCCCCATCGGCCGGACCCAGCCGCAGAGGCGATCGCGGCCCGTGCCGGGCTTGCCGCTGCCGGTGTCGAGGATCTCGAGGAGGCCTCGCGACGTGCGGAGGCCGATCCGTTGGGCGAACCAGCCGTGCTCTACGGACAGGCGCTGGCCGCAGCCGGAATGAACGAGGAGGCGTGCCTGGTCCTGCTCAACGTGATCGAGTCCGGCTCCGACCACGCCGAGGCCGCCCGGGAACAGCTGGTGGCGATCTTCACCGCGCTCGGGCCCGACGATGCGGTCGTCAGGCAGTTCCGGCCCCGGTTGGCTGCCGCCTTGTTCTGACCGGTCGGACGACTATTCTCATCACATTCTCGGAATCAGGTTCGGACGTGTTCCCATGACCGATGACGTCCACGCCGCAATCCGGGAAGCACTCCGTCATTCCCGGCAGCGCTACACGCGCGGCCGCCAGTCGTTGGTCGAGCTGTTGCTGGCGCTGGGCCGACCGGTCACGATCCCGGACCTGGTCGCCGCCGGTGCGCCGCAGGCGCAGTCCTCGCTGTACCGAAACCTTTCGGTCCTGGAACAGTGCGGCGTCGTTCGTCGCCTCCCCTCCACCGACGACGCAGGTCGCTACGAGCTGGCCGAGGAGCTCACGGAGCACCACCATCATCTCGTCTGCACGGCTTGCGGACGCGTGGATGACGTGGTCCTGCCGTCCCGGCTCGAGGCATCCCTGGACCGCGCCGCTGACGCCGCCGGGGACGAGCACGGGTACGCGCTGGCCTCCCATCGCCTCGAGCTCGTCGGCGTGTGCCCCGGCTGCCGGTGATCAGGTCGCGACGACACCACGCTTCGCACGGGCCCCCTCGACGACACCTCGCACCACGAGGACGGCGAAGAACTCGACAACAGCCGCCATGGCGATGGTGGCTGACGCCGGGGTGCCCGCGTGAAAGCTGACGAGCAGACCGATCACGACAGCGGTCCAGCCCAGGGCCACCGCAACGCCCATCATTGCTGGCACGCGACGTGCGAACAGTGATGCGGCCGCCGGCGGCGCCACGAGGAACGCGAAGACCAGGAGCGTCCCGACTGCCCGAAACGACGCGACGATCGCCAGGCCCACGAGCACGAGCATGACCGCGTGCGTGACCCGTGGGCGAAGTCCGAGCACCGCCGCCTTCTCGCGACTGAATGTCAGCACGAGAAACGGACGATGAAGCAGGGCCGCGACGGCCACGACGACGACCGTGACGCCGGCTGAGGTGACCACATCACCGACCGACACGCCGATGGCGTCGCCGAAGAGGATGGCGGTCAGGTCCCCGGCATAGGCGCCGCGCAGCGAGATGATGATCACGCCGAGCGCGAGCATGCCGACGAAGAGCAGGCCGATGCCAACGTCCTGCGGCAGCCGAGAGCGCCGGCTCACCAGGTCGATCCCGCCAAGCATGACCAGGGCGGCGACCGCGGCGCCGACGCCCAGGTTGATCTCGAGCAGGAAGGCCAACGCGATGCCGGGGATGACGCCATGGGCCAGCGCGTCCCCGAGGAACGTGAGGCCACGCAGGACCACCCAGGTGCCGACGACCGAGGTGCTCACGACGGTCAACAGCCCTGCAACCAGCGCACGCTGCATGAATGCGTTGTCCAGGAACGGGTCGATGAGCGCGTCCATGCCACTCACCCCGCCGCCGCGGCACAGGAGGACAGGGCCTCCGCCATCCGTCGGGCGTTCGACGTGAGCATGCCCTCGTAGGTCTCGGCGCCCGAGCCCGGCTCTCCGAGGGAGCCGGTGTGGAGCTGGATGACCTCGATCTCGCCAACCTCTTGTGCCAGTGTTTCCGCCAGTCGCGTGGACTCGCTGGTCTCGGCGAAGATCGCCGTCACGCCAGCCTCACGAATGATCTGCACGAGAGCCGCGAAGTCGCGCGCGCTCGGCTGCGCGTTCGTCGACGTGCCGGGAATGACGGTTCCGAGCACGGTGAAGCCGTACCTGTCGGCCATGTAGCCGAGCGAGTCGTGGTTGGTCACGAGCACCCGACAGGGCATCGGCACGTCCGCGAGGGTGCGCTCGACGGACAGGTGGACGTCGAGGATCAACGCCGAGAGCCGGCGTCCACGCTCCCGCCAGACCTCGTCGTCCAGGCGGGAGTCGACGTGGGCCAGTCGCTCGGCCAGCAGGCCGACAGCGTCCGCAACCCGGACGGGATCCAGCCAGACGTGCGGATCTGCTCCATGGCCTTCCTCCCCGTGATCGTCCTCGGCATGAGGATCATCGCCTGCCGCCGATTCGTGGCCGTCGGGGTCGTCCTGCTGGCCGTCGCGCGTGACGGGGTCGAGCGCCGGTGCGAGCTCGAGGACCTCCACACCGTCGCCTCCGGCCTCCGCCAGCACGTCGAGGAGCCCCTCCTCGAGTCCGAGTCCGTTCGCGACGACCAGGTCGGCGGTGCGAAGCGCCGCGACCTGTTGCGCGGACGGCGCAAACCCGTGCGGGTCCTGGCCGGGCTGCAGCAGGACC
>JAWWBG010000221.1:0-3520 GCA_033721095.1 Nitriliruptorales bacterium
AGGGCCGGCTCGACGAGTGCGTACCAGTCGGCCCAGTTGCCCTGGTAGACCGTCGCCTGGAGGTCGTTGAAGTTGGCGACGGTCTCGACCCAGGTGTTGCCAATCTCTCTTGCGACCTCGCGGGCCTCGACGTAGTGCTGCCGGGCGGATCGGATGCGCCCCTGCGAACGGTCGAGGCTGCCTGTCGTCATGAGGGCATCGGCCAGCATGTTGCGGACGCCCAACCGCTCCCA
Organism: Nitriliruptorales bacterium; assembly: GCA_033721095.1. Classification (GTDB taxonomy): domain Bacteria; phylum Actinomycetota; class Nitriliruptoria; order Nitriliruptorales; family Nitriliruptoraceae; genus JAWWBG01. The sequence goes on from JAWWBG010000221.1 coordinate 234, forward strand.
GTCGGTGCGGGCGAGGCCGAGGAGCCGGTAGGACTCCTCGATGTCGCCGAGACCGGTCAGGTGGAAGTAGGCGTCGTGGCGCAGGTACGCCAGGGTCTCCTCGTCGGCTGCTGCCTCGGCCAGCCGCAGCCCGCGCTCGGAGAGCTCGCGGGCCGCCGCGTAGTCGCCGGCCACCGTCATGGCTCGCGACAGCACCCAGCAGAGTCGGGCCTGCAGTGACGTTGCGTCGAGCTGCTCGGCGCGTTCCAGTGCCTCACGTGCGAGCGCGACCCCGCGGTCCGCGTCCGACGCCGTGTGGATGGACAGGACCAGCATGGAGGCCAGGTTCGTCATGACGCGCAGGACGCCCAGCTCGTTGTCTGCGGGCTCGATCTGGGAGAGCGCCGCCGTGTAGACCTGCTCGGCGTCCTCGTACCGCGAGGCCATCTCGTAGGCCCGCCCGAGTGACGTCGCCAGCAGGGCCTGGTCGCCGGCGTCGACGAGGTCGGCGTGTTCGACCGCCCGGGCCTGCGCGCGTTCGAGGAGGGCGATGGCCTGTTCGGCGGCGCCCAGCGACTGGGCCCGCGCTCCGGCCACGATCTCGTAGTGCCCTGCCCGATGGTCCTCGGCACGCCCGTATTGGTCAGCCAGCAGGTCAGCGAGCTCATCGGGGTGCTCCCAGGCGGACTCGATTCGCTCCGCCACCTGGACGTGGAGGGCGGGGCGGTCGCGCCGTGGGACCGTCGCGTAGATCGCCTCCTGCAGCAGGGCATGACGGAACGCCAGCTCGTCGGTCGACTCGACCAGGACGTCCTGGGCCACGAGTTCGGCGGCGGCGCCGGGGGCAGCCGCGTCGAGGAGGGCGCGTGGAAACGCCGGTCCGAGCGCCGCCGCGATGCCGGCGAGGCTGCGCGTGTCCGGGGGCAGCTTGTCAGCACGGGCGATCATCAGCGACAACAGGTTGTCGGGCAGGTCCTCGTGGTCGGCCCCTGACCGCACGGCCTCGGCGAGCTCGAGTGCGAACAGCGGGTTGCCCCCGGCACGGCCCGCAGCGCCGGCGATGGCCGCTTCGGCGAGGTCCGGTGCCGCCTCGGCCAGGAGTGCCTCCACGGCGTCGGGGGAGAGGACGCCGAGGCGCTGTTCGACGGCGTCGGTCGACGCGTCGATGACGTCGTCGACCCAGGTCGGAGCATCGACACGGCTCGTGATGACGAAGGCGACGTTCGACGTCACGTGCTCGATGGTGTCGCGCAGCGCGACGACCGAGGGCTCGTCTGCCCAGTGGAGGTCCTCGGCCACGAGGATGATGCCTGCCTGCACGGTGATCAGCTCGCCGAGGGCGCGGCCGACCATCGCCTGGAAGGTTTCGTCCGGGTCGGCGAGCACCGTGGCGAGCAGGCGTTCCAACGGCCGTCGGAACTCGGGCGCAAGGCCCTCGATCGCCCCGGCCGGTGCGGCAGCCGAGACACCGGAGGCGAGACGGCGCAGGAAGGCGAACGCCGATTCCGTTTCCCACGAGGCCGCCGTGACGCGGAGCCAGTCCGCGCCGGTCACGACTCGCTGGGCCTCGTCGACGAGCCGTGTCTTCCCCACCCCGGGTTCGCCGCGAAGGACGGTGAGGGTCGCGGCCCCCGCCACGCCGGCCTCCAGCCGCTGGGCGAGCTGGCGCAGCTCGGCGTCGCGTCCGATGAAGGGAACGTCATCGCGTGCGCGCGGGAGCATGTCGGCCGCGGCGGTCGGTCGCCACGTGGGCACGGGCTCCGTCTTGCCCTTGACGCTGACGCCGCCGAGGCCTTTCCACGTGAAGCTGCCGCGCGCCGCGCGCCACGTGGCTTCGGCGACCTGGACGGTGCCGGGTTCGGCGGTCTGCTCCATCCTGGCCGCCACGTTGATCGTGTCGCCCATGGCCGTGTACTCGCCGTGCTCGTCCGAGCCGACCTGCCCCACCATCGCCAAGCCGGTGTTGATCCCGACGCGGACCCCGATCTCCAGGCCGAGCTCGTCGTGGATCTTCTCGGCGTAGGGCCCCATCTCCTCGACGATCGCCAGGCCTGCTCGGATCGCCCGCTCGGGATCGTCCTCGTGGGCGACGGGGGCGCCGAACAGGGCGAGGATCGCGTCGCCCATCAGCCGGGCGACGGTGCCGCCGAACCGGTCGACGGGCTCGGTCATTCGCTCGAAGGCGCCGTTCATGACCTCGAGCCAGTCCTCGGGATCCATCGTCTCTGCCGCTGCGGTCGAGCCGACGAGATCACAGAACAGCGCCGTGACGATCCGCCGTTCCTCGGGCGGGGGCGCCGACACGGAGGGCGGCGACGGTGGCGTCGTGACGGCGCCCGCGGCCTCGCCGTCCAGGCGGGTGCCGCAGTTGTCACAGAACCTTGCGCCCTCGCGATTGTCGGTGCCGCAGGTGGGGCAGGTCACGTTGTCCCGATCACGCGGCGGACAGGCCGTTCAGCCGGAGCGGCCGGTGAGGGCCAGGAGGCGGCTGTGAGGACTCGCATCCTCGGGGACGTCGACCTCCGGGGCGTACACCCCGAACTCGACCATTCTCGGCGCGGTCGGGCGGTTCTTCTCCTCCAACCATGACGCGAGGTCATCGGGAATGGTCACGTCCATGCCGATGCTGCTCGCGAGGTCCCAGCCGTGCAGCGCGAGCTCGTTGGCTCCGACGCCCATCACGATCGTGCCCGGTGTCGGGCCGATGGGGAGGGAAACGATCCGGTCGAGGTTGCCGTCCTCGGCAGCGGCTGCTCGAACGTCGGCGATCGCCGCCCGATACGCACCGGCGATGTTGGCCTCGTCAAAGGGCGTGACGTTGTTCTTGGGTGCGTCGTTGGAGACGTCGACCCCCCGCAGCCCGCGGGCGAACATGTGCGTGCCGTGGATGATGTGGGCCGTGAGGACCCGGACGGTCCACCCGTCATTGATGGAGGGCGCGTCGAGGTCGGCGTGCTGCACGGCCGCGAAGATCGGCTCCGCCCAGGCGGCTGCGGCCTCGAATCCTTCCAGGTCGTCCACGGCGTCTCCCTGTCCTCGTCGCCCGGGCGCTGGAAGCCTGCCGGACGCCGGCAGGGTCTGCAACCAGCGCCGTGCGAGCGACCGCCACCAGACCCGTGACCATGTCACGTCGGACCGTTCGACGGGACCGGCGTGGGTCGGCCGGATCACCCCGGAATGACCCGGACGGGCCATTCCACGGTCCGTCCGCCCTCCTTACGGTGAATCCAGTCAACACGAGTGCGTTCGACAGGCCAGTTCTTGTCGAACAGCGGACGCGAAGAACTGCTGGGGCATACCGGTTGCCA
>JAWWBG010000222.1:0-3509 GCA_033721095.1 Nitriliruptorales bacterium
CCCGGCCGGCCAGGTCCGCGAGCCGAAGTTCCGGTTCCCGCCGGCACCGCGATCGGGCCGCGTCGTCGTCGACGTGATCGATGCCGACATCGGCTACGGCGACGAGCCCGTCCTGACCGATGTCCGCCTCACGATCGAACGTGGCGAAGTCGTGGCCCTGGTGGGTCCCAACGGCGCCGGCAAGACCACGCTGCTGCGGTTGCTGGCCGGTGACCTCAAGCCCTCGCGCGGACGGGTCGCCCTCGGCACCAACGTGCGCCCGGCCGTGTTCGCGCAACGCCAGGTCGAGGTCCTCGACGACGACCAGACCGTCCTCGTCTCGTTTCGCAGCGTCCTCGACGAACGCCACGAACGGCTCAATCCGCGATCGCTCCTCGGGGCGTTCGGGTTTCCCGGTGACGCAGCCGAACGCCGCATCGGGCTGCTGTCCGGCGGGGAGAAGACCCGGCTGGCGTTGGCCCGGGTGATGGCGAATCCGACGAACCTGCTCCTGCTGGACGAGCCGACCAACCATCTCGACATTGCATCTCGCGACCTGCTCGAGGAGGCGCTCCTGGACTACCCGGGAGCGGTGCTGCTGATCACCCACGACCGCCACCTGGTCCGGGCGGTGGCCGACCGCGTCGTCGAGGTCCGCGACGGCCGCGTCATCGTTGACGAGCCCGTCGACACGACGCCGTCCGCCGGCTCATCGGCAACCCGCCGGCCGCCACCCACGGATCGCCATCGTCAACGTGACCGGCTCCGTCGCCTCCAGAAGGTCGTCACGGCTGCCGAGCGCGCCGTCAGCGCAGCCGAGGCTGAGGTGGCCGAGCTCAACCGGTCGCTCGCGGACCCCGACGTTCACGCCGACCCCAAGCGCCTGGCTGCCCTCGCACGGCGCCATGGCGAGGCCAAGGACCGGGCGACCCATGCCATGGAGCGATGGGTACAGGCCCAGTCGCGCCTCGAGGATGCCGAGGCCGGCGGCTGAACGGCGACCGTGGATCTGCACGCCGTCGGTCCGCAGCGGTGGCGGTCAGGCCAGCGCGGCAGCGCCGAACGCGACGTTGAACGGGTCGCACCAGATCACGACGGTCGTGTAGGTGTCCAGGTCGGTACCCGCAGGGATGTCGTAGTTCTGGTTGCCGATGTTGCCCTTCAGGGCACCCAGGTGGACGAAGTCGTCGTCGAAGGCCCCATGGCCAGCATCCGTCGGAGCCGTCGACAGGTAGACCTGCAACGCCGGCCCGTTGTCGGTCGCGAAGTCCTCGAGGCGCAGGAGCAACGACCCGTCCTCGAGCTCGATCACCCGGGCCGTGCCCGATGTCGGGTGGTCGCGGTCGACGAACGTGCCGGACAGCAGGACGGTCGGACCCGCCTCGTCGGGCATCGGCTCGCTCATCATCTCGTCGGGGCCGATGGACGCCATCGGCACGATCATGGTCGGCGTGGCGTCGCCGGCAAGCGGATCCGCGTCGTCGACCACATCGTCGATCCACAGCTTCTGGGGCTGGAACACGACGACCACGACGAGGGCGACCACCACGCCGCCGACGCCGATCAGCGCCGGGGGAGGGGCGAGCCGGCGGCCGTCGAGCAGCCGCCGCAGCACGAGGCCGCCGGCGACGACTGCGAGGAACGACCCGATCCCGATGCCGCCGGTGATGAGCCACCGTGCCAGCGTGCTCGTGCTCTCGATCTCGGTCATGGTCGTGCTCCCTCCAGGTTGTCCCCTCCAACGGCGGAGCGCGGGTGGCGCATCCGAACGGGCGCCTCGTTCACCCGGCGTTCACGACCGGGTTTGGGGAACGCTCAGCGTTCCTTGATCGGGACGTAGTCGCGCTCGTCGCTGCCGACGTACAGCTGCCGCGGCCGAGCGATCGCCTGCTCGGTGTCGGACAGGTTCTCCTGCCACTGGGCGAGCCAGCCTGGGATCCTCCCGATCGCGAACAGCACCGGGAACATGTCGACCGGGAAGCCCATGGCCTGGTAGATGATTCCCGAGTAGAAGTCGACGTTGGGATAGAGCTTCTTGCCGACGAAGAACTCGTCCTCGAGGGCGATCTTCTCGAGCTCCACGGCGATGTCGATCAGGGGGTTCTTGCCCGTCACGTCGAAGACCTGGTGCGCGAGCTCGCGAATGACCTTCGCCCGTGGGTCGTAGTTCTTGTACACACGGTGACCGAAGCCCATCAGGCGGTATTCGCCGCGCTTGACGGCTTCGATGTGCTCGGGGATGGCGTCGACGGAGCCGATCTCCTCGAGCATCTTGAGGACAGCCTCGTTCGCACCCCCGTGCTTGGGCCCGTAGAGGGCCGCAACCGCGCCCGCCGCAGCCGAGTACGGGTCCGCGTCCGAGCTGCCGATCGTCCGCATCGCCGTCGTCGAGCAGTTCTGCTCGTGGTCGGCATGGAGGATGAACAGCTTGTCCATCGCCTCCTCGAGCACCGGGTTGGGCTCGTACTTGAGCTCGGTGGCCTTCCACATCATGTTGAGGAAGTTGCCGGCAAACGACAGGTCGTTGTCCGGGTAGGCGTACCGGAAGCCGATCGAGTGCCGATAGGCGAAGGCGGCCAGCGTCGGGAACTTGGCGATCAGCCGCACGATCTGGGCGTGGCGGACGTCGGGGTCCTCGATCAGCTTCGCGTCGGGATAGAACGTGCTGAGAGCACCGACGGTGGACACCAGGATCCCCATCGGGTGGGCGTCGTGGTGGAAGCCGTCGATGAACTTCTTGATGTTCTCGTGGACGAACGTGTGGTGGGTGATCTCGTCGACCCAGGTTTCGAGCTGATCGGTCGTGGGCAGGTCCCCGTGGACGACCAGGTAGGCGACCTCGAGGAAGGTCGACTGCTCGGCCAGCTGGTCGATCGGATAGCCGCGGTATCGCAGGATTCCGCGGGCACCGTCGATGAAGGTGATCTCGGAGCGGCACGAGGCCGTGTTCTTGTAGCCCGGGTCGTACGAGAGCATCCCGAAGTCGTCCTCGTTGACCTTGATCTGACGCAGGTCCATGGCACGGATCGAGTCGTTCTCGATCGGCAGCTCGTAGGTCCGGCCGGTTCGGTTGTCCGTGACGGTGAGAGTGTCCTTCGACTCGGCCATCGCGAGCTGCTCCTTCGGGGTCTGCGGGTCAAACCTACCTGCCGCGGATGCGCCGCGGTCGGGTGGTTCGGATCGTGAAAGGGGCTGAAACGTCCCCGAAGGGGCGCCAAGCGGCAAAAAACGGCCCTCCGGGGGTCCGGAGGGCCGTCAGGTGGTGAGGGGTTGGTCTACAGGTCGTACGGACGCAGCGTGCTGCGGCCATTCTCCTTGGCGCGGGCGGCTGCGTCCCGAAGGGCGGCCTTGACCTTGCGGTCGAGCGCCTCCGGCACGTCACCGGACATGCGCAGACCCAACTCCTTGACGGCCTGCTTGACCTTGCTCTGCACGACAACGGCGTCAGCCATTGGTATCTCTCCTCCCGGCCGGGCCGCAGGGTGCGGCTTGGTCCTCCGGCGTTGGTGCCGCACGTCTCATGCGGCTGC
>JAWWBG010000223.1:0-3508 GCA_033721095.1 Nitriliruptorales bacterium
CGCGAAGATCCCGCATGACCGCGACCGGCTGGCAGGCCCTGCTCCAGGGCCGGATGGATCCTGACTGGCAGGAGGAGATCGACCACTTTGAGGCGCAGGTCGAGCTTCGCCGGCAGGGCAAGCTGGACGAGAAGGTCTTCGCGGAGACCCGCCTGCGCCGCGGCGTGTACGGGCAGCGCTACGACAACGGCACGCGCTACGACGGCTACGCCACCCAGGAGCTCCCCTTCGAGGACAGGCCCACCAAGGGCGTCGACACCGTGTGGGACGCCCCCGGGATGCAGCGGATCAAGATCCCCTACGGCGGGATCTCCCCCGAGCAGCTGGAGGTCATCGCCGACCTCGCCGAGGAGTACGCCGACGACATCCTGCACATCACCACCCGTCAGGATGTCCAGCTGCACTACGTCCACATCGATGACACGCCCGACCTGATGCGCCGACTGGCTGCCGTCGGGATCACGACCCGTGAGGCCTGTGGCAACAGCATCCGCAACGTGACCGCGTGCCCGTTGGCAGGCGTGTGCCACACCGAGGCCTTCGACGTCTCGCCGTACGCCAAGGCCCTCATGATGTTCCTGCTCGGGCACCCCGACGTGCAGGACTTCGGGCGCAAGTTCAAGCCAGCCTTCAGCGGGTGCGAGCACGAGGCCTGTGGGCTGGTGCAGCTCCACGACGCCGGCTACGTGGCCCGGATCCAGGACGGCAGGCGCGGCTTCAAGGTCGTCGTCGGCGGGGGCCTCGGCACGGTCCCCCACCAGGCCGAGGTGCTGAGTGAGTTCACGCCCGTCGAGGAGTTCCTGGTCGAGATCCAGGCCATCGCGCGGATCTTCGCGCGCCTCGGCGAGAAGAAGAACCGCAACCGTGCCCGCATCAAGTTCCTGGTCGCCAAGCTCGGCATCGAGGAGTTCCGCCGGCTGGTCGAGGAGGAGAAGAAGACCGTCCCCCATGACCCGCGGCACACGGCCTTCCTCGAGGACCTGCCGGTCACCGGCGGGCCGGCAGTCCGCGACGCAGCCAGCCTCAACGGCGAGGCGTTGCCCGACGGCTTCGACGAGTGGCTGCGCACGAACGTGCAGACCCAGCGACAGGAGGGCTACCGGGTCGTCACGATCAACCTGCCGCTCGGCGACATCACCAGCGACCAGACCCGGGCCCTCGCCGACATCTGCCGCACCTACGTCGGCGACAACATCCGCACCACGGTCGAGCAGAACCTCGTCCTCCGCTTCGTGTCCGAGGCCGACCTGCCCGCCCTGTATCGGGCGCTCGACGAGATCCACCTCGCTGCGCCCGGCGCCGGGACGGTCAGCGACATCACGGCCTGCCCGGGCACCGACACCTGCAAGCTCGGGATCGCGTCGAGTCGCGGGCTGGCCGCCGAGCTTCGCGACCAGTTCCTCGGCGGGACGCTGCCGATCGCGAACGGGGTCGAAGACCTCAACATCAAGATCTCGGGCTGCTTCAACTCGTGCGGCCAGCACCACATCGCCGACATCGGTTTCTACGGCAACTCGCGTGGGATCGACGGCCGGCGGATGCCGCACTTCCAGGTCGTCCTCGGTGGGCAGCGGCGCGAGAACGCAGCCAAGTACGGCATGGCGATCGGCGCCGTGCCGTCCAGGAACGCCCCGAAGGTCGTCGAGGCGCTCAGCGCCGCGTGGGTCGAGGGCCGCGACGGCGACGAGACCTTCCAGGGGTGGATCGAACGGCAGGGCAAGCGCGGCCTGCGCACCATCCTCGAGCCGTTCATGGAGATGCCCACGTTCGAACAGGACCCGAGCTTCTTCGTCGACTTCAGCGACGCCCGCCAGTACTCGATGGGTGACCTCGGCGTCGGCGAGTGCGCGGGCGAGGTCGTGTCCCTGTTCGGCATCGAAGTCATGAAGGCCGAGTCAGAGGTCTTCGACGCCCAGGTGGCCCTCGAGGAGAACGACCCGGCGGCCGCCGAGCAGCACGCCTACCAGGCCATGCTCGACGCCGCCCGAGCGCTGGTCCGCACCGAGTACATCGACGTGACCGAGAACCCCCACGACATCGTGACGGAGTGGAAGACCCGCTTCTTCGACACCGAGAAGTTCTTCGACAAGTACGCCAAGGGCAAGTTCGGTGAGTACCTCCTGGACCGACACGCCGACCCGACGCCATCCGGTGACGCCGCGGTCGCCGCGAGGCGCGTCGAGGAGGCCCAACTGTTCGTCGAGGCCGCCCACAGCTGCGAAGCCCGGTTGGCTGCCCAGGCGGCGTCGATCGTCGAGACGCGCGAACCGGCCAAGGCATGAACCCGTCCCGCGTGTCGGTGAGCTTTGCGGCCACCGAGCCACCCGGCTCCCTCGACCCGGCCATCCCGGTGTTCCACCGGCTGATCCAGCGCGGGCTCGTCGAGGGCCTGGTCATCGATGTTGCCGACTACCGCCACGTGCCCGATGGCCCGGGCGTCCTGCTGGTCGGCCACGACGTCGACTACGGCGTGACGAAGACCGCCCTCACCGTGACGCGCAAGCGGACCGCGGCGCCCCTTGCAGAACAGTTCCGCGACGCCGTCCGCATGGCCCTCGGGGCCATGGACTCGATCGCCTACGACGGCGAGCTGGTCGCAACATTCAACCGGTCGGCGCTGACCGTGGCCGTTCCGGATCGCCGGCTCGAACAGGACGGCGTTGACCTCGCAGCCGACGCTCTCGGGGAGCTCGCACCCGTTGTCGCCGAGATCTGGGGCGACGATGCCACGATCGCCGAGGTCGAACGCGCGGATTCGCGACGCGCGCCGCGGCTGTCGGTGACCGCGCCTGCCGCGGCGGGTGACCGCGCCCTCGAACGGCTCGGCGGTGCCCGCATCCCCGGCCAGAGTGCATGGGACATCAGGGTCGAGGACCTGCTCCACCTCCGCGAGGGCGACGCCGACTTCCTGCTCCTCGACGTCCGGGAGGAGAGCGAGCTCGAGATCGCCACGCTCGGTGGCCGCAACATCCCGCTGGCCGACCTCGAGGAGAACCTCGATCAACTGGACAGGGACGCCCACATCGTCGTCCACTGTCGCGCGGGCCGTCGGGGCGCCAAGGCGACCACGACCCTGCGCGAGGCGGGGTTCGAGAACGCCTGGAACCTCAACGGCGGCCTGATGGCGTGGCGCGACCGCGTCGACCCGTCGATCCCCCAGTACTGACCGGGCGCCCACTCGCCCTCCGGATGACTGCTCACGCCGCCGGTGATCGTCCCTTGGCGACCAGGGCAGGCAGGAGCGACGACCCCGCATAACGAATCCTTGCAGGAGGAGTCGTCCCGGGATGGCCGTTCGAGCCGCTGTCGGGTCCAGGGCGGGTGAGGCGCATGCACGGATCGACCCGTGTCGCCGCGGGCGGATCTTCGACGTGCCTGCGGTTGGGCGTGACGCTGACCGCCGTGGCACTGCTCAGCATGGCCTGCGGTCTGCGTGCATCCCCCGAGCTGCTGGATGCGGCCAAGCAGGGCGAGCTCAGCGCCCCAACCGCCGCGGGCGCCCGATCCG
>JAWWBG010000224.1:0-3504 GCA_033721095.1 Nitriliruptorales bacterium
CCCCTGGACGACCGGGAGGAAGGTCGTCGGGTTGTACATGTCCTCCTCCTCGGAGAACAGCCCGTCGCCCGCGTACACGAGCCGGGTCCAGTTCGCGCCCTGCCACACGGACCCGTCACCGGGATCGACGAACCGGTTCTGGAGCTGGCCGATCACGAACCCCTGCTCGGCGTCGATGGTCCACCAGTCCCACGGGAACAGCTGCATGTGGGTGAAGGGAAACTGGGTCATCACCCCCTGGATCCAGATGAGGACCTCCTCGCGCCCGTGGAAGGTGCCCAGCGCGTGCTCGACGTAGCGCACGTCGGGCGTGAAGCACTCGACCCACGGCCGCCAGTCACCGGTCCGCCCGGCCTCGTCTGCGGCCGCCCGGTAGCGGTCGAAGGCCTCCCGGATCTCGTCCTCGCTGAACATCGGGCTGTCCTCATCGTCGCGGCGGCTCACGATAGGTCCGTTGCCGGGGGATCGTCGTTTCAGCTGCTGCCCCCCGACGAGTGAGGTCGCCCAGCGAGCTGGACGTCGAGGCGATCGACGCACCTGGCGCGACAGATTCCCGTTGGGGCCCGCCGCGCGGATCGCGACGTCAAGATCCTCGAGATCTTCGAGGGCGCCAACGCGGTCCTCAAGTGGGTGATCGCCCGCCACCTCATCGGCCGCGACATCACCGGCTGAGCGGCGTTCAGGCCAAGGTGGCGTCGACCGAGATTTCCACGTTGCCGCGCAGCGCGTTCGAGACCGGGCAGGCGTCCTCGGCCGAGGCAACGGCCTCCTCGAACGCCTCCTGGGTCAAGCCTTCGGCAGCGACGCTGATCGTCAAGGCGCTGCGCGTGATCCCGGTTCCCGGCACGAACGTGACCGTCGCCGATGCGTTGATCGTCTGGTTCACGGCCCCACGGTCAGCCGTGCGCTTGGACAGCGCCATGCAGAAGCAGCTGGCGTGGGCGGCGGCGAGCAGCTCCTCGGGGCTCGTCTGAGCATCGGGCTCCTCGGTACGTGCCGGCCATGAGACGGGCACGTCACGGGCAAAGCCGGACGACTCGAAGGTCGCGCGGCCCGCGCCAGACGCGAGGTCGCCCTCCCAGACAACGGACGCGGTGCGGTCAGCCATGGTCAATCCTTCGTGGTTTCGTCGAGCTCGAAGCACGCACGCTAACTGGTGGCTGCCTTCGTCTCGGCGCGGACCCAGACGGACGCGACTTCTGGCTCGACCGAGTCGGTGGCGATGGCGAGCAGTTCCTCCATCACAGCCGTGACCTCGAGCTGGCTCGACAAGCGCGACCGGAGCGCTTCCAGGGCACGCTCGGCGTCGTAGGCCTGACGGTTGAAACGGCGGTCGAGCCATTGCTTGATGCGTTGGTGCGCCGGCCGGGCAAGCACGGCCGTGACAAGCGTGGCGAGGGCGACAGACAGGCTCGAGCCGCCGGTCGGTGCGAGGCTCGAGAGCGAGATGACCGCAAGTGCGTAGATCCCAACGAGGAGTGCAGAGACGATCGCGTAGCCGGCAGTGCGTCGGATGAGCCGACCCAGGTCGTAGAGCCGGTACTGGAGGATGGCAACGGTCATCGACACCGGGAGTGCGATGTAGGACAGCAGGAGCAGGAGATCGCCGATCCCGTCGCGACCGATGTCAAGAGCCCCCACCAGGATCTGGGTGAGGATGAGGGGGATCAGCCCGGCGAACAGCCACTTCAGCTGCTGACGCTCCAGTGGGTCGCCACGACGCCAACGGACGACCAGCGAGACGATGACGGCCACCAGCCCGAAGGCCACGAGCATCCCCCCGACAGCCACGAGGGCCCCGCTGATCGGGTCGGGGGGAGCAAGCCGTGCCAATGGCGCGGCAATGCTCTCATCGATGTAGAGCGTTGGAGCGAGCAGCAACGGGATCCACCCGAAGACGGCGCCCACGACGATCATCCTGAGGACGTGACGCCAGCGTCGCGACGGCAGCCGCCCGTCGGGAAACAGCAGCGGGATGAGCAGCGCCTGTCCCACGATCTGCACGAGCCAGAGCTGCTCCGAGACCCACTGTGCCGGAACGGCTCCGGGCAACGTCCCAAGGGGGTCCGAGCCCACCGCCCCATGCGTGGCATACGAGAAAGCAGCCGCTTGGAGCGCGCCGCTCGCGCCCACCGCAAGGAGGAGCCAACCGACGGGGTGGTCCTTGCGGCGAATCAGGAGCAGGGCGAGGGTGGCGAGGGCGAGGTTGGCCATCCCGAAGGCGAGCAGGGCCTCCCACCCGCCCGTGTCGGGATGGTCGTGGCCGAGGGCCAACGCGACGATCGGCGCGACCACGACGAACGCGACGAGCCCGCGGGCTGCCGCCAGCTTCTTTCGGGACGGTGCAGCCATCGTCTGCCGAACCTGTCCTTGCCGCGCGAAGGAATCATGCCGGAGAACCGTTACGCGAGCGCAACGAATCCGGCGGGTGCCCGAGCGGCCCTACCGTGGATGCGGACATCCGAGCCCACGGACGAGTGTGAATCGCCTCGCGAACTCGAGCAGCCCCTATCTCCTCCAGCATGCCGACAACCCGGTGGACTGGTGGCCGTGGGGTGACGAGGCATTCGACGAGGCGCGCGATCGCGACGTGCCGGTGTTCCTCTCGGTCGGCTACTCGTCCTGCCACTGGTGCCACGTCATGGCGCATGAGTCATTCGAGGATGACGAGATCGCGGCACAGCTCAACGAGCACTTCGTGTCGATCAAGGTCGATCGCGAGGAACGGCCCGACGTCGACGCGATCTACATGGAGGCCACGACCGCGCTCACCGGCCATGGTGGTTGGCCGATGTCGGTGTTCCTCGACCACGAGCGGCGCCCCTTCCACGCCGGGACCTACTGGCCGCGGCGCTCGCGCGGCGGGATGCCCGGCTTCCCCGACGTCCTCGATGCCGTGACCGAGGCGTGGGAGGGTCATCGCGAGGACGTCCTCGAGTCCGCCGGCAACATCGCCGAGGCCGTGTCTCGGCGGATGGCCGCCGCACCTGTTGCCGAGGCCGTGGACCCCGCGACGACGGCCGAGGCCGCCGACCTGCTGGTGACTCGCGCCTGGGATCGTTCCCTGGGCGGCTTCGGCCGGGCGCCGAAGTTTCCGCAGGCGATGACGATGGAGTTCCTCCTCGACCACCACCTGCGCACCGGTCACCCCGAGGCGCTCGAATCTGTGGTCCACACGCTCGACCGGATGGCCCGGGGCGGCATCCACGACCAGTTGGCGGGCGGCTTCGCCCGCTACTCCGTCGACGCGAAGTGGCTCGTGCCCCACTTCGAGAAGATGGCCTACGACAACGCGCTGCTGCTGGCCACCTACGCCAAGGCTGCGGCCATCACCGGCCGCGCCGACCTGCGCCGCGTCGCCACGTCGATCGCCACCTACCTGCTGCGTGATCTCCGCCACGAGGCCGGCGGTTTCTTCTCGGCCACCGACGCGGATTCGGAGGGCGTCGAGGGCAAGTACTTCGTCTGGACCGACGAGGAGTTCCGGGCCGTCCTCGCCGACGC
>JAWWBG010000225.1:0-3458 GCA_033721095.1 Nitriliruptorales bacterium
CCGACCGGCTCGGGGATCGAGGTCGAGTCGAGGGGGTCGTGGCCGCTGATGACCTGGTGCAGCAGGGCGGTGTCCTCGACCGTCCGCGCGATCGGTCCGGCCTGGTCCAGCGACGACGCGAAGGCGACGATCCCGTACCGGGAGACGCGGCCGTAGGTCGGCTTGAGGCCGACGGTGCCGGTGAGCGCCGCCGGCTGGCGGATCGAACCACCGGTGTCCGTGCCGACGGCCAGTGGTGCCATGAGGCCTGCGACCGCGGCCACCGATCCGCCGGACGACCCCCCCGGGACCCGGTCGAGGTCCCACGGGTTGCGGGTGACCTGATAGGCCGAGTTCTCGGTGGACGAGCCCATCGCGAACTCGTCCATGTTGACCTTGCCGAGCATGACCATGCCGGCGTCGGCGATGTTGCGGACGACCGTCGCGTCGTAGGGCGGCCGCCAACCCTCGAGGATCTTCGAGGCCGCCGTCGTGGGGATGCCCGTCGTGCAGAACAGGTCCTTGATGGCGATCGGAACGCCGGCCGTCGCGGGCAACTGCTCCCCCGCCGCACGGCGCGCGTCGATGTCGTCCGCCTGTGCGCGCGCGTGATCGGCCGTGACCTCCAGGAAGGCCCCGACCTGGTCGTCGACGGCCTCGATCCGGTCGAGGTGGGCGTCGATGACCTCACGGGCTGACACCTCACCAGCATCGAGGCGGCCGGCCAGTTCCGTGGCGGTCGCGGTGACAAGGGACATCAGCCGTCCTCGGCGACGATGCGCGGAACGACGAATCGGTCCTCGGTCGTGTCGGGACCGCCGGCCAGGAGCACGTCACGGTCGAGGACGGTGCCGGGCTCGTCGGCGCGGAAGACGTTCTCGAGCGGATAGGGGTGCGTGGTCGGCGGTACGTCGTCGGCCGCAACCTCACCGACCTGCTCGGCGTAGGCGAGGATCTTGTTGAGCTCCTCGGTCCAGCCGGCCACCTCGTCGTCGGTCACGGCCAGCTGCGCGAGCATCGCGACGTGGCGGACGTCGTCAGCGGACAGGGACACGGGGAAGGCCTCGAGGGGTGCTGGCGCCGAAGATTAGTGCCCGGTGGGTTTGGGCTCGTCGGGTGCGAGGGCGTCGCGCAGGTTCCCCGAGCCGATGGTGGGATCGGTGGCGGCCAGGTGCACCCCCAGCCACGTGGTCTTCCATCGCGGGTAGCCGAGAACCGGAATGGCAGCATTGGTTGCCAGCGCGAGAACGGTCACCCAACCCCAGGGCACGTCGGGCCACGTCGCGACCAGGCTCACGACAAGCCCCAGCGCAAACACCGACTCCGTCACGACCATTGCGACGACCATGGCGCCCAGCCAGTAGCCCTCCTCGCGCTCAAAGACCAGCCCGCAGCGGGGACAGTGCTCGTCGAGTTCGAAGTAGGACGCGAAGACTTCGCGTTCACCGCAGTGTGGGCATCGCTTGGCGATACCCCTTCGAACTGCGGTGGTCTTCGACATGTTCCGACCGTATCCGCGGCCGTTGCGCGCACGGATAGGGTCACCTTGACCAGAACTCGGCGGAGGGATCGTGGCGGCACCGGTGTCGACGTGCGCCGTTGCTGTCGACGTCGCGCTGCTCACCGTTCGGGAGCGGCAGCTGTCGATCCTCCTGGTCGAGCCCGACACCCCCGACCTCGATGCCGGGTGGGCGCTGCCCGGCCGCCGAGTTCGCGACGACGAGAGCCTCATCGACTGCGCACGCCGGGCGGTGCGCGAGCTGGCCGGGCTGGCGATTCCCAACGCCTGGCTCGAACAGCTGGCGACCTACGGCGAGCCACAGCGCGATCCGCACGGGCGCGTGGTGTCGGTCGCCTACCTCGCGCTCGTGCCGGACCCGAACGACCCGGCTCCCGGCGACGGGCGAGCGGCCCGCTTCGTTGCCCTCGACGAGATCGCCAGCCACCGGCCACTGGCCTACGACCACGACCGCATCCTTCCCGACGCGATCGAACGCGCGCGGTCCAAGCTGGAGTACACGGCCCTGGCGACCCAGTTCGTGCAGGAGCCCTTCACGCTCGGGGAGCTGCGTCGCGTCTACGAGGCCGTCTGGGGCGAAGAGCTCGACAGTGCCAACTTCCGGCGCAAGGTCGTCTCCACCGCCGATTTCGTCCTGCCGGTCGACGGCGAGTTCCGCACGGGCCCGGGCGGCGGACGTCCCGCACAGCTCTACCGGCGTGGCACCGCGGAGCGCCTCCACCCCGCCATGCTGCGGCCGTAGCGGGCCTCACTGTCGACACGCGTGACGGCGAACAGCGATCGGCCGATCAGACCAGCATGGCTGCTACGAGCCGAACTGCGAGGGTGACGCCTGCGACGCCGACCACGATGGCGATCAATGCGACGGCGACGCCGCGCTCCCCGTGCGCGCGCGTCTGCCGCAAGGCCACGACACCCAGACGCACGCCGGTAGCCGAGGCAAGACCTCCGAACCATGACAACGAGAGCACCAGTGACACCACGGCCAGGTGATTCCAGGCCGTTCCGCTGCCTGCCGAGCCAATCGATGCGGCGACGACCTCAGCGGTGGACGACCGCGCGCCAGCAGCCATGGTCACGGCCCCCGCCGACCTGCGACGACGCCGCTCCATCGTTGCCCCCAACGAATGCCATTCCCTCAGTCGCCAGGACACTACGCACACGAGCTCGGGCCGACGTCAGGGAGCAACCCTGAACTTTTGGCTGCACACCCCTGATTCGCCATCTCGCGGGGCCAATCGAGCCCGCGAGATCACTAGGGTGCTGGCGTTTGCCGGCCAGGGGGGCGGGGTGCTCGTCGAGCGCGACGCCGAGCTCGTGCTCCTCGGTCACGCAGTCGACGAAGCCGCCCGGGGCGGCGGCAGCCTCACCCTCATCGACGGCGCACCGGGGACGGGCAAGTCCGCGCTCCTCCAGACCGTCCGCGAACGCGCGAGCGACCTCGGACACACGCTCCTCACGGCCCGAGGAAGCCCCGAGGAAATCGAGTTTCCCTACGGCCTGGTCCGTCAGCTGATCGGGCCCGTTCTCCGCACCGACATGGGCCGCCGTGCGACCGACAATGGCGTGGCCCAACACGCACTCCGACTGGTTGATCCCGCGTCCGCGCCTCAGGCACCCGTCGACACGACCTACTCGATGCTCCAGGGGTTGTACTGGCTGCTGTCCAACCTCAGCACAATCACTCCGGTCGTCGTGACGATCGACGACCTGCACGTCGGCGACACCCCGTCGCTTGAGTTCCTCCGGTTCCTGGGCAATCGACTCGACGGCGAACGCATCGCCGTCGTGTGCGCCGGCGACACCAGTGCTCCCGCCGGCTCGCTCGCGACGGCGCTGCTCGACGTCGCACAGCACACGACACGGTTGCGACCGCTCACCCAGGAAGCCGTGGGCACGCTGGTGGAGGACACGCTCGGCCGAACATTGGCCGGCGCCCTTGCCGAAGCGTGCCACGTCG
>JAWWBG010000226.1:0-3427 GCA_033721095.1 Nitriliruptorales bacterium
ACCAAGATCGCCTTCGCGGTCACCGAGGCCGACGCCGGGTCCAACACGCACATGCTCGCGACCAACGCGACCCGCAACGCCGACGACAAGACGTGGACGATCAACGGCCAGAAGACCTTCATCTCGGGCGTGGAGCACGCCGACACGATCCTGGTCGTCGCGCGCGCGCGCTTGGAGGACGGCCAGCTCGGCCTGCCGCTGCTGTTCCTTGTTCCGACGGACGCCGAGGGCCTGTCCCGCCAGCCCGTCCCGACAACCCTGCCGTGGGCCGAGTGGCAGTGGACGCTCTACTTCGACAACGTCGAGGTGTCCGAGGACCGGCTCATCGGCGGGGACATGGGCGGGTTGGCCGCGCTGTTCGACGGCCTCAACCCGGAGCGGATCATGGGTGCTGCTGGGGGTGTCGCGGCGGCCAAGCTCGCCCTCGACAAGGCCGCCGACTACGCCCGGACCCGTGAGGTCTGGGGTGTGCCGATCGGCACGCACCAGGCCATTGCGCATCCACTGGCCGAGATCTACATCGAATGGGCCCAGGCCCGGCTGATGCTCCAGAAGGCGTGCGCCCTCTACGACGCCGGCGCCAAGGGTGCGGGCGAAGCGGCCAACATGGCCAAGTTCGCTGCCGGGGAAGTCGCCGTGAGAGCCGCCGACCGGGCCATCCAGACCCACGGCGGCAACGGCATGACCGAGGAGTTCGGCCTTACCCACCTGTGGCTGGGCTCACGACTCATTCAGATTGCGCCGGTCAGCCGTGAGATGATCCTCAACTACGTCGCCCAGCACTCCCTGGAGCTCCCCAAGAGCTACTGACGCAACGGGCTGGAACGAGCGAGGGCGTCAGTCCTCGTCGGACTTGCGGGGACGGACGCGGCGATCGCGACGCGCCAGCACCGGGACCTCGTTGAAGACGTCCGCCAGGTCGTCCAGCGAGTTGTCGGCGGGCTCGGTCGTGTCGAGGAAGTCGTGCACGAGCGCCGAGAAGCCCTCGGGGTCATCCAGGTGCGGGAAGTGGCCCGAGTTCGGGAAGTACTCGACCCGTGCGCCCGGCATCATCCGCTCGGCACGGTGGGCGTGGCCGACCGGGATGATCGAGTCGCGCTCGCCCCAGATCACCAGGACGGGCAGGTGCGCGGTGATGTGCAGCCGATCCGCGGCGCTGACGCGTTGGCCGGCGGATCCGATGACGCCGCGGATGAGGCTGAGGACGGCCCGTCGGTTCGACCGTGTGGACAACAGGTCGGCCGCCCGGAACCAGTCCTCGATCTTGCCGTGGCGGTGCATCCCGGCCAGCTCGGCAACCCTGCGGGCGATGCCGACAGTGCGCGGGCTCACCGCAAGATGCACGAACGGGTCGGCGAGCCCGGGAACGGCGAGCAGCCGCAGCAAGGGGCTCACGGACCGACCCAGGCCGCCGGAGTCCTCCAGGACCAACCGGCTGACCATCTTGGGCCACAGGTACGCCAGCTGCAGCGCGACACCGCCGCCGAGCGAATGGCCGATGACGGTCGCATGGTCGACGGACTCGAGCAGCAACAGGTCGCGCACGTGCGTCGCCAGCGCGGGCACGGAGTAGTCAGCACCGAAGATCGGCGCCGACGAGGCACCGTGCCCGAGCAGGTCGATGGAGATCACCCGATACTTCTCGTTGAAGTACGGGGTGACCTTGTCCCAGGTTCGTGAGCTCTCGACCAGCCCGTGGATCATGACGATCGGGTGGCCGTCGGCCGGCCCGGAGTCGCGCCACCCGATGCGCAGGCCGTTGACGACGTGGGTGCAGTCGATGATCTCGACGGGCTGCCGCGGCTCGGGCACGGCCTTGAGGGCTCGTTCGGTTGCCTTGCTCAAATGATTCCCTCCTTGACCAGCCACTGGGCCGTCAGCTTGAAGCCCTCGTCGAGGTCGATGCGAGGCTCGAAGTCCAGGATCTGCTGGGCCCGTTCGATCGAGTAGGTGCCCTTGCGCATCATGTAGTCGATGGTCGCCGGCTCGAAGTGGCCGGGCTGGCCGCGAAGCCGGTCGATGAATCCCACCACACCAACGGCCGGACGGAGCAGCCGATACGGCGCAGTCCGCGGCGGTCCGACGCGCATGAGATCGCAGTAGCGACGGAAGAACGACCGCGCCCGGATCCCCACGCCGTTGGTGACGGTGATGACCTGGCCGGCGGCCTGCTCCTTCTCGCCGGCGGCGACGAGCGCGTCGATGAGGTTGTCGATGTAGATCGGGCTGATGATCCCTTCCCCCTTGTTGGGGAGGATCATGCGGCCGGACCGGATGTACTCGATGGGTGTCAATGTCCACGGGTGGGACCACGGACCGAAGACGTCACCCGGCCGGATGATGACCGCGTCGATGTCGCCGGCCGCGTGGGCTTCGAGGACGACCTGCTCGGCCGCGATCTTGGTGTCGACGTAGGGCGTGCCGTTGGGATGGACCGGCCACGTCTCGTCGACGCCGTCGGGAAAGTCCCAGCCGAACACGGTCACGGACGACAGGTGGACGAGCCGCTTGACGCCGTGTCGAACGGCGGCGTCGACGACCTGGCGGGTGCCGAGGACGTTGACGCTCCAGAACTCGTCGGCGTCCCCCTCGAGGGTCACGATGGCCGCGGCATGGACCACGAGGTCGACGCCGTCGAGGTGGACCTCCCAGGGCTCGGGCTTGCGGACGTCACCGACACGAACGTTGTTCTCGGGGTCGCCCGTGAGGTCGATGCCGACGACCTCGACCCCCAGGTCGCGATAGCGACGACTCAGCGCGGCGCCGATGAACCCGTGGGCGCCCGTGATCAAGACCTTGCGGGGTCCGGACATGCGGGAGTTCCGGTCGGTATCTGACGTGGACGTCAGGAAGGTAACCGTCACCGGGTGGCCGGACGGACACCGGGCCGGCCGCGGACGCCGGGGACGGCGGGGCGGTACCTCAGTCGCCCGCGCCGCGCAGATGGCGATCGATGCCGGGCAGCGTGAACGCGATGCGACCCCGGCCGATCCGCCGCAGGATCGCGTGGGTGTCGATCAGCGCCTGCTGCGTGGAGCCGACGGCCTCGGTGGAGGATCCCAGCGCCCGAGCGACGTTGCCCGATGTTCGCTCCTCCGGATCGAGGGAAGCCATCGCCTCGAGGTAGTGACGCTGGGTCTCGGTGAGGTCGCGCAGACGCTCCTCGTAGAACATCTCGATGGTCGGTCGCGCGTGCTTCCAGCCTGCCTCGACGTCGTCGCGGGTGATGACGGTTCCGTCCCCGGCGTTCCAGGTCGCCGAACCGAGGACATGCAGGAAGTACGGATAGCCACCGACGAGCTCGACGAATCGGTCGGCCGCGTCGGCATCGACCGTGACACCCGCGTGCTCGGCAAAGGCCGTGAGCGCTTCGGCGACGTCACCCTCGCTCAGCAGGCCGAGCTCGATGCGATGGGCCCGCTCGCCG
>JAWWBG010000227.1:0-3422 GCA_033721095.1 Nitriliruptorales bacterium
GCACCCGTCTCCGGGAAGCTGATGATCGCAACCGCATCGGGGCTCGCGTCGAGGACCGTCTGGACATCGGCCGAGAAGTCCGTGCCGTTCGGGTCGTAGGCGACGTCGGCGACGATCGTCGCACCGCCGTCTTCCAGCGAGCTCTTCAGGAAGCCCGCGAAACCCTGGCCATACTCATCGTTCAGCGCGACGATGGCAACGTTGGCGTGACCATCACCAAGGATGACCTGCGAGAGAGCAGGACCCTGGAGGTTGTCGGCTGGCGGCGTCCGGAAGTAGAAACCCGGGACGTCGGTCTCGTGGGTCGTCAGCGACGAACCCGTGTTGGACGGCGAGCACTCGACGACGTTCGCGCCAGTCACCTTGTCGATGATCGACAGCGTGATCCGGGACGAGGCAGCGCCGATGATGGCGTCGACGCTCTCCGACTGGATCAGTCGGTCGACGGTGGCGTTGGCCACGTCCTCGTTCGTGCCGGAGTCACCGATCACGAGCTCGACGTTGTTGCCAAGCACGCCGCCCGCGTCGTTGATCTGCTGGACGGCCAGCTCGACCGCCTTGATCATCGGATCACCGAGGACGGCGAGGTCGCCGGTCTGCGGCAGGACCGTCCCGATCTTCAGGACGCCGTCAATGCTTGCGCCGGGCTCGAAGGTCGCGGCCGCCGTTGGCGAGCCGGTCATGTCCGTGCCGGTGGGCTCCGTGCCGGGGTCGTCGTCGCCGCAGGCCGTCAGCACAAGGGCCACGGCAGCAGCGCCGGCGAGGGCGCGGAATGTGGGTGAGAGCTGCATGGAGGTCCTCCAAGGATCGGTTGCAGCGCGGCGGTCTGGAACCCGCCGGTGGCGCCGTTGGGCGCAACGACCGGCAACTCTACGACGTCGATAGGAGGAACGCACGCCTTGATTGTCTCCTAGCGTGCGGTGGGCGGACACCCCTCGAGCCAGGCCAGGGACGTGGAAGACGAACGCCTGCTGTTCCCCTGCAGCCACGGGGCGGACGAACCCGAGCGTGCCACGATCCCCTTCATAGCCGCGGCAACAGCGGCCGTGAGCGGCCACAACGCAGCGGTCGTGTGCACGGTTGACGCCGTCTGGACCGGCACGCCCGGTCACGCCGAGACCATCGAGGCCGAGGGCCTGCCGCCGCTCGAGGACCTCGTGCGACAGCTCGTCACCCACGGCGGCGAGATCTGGTTGTGCTCGTCATGCACGACCAGGCGCGGGATCACCGCCGACGACCTCCGAGAGGGCGCTCACATCGTCGGGGCGGCCACGATCGTCGACGCGCTGGCCCACGGACGCGCGATCACGCTCTCCTGACACGCAGGGTTTCGCCCTCGCCGGACAAGGCCGGCCGCGACGTCAGCGGCGGTCCGGACGCTCCAACACGCCGACCACCTGTCCCAGCGCGACCAGGACCTCGCCGAGGTTGTCGGTCAGGATCACGTGGTCGCCAGCAACGGTTCGGACCGACCCGTCGATCTCGACGCCGTCGGCCAGGACGATGGAGACGACGCGGCCATCCTGTTCACGGCTGCGCAGCAGCGCACGGATCGAGCCGGGATCCCGGGCCTCGTTGCCCTCCGACGTGCCGGGCAGCGTCCGCCAGGCGCTGACGGCAGCCGAGACCAGGTGGACGTCGCCAACCTCGGACGTCAGCCAGACGTTGTCGTCGCCGACCCCGGCGATCGTGCCGTGGAAGGCCCGGCCGGCGACCCGGACCTCGACGGTTTCGCCGCGGTGTGCCGCCGAGCGGGCGACGTCGGCGATCGTCGCGCGTCGGCGGGCCAGCTGGTCGGCCTCGAGCTCGGCCGCGCGCTGCTCGGTGACGAACTCGGCATCGATCGCGCGACCCAACTCCAGCGTTGCATCGGACAGCGAGTCGTCCCAGGCGGCCGCAGCCGACGAGCTCACGACGCGGCCAGCCAGTCGTCGAACGAGGCGCCCGTGATCCGCTCGTAGGCCTCGACGTACTTGGCGCGGGTCGCGGCCACGATGTCGTCGGGCAGCTCGGGGGCGGGCGGTGACTTGTCCCAACCGGTTCCGGCGGCGAAATCACGAACGAACTGCTTGTCGAAGCTGGGCGGGTTGGTCCCCTCGCGCCACTCGTCGGCCGGCCAGTATCGCGACGAGTCGGGCGTCATGACCTCGTCGCACAGCAGGATCTCGCCGTCCAGCAGCCCGAACTCGAACTTGGTGTCGGCGAGGATGATGCCCTGCTCATTGGCCCGCTCGGCCCCGTGCTCGTAGAGCTGGATCGACAGGTCGCGCAGCTTGCTGGCGAGCGCATCGCCGACGTCGTTGGCCATGTATTCGTAGGAGACGTTGATGTCGTGGCCTTCCTCGGCCTTGGTGGCCGGGGTGAAGATGGGCTCGGGCAGGCGGCTGGCCTCCTGCAAGCCGGCTGGCAGGCCGATGCCGCAGACGCTCTGGTCGGCCTGGTACTCCTTCCAACCGGACCCGACGAGGTACCCGCGGACCACGCACTCGAACGGGACGATCTCGGTGCGGTGGACGAGCATCGTGCGGCCCGCCAGGGCGTCGCGGTGCTGCTTGGCCTCCGGCGGAAAGTCGTCGACCGACGTGGCGACGAGGTGGTTGGCGACCAGATCGCCGGTGCGCTCGAACCAGAACGATGACACCCCGGTGAGCACCTTGCCCTTGTCGGGGATCGGCGTCGGATGCACGACGTCGTAGGTCGACACGCGGTCGGAGGCGACCAGCAACAACAGGTCGTCGCCGACGCCATAGAGCTCCCGGACCTTGCCGGAGCGGATGTGTTCGAGACCCTCGAGGGACATGCTGACTCGCGTTGTTCGGTGCGTTCGGCGAGTCTATGAACCACCCGACCGGCGACGTCAAGCCAGCGGGATCCGTAGCCTTCGCCGGCGTCGGGAGGACGTCATGTACGAGCTGCACGAGACGCGCATGGTCAAGGGGAAGAGCCCCCGGGAGGTCTTCGACTACGTCGCGGACCCGGACAAGGGGGCCCTGTGGAACTCCGCAGCAAAGTCTGTCCGGGCCGAGGGTGACCCAGGGGTGGGCCGCAGGCTGATCGCCAGCGCCGGCATCCTCGCCTTCACGTTCGACATCACGCAGGAGGTCACGGTCTGGGACCCACCCAACGCGTACTCGTGGGCTGGCGACTCGCCCGTCCACACCCGGTTCGACATGAGGTTCACGGAGGTTGAGGGCGGCACCGAACTGACCGCCGATGTCGAGTTCGATCCCAAGAAGCTGGTGCCGGGCCTGATGAAGGGCAAGGTCGCCAACAAGTTCATGGGCGACTTCAAGAAGGATCTCGACACCCTCGTCAAGCTCATCGAGGCGACCTGAATCGCCCGGCGACGCGGATGGCGTTCAGGCCGTGACGACGCCCTCGTGCTCCAGCAGGCGCGCCTTGACCTGGACGCCGCCGGCATA
>JAWWBG010000228.1:0-3363 GCA_033721095.1 Nitriliruptorales bacterium
TCGCCGCCGGGGTTGATGACCGCCTGAGGCCCCTCGTTGCCGAACAACAGACGGCCGGTGGCCAGCGCGTCCCACGACGGCGCCATGAACGGACCCCGCTCGACTGCGGGGTCGTCGCCCTTGGCCGGGCAGGTGGACTCGTACACCGTCACGCTGCCCGCAGCCGGACCTTCTCCCTCGCCTTTCAGCCGGCTGTCGAAGAACGCCGTCGCGATGTCGTTGAAGGCCACCGCCGCGCCGTCACGGTTGGCGGCACGCGAATGCCCGTAGTCGCCGGCGAGCAGTACCACGTCAGGATGCTCGAAGCGCCGGTGCAGGTCGTTGTAGAGCCTCAGGGACTCGCGGATGGGGAAGAAGTCGTCGGACCAGCCGTTCTGGAGCAGCATCGGCGCGGGGTCGCCCTTGATCGCGAGCGGGCTGTGGAACCTCGCGAGCTCGTCCAAGGCGTCGTCCATGAACGGCGGGTAGGGCTCACCGGCGTTCCAGGCGGCGACCGCCGCCTCGACGTCCTGCGCGAGGTCAACGGTGCCGGTGGTGGCCACGTACCCGCGTGCCTCGGCCACGACCAGCGTCGCGTCCATGTAGCTCTGGAGCAGGATGCCGCGCGGCGCGAGGATCTGGTCGATCGTGTCGTCGTCGAAGTCGAGGAACCTCCCGTTGACGAGGACCGAGCCGATGAGGTCGGTTGCCGCCCAGATGGAGGAGATCGCCCCCATTGCCATCGGCGTCCCGTCGGGGCTGGTCCACGGGACCAGGTCGCCGTTGCCGTGGCCGTCGCAAAGGTCACCGCGGTCGACACCGTCACACATCACTCGATCGTTGAGCGCGCCGACCATGATCGCGATCTGCCCACCACTCGACATCCCCATGGCGCCGTTGCGGGTCGGCACGGCGATGCCCTCGTCGGCCAGCAGGCCCAGCAGGTGCTGGACGTCACGCACCTCGTAGCGCGCGTCCTGATAGCGCCAGAATCCGTCGGCGCAGGGTCCCGTCTGCAGCTTGGCCCCGCCGGGAGCTCCGAGGCCGAGCGGGCCGTGGCCACAGGAGCGCCCGAACGCCCGGTACGAGGGCGTGACGACGGCGTACCCGCGGGACGCGAACCAGACGTTGTCCTGGCGCGTCGTGTTGGGCGGCGTCGCGGCCGGCTCGCCGGGCACCATCTCGACGTTGCGCTGGTACATGCCCTTGTCGCCCCCGAGGCCGTGGATCATCACGATGGTCGGCCACGGGCCATCTCCCTCCGGTGGCAGCGTGACGTCCACGTCAATCGGCACCCCGTCGAAGGACGCGACCCGTTGGCCCTCGCCGTCATTGGAGCAGTGCCGCACGCCGTCGGTGATCGGCGCGCAGTCCAGGCCGAAAGGTGTCGGCTCGGTTGTCGCGGCCGTCGCCGCGACGGAGATGGCGCTCGACGAGCTCAACGCCACCGCGAGCAATGCCGTCGTGATGTGGCGGGTCATGGCGATGTCCCCTCTGCTCGTGCGCTCAGTCGCTGTGGGCGGCGACCTCGGTGGACAGGGCCGCTCGCGAGCTGATGCGCAGCTTCGTGGCACCCCCCCGGCCGCAGCAGCCGCGCGAGGTTCGCGATGGCATCCCCCTTGACGTCCAAGGTTCCCAGCAGGCAGTACAGCACAAGGTTGCACGCGACGGAGTCTGCCCGGCGTGCTCGATCTGAGGGTTCGAGATCTGTCCAATCAAGACCACCGCGGTCCTCCAACCAATTCGATCTAGGTTGACCGGCCATGGAGCAGTTCGCGACCAACCTCGCCGCCTGGGTGTGGGAACGCGGGGCCGGTCACGTCCGGCGCACGATGCTCTCGGTCTTCATGATCCTGTTCATCACGTCGTACGGCCTGGTCATCTTCGTCGCCTACGGCCTGTGGTTCGGCTTCGTGCCCAGCGCCGTCATGACCGGGCTGACGATTCTCGTCAACGCAGGAGTCATCGCATCCCTGTGGACCGTGCCGGGCTTCGAAGCCCTCGAGCGATGGTCAATGGGAGACCGCCGTGACCCGCAGCGGGCCTTCGACGGCACGTTCGAGGTTCGCCGCGCCTACGAGCGCGCGTCCACCCGCGTCGCGCCCGTGGTCTACGTCCCGACGTTGATTCCGGCAGGCATTCTCCTCTTCGATCTCACGCCGGTTGGAATCGCCGGCTGGGTGGCGCTCAACATTGTGGCCCCCCTCATCATGGCGTCCGTGGGAGCCACGGGCCTCGACTTCCTCCTCCGCCCGCCGCGACTCGAGATGGCCGTCGCCCTCGGCGCATCTGCGCAGCTGTCGAGCACGGTCTCGCTGCGACGTCGCGTACTGCGCATCGGCTTGCCGCTCGGCCTCGCCGCCGCGATCCTGGCGGGCGCCATCACGGCCCCCTTCGATGACCCATCCCAGATGCTGGCAGCCACCGTGGGCGCAGCGCTCCTCGCCGTCGTCGGGCTCGGGCTCACCTTCCTCGACACGCTCGCTGTCCGTCCACTGCTCGAACCGGTTGAGGACCTGACGGCAGCCGTCCAGCGAATCGAGTCCGGTGACTACGACACGCCGGTGCCACTGATGTCCGACGACGCGCTGGGTGCGCTCGTCGTCTCCGTGAACTCCATGCAGCGGGGGCTGGCCGAGCGCGAGCGCCTGCAGTCCGCGTTCGGGTCCTACGTGGACCCCGCCTTGGCGTCCCGGCTCCTCGAACAGGGCGACGAGACCTTCCGTGGTGAACGCCGCGACGTCACGGTGATGTTCGTCGACGTGCGTGACTTCACCCCGTTTGCCGAGGCCAACAGCGCCGAGGACGCCGTGACCCGCCTGAACGGGCTGTTCCAGATCGTCGTGCCCATCACGCTGGAGAATGGCGGGCACGTGAACAAGTACCTGGGAGACGGCGCGATGGTTGTCTTCGGGACGCCGGAGCCGGTCGAGGACCATGCGGATCGGTCAGTTGCGGCGGCCATCGCGATGCAGCAGGCCGTCCGCGATCGGTTCGGGGAGGAGCTTCGCGTCGGGATCGGCATCAACACCGGTCCGGTCATCGCGGGCACCATCGGGGGCGGCGGCAAGCTCGAGTTCACCCTCATTGGCGACACCGTGAACGTGGCGGCGCGGGTCGAACAGTTCACGAAGCAGACGGGCGATGCGATCCTGGTCACCGAGGCGACGGCGGCCGCGTTGAACGGCGAGCGTCCCGCCATGGTGGACCGCGGGCGCCACCAGCTCAAGGGCAAGTCCGCCGACGTCCACCTGCTTGCCATCGACGCATTCGGGCCCAACTCGTGAGCGCGCGTGACGATCCCGCAGGCTTGAGGCAGATCCCGCTCGCCCGCGATCGGCCGTGATCTAGCATGAATCTCGGCCGGCATCGACGGCCTGCGCA
>JAWWBG010000229.1:0-3305 GCA_033721095.1 Nitriliruptorales bacterium
CATGTCGTGCGCTGTTTCGAGGACGCCGACGTCGTCCACGTCTCCGGGACCATCGATCCGCTCGCCGACATCGAGGTCATCGACACCGAGCTCGGCCTCAAGGACCTCGAAACCGTCGCCAAGCGCGTGGAGCGGATGAGCCGTGCGGCCAAGGGGGGCGACCGTGACCTCGTGGCCCAGCGGGACCGCGTCTTGGCGCTCGAGGACCATCTGTCGACCGGAGCGCCCGCCCGGACCTTCGACTGGAGCGGCGACACGCTGCTCCGACAGGAGCTGTCCCTGCTGACCGACAAGCCCGTGCTCTTCGCCGCCAACGTCGGCGAGGCCGACCTGCCCACGGGCGGTGCCCACGTCGAGAAGGTCACGGCCCATGCCCGGGACATCGGCGCGGACATCGTCGTCGTCTCCGCCCAGGTGGAGGCCGAGATCGCAGACCTCGAGGACGCTGAACGCGCCGAGTATTTGGCCGACCTGGGCCTCGTGGAGTCCGGGCTCGAGCGGCTCGTTCGACACGCCTACACGCTCCTCGGACTGCGGACGTTCTTCACGGCCGGTCCCAAGGAAGCCCGAGCCTGGACGATTCCCGCAGGGGCCACGGCCCCTCGGGCAGCCCGTGAGATCCACACCGACTTCGAACGTGGTTTCATCCGGGCCGAGATCGTGTCCGTCGACGACTTCGTGGCGCATGGCGGAGAGGCAGGCGCGCGCGAGGCCGGCCTGCTCCGCGTCGAGGGCAAGGACTACGTCGTCAAGGACGGCGATGTCATTCATTTCCGATTCAACGTCTGAAGGCACCACCATGGCACGCACCGAACCCATCACCCGGCTCGAGGTGGCGACCTGCCCGACCCACCGGACCGACGTCAGGCACTACGCCGCCCACGAGGTCGGCTGTGACTGCCTGACGCCGGACCGTCGCCGAGAACTCGCCACACGCCTGGCCGCTGCCCGCGAGGAAGGCAACCCGCTCGCCGAAATGGCCGAGTGACGATGGCCGACGGTGACCTTGGGGGCCGCGTCGGGCGGGCCGGCCGCCTCGCACGCACCGGGGCCCGGAGCCTGGCCGGGCTGGCGGCTGCCAAGGCCCGCGAGCTGTCCACGGGCGACGTCTCCATCGAGACGCACGAGCAGATCGCGGCCCGGCTCGCCGACGTCCTGGGCGAGATGAAGGGCGGGGCGATGAAGCTCGGCCAGATCCTGTCATTCGTCGACTTCGACCTTCCGCCCGACGTCCAGGACACCTACCACGACGTCCTGGCCTCCCTGCGGGATGCGGCGCCAGCCATGGACGTCGACGCCATCCGCAGGGTCGTGACCGACGCCTACGGCATGCCACCCGAGCAGGCCTTCGCCGAGTGGTCCGACGAACCGCTCGCCGCCGCGTCCATCGGGCAGGTTCACCGGGCCCGCCTGCACGACGGCACGCCCGTCGCCGTCAAGGTCCAGTACCCCGGGGTCGCCAGTGCGGTCCGGGCCGACCTCGACAACGCGGAGACCTTCGCGCCGATCGCCCGGCTCGTCAGCCCCAACCTCGACATCGGCTCGTTGATGGACGAGCTGCGCGATCGCGTCGAGGACGAGCTGGACTACGCCCGCGAGGCCAGCTACCAGAACGCCTTCGCGACCCGCTGGCGAGACCATCCGTACATCCACGTTCCGGCTGTCCACCGCGACATGTGTCGCGAGTTCGTCCTGGTCTCCGATCTCGTCGAGGGCCAGACGTTCGACGAGGTCGCCGCGACGGGTTCCGACGAACGCAGGCAGTGGCTGGGCGAGATCATCTTCCGCTACGCGTTCGGGTCTCTGGCGCGCTTCCGCTTCTTCAATGGTGACCCGCATCCGGGCAACTACCTGGTCCTCTCCGACAAGGTGGCCTTCATCGACTACGGCGCCGTCAAGATGTTCACGCGCGATCAGTACCGGCAGATGCGCGAAATCGACGAGGCGACCGTCCAGGGTGACCGAGCACGGTTCGAGCGCGCGCTGCGGTCCGTCGGGATCATTCCACGGGGCGTCGACACCAAGGTCGACATCCTGTGGGAGCTCTACCGCAAGCTCGCCCGGCCGATCCTTGCCGAGCAGCCGTTCACCTACACGCGGGAGTTCGCCGCGGAGGTGATCTCGATGGGCACCGACCTCCGAAGCCCGCTCATGAGCGTCATTCGCGACCTCAACTTTCCCCCCGAGTACCTGGTGCTCAACCGCATCCAGGTCGGGCTGAATTCGGTGCTGGGACGCCTGTCAGCCACCAATGACTGGGTCGGCATCCGCGCGGAACTGCTGGGCGACGCGGATGCCGTCACCGAACTGGGTCGCCGGGACGCGGCGTGGCTCGCATCCCGGAATGGTCCGACGTCGGGCTGACCTGTCCGCTACAGCCGCTGCACCGAGGCGTAGATGTCGTCGATGTAGGAGGCGAACTTCTCGGCGACGACGTTGCGCTTGACCTTGAGGCTCGGCGTCATCTCGCCGGTCTCGATCGTGAAGTCCTCGGGCAGGATCCGGAACTCCTTGATGGCCTCGGCCTGGGAGACCGCCTGGTTGGCGTGATTGATCGCCTCCTGGATGGTCGCCCGCAGGTCGTCGTCGTCGGTGAGGTCCGCAATGCTCTTGCCGCTCTTGCCGTGCTCGGCGGCCCAGGTCGGGAAGGCGTCGGCGTCGATGGTGACCAGCGCCGCGATGAAGGGCTGGTTGTCGCCGACGACCATGCACTGGCTGACCAGGGCGTGTGCGCGCAGGCGATCCTCGAGGACGGCCGGAGCGACGTTCTTGCCGCCCGCGGTCACGATGAGCTCCTTCTTGCGTCCCGTGATGTACAGGAACCCGTCGTCGTCGAGGCGGCCGAGGTCGCCGCTGTGGAACCAGCCGTCGTCGTCGATGGCCTCGCCGGTGGCATCGGCGTTCTTCCAGTAGCCCTTGAAGACGTTCTCGCCCTTGAGCAGGACCTCGCCGTCCTCGGCGATCCTCACGGACGTGCCTGGCAGCGGGGTACCGACCGAGCCGATGCGGAGCGCGCCCGGACGGTTGATGGTGTGGCCGGCCGAGGTCTCGGTGAGCCCGTAGCCCTCGTAGATCGTGATCCCGATCCCGTTGTAGAAGTGGCCGAGCCGCTCCCCCAGCGGGGCACCACCGCTGATCGACGCCGTGCATTGTCCGCCGAAGATGTCCCGAAGCTTGCCGTAGACCAGGCGATCGAACACGGCGTGCAGGACCCGTGTCTTCAGGGACACACCGCCAGCCATGGACTCGCGCGAGTAGGCGATCGCGACGTCGACGGCCTTGTCGAAGATCTTCTCCTTGCCGTC
>JAWWBG010000230.1:0-3282 GCA_033721095.1 Nitriliruptorales bacterium
TCGACGCCGTCATCAACCAGAAGCAGTTCCACGGCACGCCCGACGAGGTCAAGTGCATCTACGTCGCGGTCGGCCAGAAGGGCTCCACGGTCGCACAGGTCGTCGAAACCCTCCAGCAGTACGGCGCGATGGAGTACACGACCGTCGTGTCGGCACCGGCATCCAGCCCCGCACCGTTCCAGTTCATCGCCCCGTACTCGGGCGCGGCCATCGGGGCCAACTGGATGTACCAGGGCCAGCACGCCCTCATCATCTACGACGACCTCACCAAGCAGGCCGATGCCTACCGGCAGCTGTCGCTGCTGTTGCGCCGTCCACCGGGCCGCGAGGCGTACCCCGGCGACGTGTTCTATTTGCACTCGCGTCTGCTCGAGCGTGCGGCGAAGCTGTCGGACGAGCTGGGCGGAGGATCGATGACGGCACTGCCGATCGTCGAGACCAAGGCCAATGACGTGTCGGCCTACATCCCGACGAACGTGATCTCGATCACGGACGGCCAGATCTTCCTCGAAACCGACCTGTTCTACCAGGGCGTCCGACCGGCCATGAATGCCGGCATCTCGGTGTCCCGTGTCGGTGGTGCGGCCCAGGTGGCCGGCATGAAGTCGGTGGCCGGGACCGTCCGGCTCGACCTTGCCCAGTTCCGTGAGCTCGAGGCGTTCGCACAGTTCGGCTCCGACCTAGACAAGGCCTCCCAGCAGCAGATCGCCCGCGGCCAGCGCGTCGTCGAGATCCTCAAGCAGCCGCAGTACAAGCCGATGGCGGTCGAGCTCCAGATCGCCTCCGTGTGGGCGGTCTCCAACGCCAAGCTCGACGACATCCCGGTCGAGGACGTCAGCCGGTTCGAGCGCGAGCTGCACGACTGGCTCAAGACCCGCCACGGCGACCTGCTCAGCCGCCTGGTCGGCAACAAGGTCGAGGGCGAGCTGGAACAGGAGCTCGAGTCCGCCGTCGACGCCTTCAAGGCCACGTTCACGCCCTCGGTTGCTGCCGAGGAGCACAAGGACGAGTCCACGTGGGGCTGGGACGCGATGGACGCCGACCCCGACGAGGTCGCACCGCTCGAGGCATAGGCCCCGCGCAAGCACGAAGAGGAAGAGGCAACGGTGGCAGGCAGTGGCCAGATCCGCCAGCTGCGGCGGCGCATCCGCTCCGTGAAGAGCACGCAGAAGATCACGCGTGCCATGGAGATGATCGCCGCCTCGCGGATCCTGCGTGCCCAGCGCCTGGCCACCGAGGCCCGGCCGTACGCCGAGCAGATCACCGAGATCATCAAGGGCCTGGCGGTCTCCAACGAGGCCAAGGGCCACCCGCTGCTCGCCGAGCACGACACCACCAGCACCGTTGCCGTCATCGTCATCAGCGCCGACCGCGGACTCGCCGGCGCGTACAACTCCAACGTCCTCAAGCGGGCCGAACGGGTCATCGCCGAGGAGGAACAGGCGGGGATGGAAGTCCGGTTGTTCGCCGTCGGCCGCAAGGCCCAGGGCTACTTCACCTATCGGGGCCGGCCCCCGGTACGCGTGTGGACCGGGGTCAGCGATGCGCCGACGTATCGGGACGCCGAGGAGATCGGCGAGCTGGTCATCGACGCCTACAGCAGCATGGAGCTCGACAAGGTGTGGCTGGTCTACACCGACTTCCGGTCGACGCTCACGCAGACGCCGACGGCGATGAAGCTGCTGCCCGTCGATCCCAAGGAGTTCGAGGGCGGCTCGGAGCTCCCACCCGAATTCCTCTTCGAGCCGGGACCCGCCGAGATCCTCTCGCTGCTGATCCCGCGCTACGTCGAGGCCAAGATCTTCCACTCGATGCTCGAGTCCTCGGCGTCCGAGCACGCGTCGCGGCAGCGCGCGATGAAGTCGGCCACCGACAACGCCGAGGAAGTCATCACCCATCTGTCCCGGGTCATGAACCAGGCCCGCCAGGACCAGATCACCACCGAGATCTCCGAGATCGTCGGCGGCGCTGAAGCGCTCGCCGCAGGCTGAGAAGGAACTCCGCTCATGGCACAGTCAGACACCGGGCGCATCGTCCGCATCATCGGGCCCGTCATCGACGTCGAGTTCCCCCCCGGCGACCTGCCCGACATCAACAATGCCCTCACGTTCGAGCGCAGCGTCGAGGGCACGTCCACGACGTTGACCGCCGAGGTCGCCCAGCACATCGGCGATCGCCGCATCCGCGCCATTGTCATGCAGCCCACCGACGGCGTCGTCCGCGGGACCGAGGTCACCGACACCGGCGCGCCGATCAAGGTCCCCGTGGGTCCCTCGACCCTTGGGCACGTCTACAACGTGCTCGGCGAGCCGCTCGACCTCGAGGGTGAGGAGCGCGCGAACTTCAAGGCCGAGGACGAGTGGGCCATCCACCGGCCCGCACCCGACTTCGACGCCCTCGAGCCCCAGGCCGAGATGTTCGAGACCGGCATCAAGGTCATCGACCTCATCGAGCCCTACGTGAAGGGTGGCAAGATCGGGATGTTCGGCGGTGCCGGCGTCGGCAAGACCGTCGTCATCCAGGAGATGATCTCCCGGGTCGCCGAGAACCACGGCGGCGTGTCGGTGTTCGCGGGCGTCGGTGAGCGCACCCGTGAGGGCAACGACCTGTTCGGGGAGATGACCGAGTCCGGCGTCATCGACAAGACCGCGCTGGTGTTCGGCCAGATGGACGAGCCACCCGGCGTGCGCCTCCGCGTCGCGCTGTCCGCCCTGACCATGGCGGAGTACTTCCGGGACGAGATGCAGCAGGACGTGCTCCTGTTCGTCGACAACGTCTTCCGGTTCGTCCAGGCAGGGTCGGAGGTTTCGACCCTGTTGGGCCGCATGCCCTCGGCGGTCGGCTACCAGCCGACGCTGTCCAACGAGATGGGCCAGCTCCAGGAGCGGATCACCTCGACGAAGGGTCGCTCGATCACGAGCCTCCAGGCCGTGTACGTCCCCGCCGACGACATCACCGACCCGGCGCCGCACACGACGTTTGCCCACCTCGATGCGCAGACGGTGTTGTCGCGTGAGATCGCGTCGCTGGGCATCTACCCGGCGGTCGACCCGCTCGACTCGACGTCGCGGATCCTCGACCCGCTCGTCGTCGGCCAGGAGCACTACGACGTCGCGGTCCAGACCCAGGAGATCCTCCAGCGCTACAAGGACCTCCAGGACATCATCGCCATCCTGGGCGCCGAAGAGCTCTCCGTGGAGGACAAGCTGGTCGTGCACCGGGCGCGCCGCATCCAGCGCTTCCTCTCCCAGCCGTTCTTCGTCGCCGAGCAGTTCACCGGCA
>JAWWBG010000231.1:0-3260 GCA_033721095.1 Nitriliruptorales bacterium
CCCATGGGCACCACGCCCCGGCTCGGTGCGCTGCTGGCGTGGTCGACCTTCGAGCCTGACCTCCTGATCAGTGACGGCGAGGCCCAGCTGCTGGCCGGCCCGGTCCCGCTGGGCGCCGAAGCCGATGCCCCCAAGGAGGCCTGGCTGCCCTTCCGGTCGGTCTTCGACGTCGTCGCCGCGGGCACCCGCCACGTGATGATGGGCGCCACGCAGCTCGACCGACACGGCAACCAGAACATCTCGGCCATCGGCGACCACGCCAAGCCCACCGTCCAGCTGCTCGGCGCCCGGGGCGCACCGGGCAACACCGTCAACCACGCCACCAGCTACTGGGTTCCCAACCACTCCCCCAAGGTCTTCGTCGAGGTGGTCGACTACGTGTCCGGCGTCGGGACCGACCGCGCCGCGCGGGAACCGGAGGCCGCCCGGTTCCATCGGCTCCACCGCGTGGTCACCAACCTGGCCGTCCTCGACCTCGAGGGTCCTGATGGCACGCTGCGGCTGCGGTCAACCCACCCGGGCGTCACGGTCGACGAGGTCCTGGAAGCCACCGGGTTCGAGCTGGCCGTCGCCGAGGGTCTCTCCGAAACGCGGGTTCCGACCTCCGAGGAGCTCGGGCTGATCGAGGAGCTCGACCCGACGGGCCTCCGATTCCGCGAGGTGCCCAAGGACGTGGCGTGAGCGCTGATCGCGGCCGTGCGCCGAGCCTCGCCACCCCCCTGACCGCGTTGGTCGGCGTCGAGTACCCCATCGTGCAGACGGGCATGGGCTGGGTGGCCGGGCCACGGCTGGTCGTCGCGACGGCCAACGCGGGTGGCCTGGGGATCCTCGCCAGCGCAACGATGGACTTCGACGAGTTCGCCGCCGCGATCGCCGAGGTCAAGGAACGCACCGACAGGCCGTTCGGCGTGAACCTCCGGGCCGACCAGGCCGACGCGGCCCAGCGGATCGACCACCTCATCGAACAGGGCGTCAAGGTCGCCAGCTTCGCCCTCGCGCCCAAGCAAGAGCTGATCAGCCGCCTCCAGGATGCCGGCGTGCTCGTCGTTCCCAGCGTGGGCGCCAAGCGGCACGCCGAGAAGGTCGCGGCCTGGGGCGTCGACGCGATCCTCGTCCAGGGCGGCGAGGGTGGCGGCCACACCGGTGAGGTCGCGACGACCCTGCTGCTGCCGCAGGTCATCGACGCGGTCGACGTGCCGGTCATTGCCGCCGGCGGGTTCTTCGACGGCCGCGGTCTCGTGGCGGCGATGGCGTACGGCGCGACCGGGATCGCCATGGGGACGCGCTTCCTGCTGACGCAGGAGTCGACCGTCCCGGATGTCGTGAAGCAGTTCTACCTGGACAAGACGACGGCGGACACGGTGCGCACGACCAAGGTCGATGGGGTGCCGCATCGGGTCCTGCGCACCGAGCTCGTCGAGCTGCTCGAGAAGCAGTCGGGGGTTCGCTCGTTCGCCGGCGCCGTGCGCAACGCGTTGCGGTTCCAGCGCGAGACCGGGATCTCGTGGGGTGACATCGTCCGCGAGGGCGTCGCGATGCGACGGACCCACGAGCTCACGTGGAGCCAGGTGGTGATGGCGGCCAACACCCCGATGCTGCTCCGTGCCGCGATGGTCGAGGGGCGGCCGGACCTCGGCG
This sequence comes from Nitriliruptorales bacterium, assembly GCA_033721095.1. Taxonomy (GTDB): domain Bacteria; phylum Actinomycetota; class Nitriliruptoria; order Nitriliruptorales; family Nitriliruptoraceae; genus JAWWBG01. The sequence goes on from JAWWBG010000231.1 coordinate 1,639, forward strand.
TGATGTCGAGCGGTCAGGTCGTGGGCGTCATCGATGACCTCCCGACCGTGGACGACCTGATCCAGCGCGTCATGTGGCAGGCCCACGATCGCTTGACGAACCTCGGCGGGACCACCGACCTCCGCCGCGAGTCGGCATGAGCAGCGCCCACAATCCGACCGACCTCTCCGATGCAGACCTCGTCGCGCACCTCGTGGACCTGCACGGCGACGACGGCCCGCCCGCCGAGCAGTGGGCAGCATTGCTGGCCGATCCGTACGACGGCCCGATCCAGGTCGTGTACCTCGTCAACTTCCGGGAGCGGGCCCTGACGCCGGACGCCGAGGGCAACCAACGGACCGGCATGGCGGCGTTCTTCGCAGCCGGACTTGCCATCCGCCCGATCATCGAGGAGGTCGGCGGCGAACCGAAGCTCGGGGGATTCGTGACGGGCGACCCCACCGGCGAGGGCTGGGACTACATCGGTGCCGCCCGGTACCCGAGCCCTCGGGCCCTGCTCGACCTGTGGCTCGACGACCGCTACATCGCCGCCGGCGCAGACCGCCACGCAGGCACGGCCGGCCACCGCGTGTTCTTCACCAGGCCGGTCGAGCAGCTGCCGTAGGCAGACCTCGCCGGGAGGTCGACGTTTCCTGTCGCGCTCTATCCTCGATTGTCGTCGAGGAGATGGCCATGGCGTTGATGCCGCCTCAGGACGCGATGTTCCTGTACGCCGAGCGTCGGCAGCAGCCCACGCATGTCGGTGGTCTCCAGCTGTTCACGACTCCCGAGGGGGCCGGCCCGGACTGGCTCAGCGAGCAGTACTGGAAGGTGCTGGAACAGCCGGTCACCGACCGCCGGTTCACGCGCCGCGCGCGGCGCTCACCGACCGCGCTCGGCCAATGGGAGTGGGTCGACGACGACGCCTTCGACGCCGAGTACCACGTCCGTCACAGCGCGATTGCGCGGCCGGGCCGCATCCGCGAGCTGCTGGCGCTGACCTCACGACTGCACGGCAACCTGCTCGACCGCCGTCGGCCGTTGTGGGAGGCCAACCTGATCGAGGGCCTCGATGACGGCAGGTTCGCGGTCTACACGAAGGTGCACCACGCCATGGTCGACGGCGTGGCCGCCATGCGGCTGCTCCAGGACACGCTGTCGGAGGATCCCGACGACCGCGACGTGCGGATGCCGTGGTCGCGCGAGATCGAGGAGAAGGAGTCGCGACCGGGCCCCGGGCTGTCACCGAGCCGCCTGTTCCAGATGGGCTACGACGTCATCAGCGATGCGTTCGGCGTGACGGCAGCCACCGTGACCTCGATCCTGCGCAGCCTCGAGGAGGAGGCCGCGACGCTGCCGTTCCAGGCGCCCAACTCCATGCTCAACGTCCCGATCACGGGCGCTCGCCGGTTCGCGGCCCAGTCCTACGAGATCGACCGGATGTTGGCGGTGAAGAACGCCCTCGGCATCACGATCAACGACGTGGTGCTGGCCATGAGCGCCGGCGCCCTGCGCAACCACCTGCTCGACCTCGACGCGCTGCCCGACAAGCCGCTCATCGCGATGGTCCCGGTGTCGCTGCGCTCCGCGGACGAGGCCGGCGCCGGCGGAAACTCGGTCGGATTGATCCTGTGCAACCTCGG
>JAWWBG010000232.1:0-3140 GCA_033721095.1 Nitriliruptorales bacterium
CACGACCACGTCCTGGTCCAGCGCCTTCGCGATGCGGGCGCCATCGTCGTTGGCCTGACGACACTTCCCGAACTGGCGGTCTTCGGTGCCACCACGAGCCGTTTCGGCACCACGCGGAACCCCTGGAACCTCGACTACACGACGGCGGGATCCAGCGGCGGTTCGGCCGCGGCGGTTGCGGCTGGCATGGTGCCGATCGCGCTCGCATCGGATGGCCTGGGATCGATTCGGCTTCCGGCGGCGGCGGCGGGCATCGTGGGCATCAAGCCCGGGCGTGGCGTCGTCCCCCAAGCCTTTGCCGGATCGTGGTTTGGCATGAGCCAGTTCGGTCCCGTCGCGCGGACGGTGGCGGACACGGCGCTCATGCTGGACGTGCTCGCGGACACGCCCGGCCAGCACGCGAGCGTCGAGCCGCCCTCGACGCCCATCCGCGCCGCCCTGTCGACGGCTGTTCCGCTTCGCCCCGGCTCCATCAGCCGCGAATGGAAACAGGCCGCCCGGGATGCGGCCGATGTGCTCCGCGGTGCGGGCCACATCGTCACCGAGGCGTCGCCGCGCTATCCGGCGTCACTGCCCGTGTCCGTCCTCGCCCGCTGGTCGCAGGGAACGCTGGAGAACGCCCAGCTCGAGGGCGTCGAGGACTTCGACCAGCTCGAGCCGCGACATCGAACGTTGGTCGGAATCGGTCAGCGCTGGCGGTCGCGCCGACCCGTGACACCCGCGGCCGCCGATGCGTGGCACGACGCGCTCGACGCGTTCCTGTCCGAGCATCAGCTCCTCCTGACCCCGACGATGGCCCGCAGGCCCCTGCCAGCCGAACCGTGGCACGAACGGTCGTGGATCGCGAACCTGGCAGCCAATGCACCGCGCTACCCGATGACCGGACCGTTCAACCTCGCTGACGTGCCCGCGGCCTCGGTGCCGATGGGCCACGACCGCGGGGGTGTGCCGGTGGCGGTCCAGGTCGTGGGGCGACGCGGCCACGAGGCGGACGTCCTCGCCGTGGCGGCGCTCCTCGAGCGCGAGCGGCCCTGGCAGCGCATCGCCACCGGGTTCGAGCCCGCGGATGGCGGTCGCCACCTCGGTTGACGTCCGCTGGCGCAACACCGCCGAGCGGGCTCGTGCACTCCGCGCGCACGGCAACAAGGGCAAGCACCGGTGGACAACCGGGCCAACCGTGTGGATGGGTTGTGGAGGCGCCGGTGGATGACGGCCCGGGACGCTGTCGAAACCCAACATGTTGTGGTGTCGGGTGTGGAGGACGCAATGGATGGTGGTTTCCAGGCGTTGCTTTGATGGGACTCGTCGTTGACAACCGACCCACTGCGTGGTTGTAATCACAGGGTTGTGATTTGCCGGGTCGCAACCGCGGGAGCGGGAACAACGGGCAGCACGACACGACCAGGAACCACATCAACCACAGGAGCCCAGAGGTGGCAGACATCCGGATCGACGAGGACACCGCCGACATCATCACCCTGCCCGATGGTGACCTGCAGGCGGCGGGCGAGCCCATGCACGTGACGGGCCGCGGGAAGAGCCAGGGCCTCAGGTTCACGCGGCACTTCACGACCCCCGGCGTCCACCCCTACGACGAGATCGAGTGGGAGCTGCGGGACGCGGTCATCAAGAACTGGCGCGACGACACCATCAGCTTCGAGCAGCGCGACGTCGAGTTTCCGGCCTCGTGGTCCATGAACGCCACGACCATCGTCGCCCAGAAGTACTTCCGCGGGCAGCTGGGCACCGAGCAGCGTGAGCGTTCCGTCAAGCAGATGATCGACCGGGTGGCCGACACCATCACCGGCTGGGGCATCCAGTACGGCTACTTCGCCGACCAGGCGTCGGCCGAGATCTTCCGCGACGAGCTCAAGCACCTGCTCGTCAACCAGAAGGCCGCGTTCAACTCGCCGGTCTGGTTCAACGTCGGCGTCGAGAAGCAGCCCCAGTGCTCGGCCTGCTTCATCCTGTCGGTCGAGGACACGATGAGCTCCATCCTCAACTGGTACGTCGAGGAAGGGACGATCTTCAAGGGCGGGTCGGGCTCCGGCATCAACCTGTCGTCCATCCGTTCGTCCAAGGAGACCCTCAAGGGCGGTGGCGAGGCCTCCGGCCCGGTCAGCTTCATGCGCGGCGCTGACGCGTCGGCAGGCACGATCAAGTCGGGCGGCAAGACCCGCCGGGCCGCCAAGATGGTCATCCTCAACGTCGACCACCCCGACGTCGAGGACTTCATCTGGACCAAGGCCAAGGAGGAGCACAAGATCCGTGCCCTGCGCGAGGCCGGCTTCGACATGGACCTCGACGGCGAGGACTACGCGTCGGTCCAGTTCCAGAACGCCAACAACTCGGTGCGGGTCACCGATGAGTTCATGCAGGCATACGAGGCCGGCGAAGACTACGACCTGCGTGCCGTCACGACCGGCGAGGTCATCGAGCGCAAGTCCGCGCGTGACGTCATGCGCCAGATCAGCCAGGCCGCGTGGGAGTGCGCCGACCCGGGCATGCAGTACGACACGACCATCAACGACTGGCACACCACGCCCGAGTCGGGCCGCATCAACGGCTCCAACCCGTGCTCGGAGTACATGCACCTGGACAACTCGGCGTGCAATCTGGCCTCCCTGAACCTCAAGAAGTTCTGGGACGAGGAGGCCGACCGCTTCGACGTCACCTCGTTCAAGCGGGCGGTCGAGATCATCTTCACGGCCCAGGAGATCGTGGTCACCCCCAGCTCGTACCCGACCAAGAAGATCGGCGAGAACGCCCGGGCGTTCCGTGAGCTCGGCCTCGGCTACGCGAACCTGGGTGGGCTGCTCATGCACCTGGGCATTCCCTACGACTCCGACGAGGGACGTGCGTGGTGCGGTGCCATCACGGCGCTGATGTGCGGGCACGCGTACCGCTCATCGACCGAGTACGCGCGCGTCGTCGGCCCCTTCGATGGGTACGCCCTCAACGAGCAGCCGATGCTGCGCGTGATCGGCAAGCACCGTGCCGCCGTCGACGACATCGACCCACGCAAGGTCCCGACCGAGCTGCTCGACGCCGCTCGCACCGCGTGGGACGAGGCACTCGAGCTGGGGGCCAAGCACGGCTTCCGCAACTCGCAGGCGACGGTCCTTGCCCCCACCGGGACC
>JAWWBG010000233.1:0-3135 GCA_033721095.1 Nitriliruptorales bacterium
CCATGGCGGAGTCGTTGCCCGAACTGCTCATGGGCCCGATCGGACTGGCCAGCGAACGCATGCCCTGGCTGGGCTCGGATCCAAGCTTCGCTTTCCTCATCGGCATGCTGGCCACGACGTTTTTCTGGTCCCTGTTCGTCCTGACGCTGGTCGGGACGATCGTCGCGCCGGCGAACGTGAAGCAACAACCAGTGGACGAGGACTGTTCGGACGACTGACCGCGGTCAGACGGAGACAGCCGATCCCTCGCTCAAGGGTGTGAGGATGTCGGCGTCTCGCAGGTTCCCGCGGCGGACGACCAGGACGAGCAGCGCGATGCAGACCACCAGGCACGCCAGCGCGTACGGGAGGCTGCCGATCGGCGTGCCATCTGCCGTGATGCTGTCAACGGCATCGACGTAGTCGGGTAGAGCCGCCGCCCACGAAACGACAAGAGCTCCCAGATAGATGCCCGCGTGCGTCAACAGGTAGCGACGCGCACCCTCCTCAGCTCCCTCGCCCCGTTGACGTGACCGCACGGCGGAGATCAACGTTGGCACTGCGACGACGGTCACGAGCCCGAGGACCGTCCAGTAGGCGATGGCCTGTCCCGTTCGGTTGGTCTCCTCGGCGAACGTGAAGATCGTGGCCGGCATCCCGCCGAGGACGAGACCGATCGGCATGAGCAGGCCGGCAAGGACGCTACGCCCGACCAGCGGGCCCGTTCCCAGCGACGCGACCTGCGGGTGCCTCGCGACCAGCACACGCACGAGGAACGTCAGTGCGACGGGCCCGGCGACCGCGAAGGTCACCATGCTCGAGATCGGGACCGACGCGAGGAACGGCTCGTTCGACGGCGCGGTCGGGTTCCAGATCCACCAGCGCAGCTGGGGGCCGACGTGGTCGAAGAACTCGTAGAACACGTGGTAGACGAAGCCCACCGTGATGGCGGACACGAACGGGCCGCGGCGCGCGAACACGCCGGCCTGCCGCACGACCTCGTAGGCCAGCGTGACCATGACCGGGTAGATGGCGACGATGTAGAGCGGGAGCCGACCCCACATGAACTGGACCGTGAACTCGTTGTGCACGAAGATCAGGCCGGTCTGCTCCTGGAGCCCGAAGGCGTCCGGGAAGTACAGCGGCGGCTCCACGATCGCCAGGTAGGCCAGCGACGCGATCCAAAGCGCCAGCACGGTCGGATCACCCTGACGACGCAGACGAAGCGCGTGCCGCAACGCGAGCACGGCACCGAGGACCGTGACGATCTCGAACAGCAGCATGGTCCAGTGGTCGAGCCCGAACGGGTTGTGCAGGTTCACGAACGCGTTCTGGCCCTCGCAGCCGAACTCGCCGAGCTGCTGGGCGAGGCGTTGGAAGTCCGCGGAGCAGGATCCCATCAGGCGACCTGCCGTTCGGCGGCCACGGCCTCACGGGACGCGTACCACGTGGACACGTCGAGCCCGTTGTCGTAGCCGTCGTGCCATTCGATGGCGAACTTCGGCAGGGGTTGGTGGGTCGGATCGTGGCCGGGCCACTGTGACTTCACGAGCCCGATGAACATGCGGATCAGCTCGCTCGCCGAGGCGTCCTCGAGGGCCGTGCCGTACCCGTCCTCGATGACCCGGTTGCGGAACCATGGCAATCGCATGCCGATCTCCCGCCGGTACATGCGGGACGGCAACGCACGCGTGACGTCGATCACCTGGTCCTCGGCCGGGATGACCTCGGCGAACCCGCGAACCGCGCCGGCGTAGACCGACACGACGTGACGGAAGATCTGGCCGATCATCCGGAACCGGTAGCTCTCGCTGTCGACGATGTGCCGATAGATCTCCAGTGCCGAGCTGCGGTGCTCCACCTCCTCCACGAAGTGCCACATGAACAGCGAGGCGACGCGATCGTCGCCGGGTGCATACAGCGTCTCGTGGTGGTCGAGGAAGAGCTTGAAGATCGGCGTGAACGTGGCCTCGAGGTCGGCGGTGTAGGCGAGGTTGAACTCGATCGGCCGGGTCTCGAGGAGCTCGTCGAAGGACGCGACGGCCTCGTCGAGGACGCCCTGGACCCCCGGATGGGTCCGGATCAGGGCCTGCACGTGCTTGCGGTGCATGCGGGCGTGCTGGCCCTCCTGGCGCATGAAGGCGTCGCCCTCCTCGCGAATGGCGTCGTCGGTGATGAGCGGCAGGGCCTGCTTCATCGTCGCCACGACGAACTTCTCGAACGCGATGGCGAGGACCCCGACGGCGTTGCACATGATCGCGAACTCAGGGTTTCGCGGATTCCAGACGAACGGGACGTCGCCCTCGAACTCGAAGGGGATCTTGCGAATCTTCAGGCTCGTCACGCCGACTCCAGGGATCGCGCACGGTCCAGCCGGTGCTCGGCAGCCCGCGTCAGGAAGTGATCATACACATCGATCGCATGTGTATGGTAAGGGCTGGAGGGCGGAAACGGGTCACGGATGCGACGACACGGATGGTCGGGGCAACCGCCTGCCGACGAGGACGAGGCGCGCGAGCGGATCCTGTCCGGAGCGCGCCGGGTCGTGGACCGCGACGGCGCCCACCAGGCCAGCCTCTCGGACGTCGCGGCCGAGGTCGGCGTGACGCGCCAGACGGTCTATCGCTACTTCCCGAGCACGGCATCGTTGTTTTCTGCGCTGGCGGTCGAGAGTGCTGACGAGTTCATCGACCGGATCATCGACCACATTCGTCGGATCGAGGATCCCGTTGACGCGCTGGTCGAGGGCCTTGCCTTCGGCATCGAGGCCGTTCCCGACGAGCGCTACATCGGATTGCTCCTGCGCACCGGCGGCTTCACGCAGGGGATCATCTCGGCCGAGGCGATGGACTTCGGCCGCCAGCTCCTCCAGCGCACGAGCATTGACTGGGACGCGTTGGCTTTCGATGACGAGGACCGGGATGGGCTGGTGGAGCTGATGTTGCGATTGATCCAGTCGTTCAGCGTCACCCCGGCCGCGCCGTCTGGGAAGCCCCGGCGCGGCGCCTCGCTTCGATCCTTTCTGGATCGGTGGTTGGCCCCTGCGATTCGTGACCGGGCACTGTCGTCGACCGACCGTCGATTGTCGGCAGCCCCAAGCACGCGCTGACGCGGCAAAGTCGGGAGCAGCGACCGCTGGCTTCGTGTCAGGCAGCG
>JAWWBG010000234.1:0-3029 GCA_033721095.1 Nitriliruptorales bacterium
ACCCGCGTCGGCGAGCTCGACGAGGAGATGGTCCACGAGTCACGGACCGGCGAGACCTTCCTGTTGGGGGCCTCGACCTGGCGGATCGAGGAGATCACCCACGAACGCGTCGTCGTCACGCCTGCTCCCGGCGAGCCCGGCAAGATGCCGTTCTGGCACGGGGACGGGCCCGGACGCCCCGCCGAGCTCGGCCGGGCCCTCGGCGCCTTCGTGCGCGAGACCCGCGCCGCATCCCTCGTTGACCGAAACGCGGCTCGGGCCGACCTGGCCGTCGCAGCACATCTCGACGACTGGGCCGCCGACAACATCGTCTCCTACCTCGACGAGCAGGCCGAGGCGACGGGCGCCGTCCCCGACGACACGACCATCGTCATCGAGCGCTTCCGGGACGAGATCGGTGACTGGCGGGTGTGCCTGCTGTCGCCGTTCGGTGCGCGTGTCCACGCCCCCTGGGCCATGGGCATCGAACAGCGGCTCGCCGAGCTCGGTGCCGAGTCCGAAGTCATGTGGTCCGACGACGGCATCGTCCTGCGACTCCAGGAAGCCGTCGAGGACGTGCCCCTCGAAGCGTTCGCGATCGATCCCGACGAGATCGAGGAGCTGGTCGTCGCCCGGCTTTCGGGGACGGCCCTGTTCACCACCACGTTCCGCGAGGCGGCCGGCCGCGCGCTGCTGCTGCCCCGCCGCCGACCGGGCCAACGCACGGCGCTGTGGGCCCAGCGACAGCGCGCCGCGAACCTGTTGTCGGTCGCAAGCCGTTACCCCACCTTCCCGATCACGCTGGAGGCCACCCGCGAGTGCCTCCAGGACACGTTCGACCTGCCGGCGCTGCGCGCCATCCTTGGCGAGGTCCGCAGTCGGCGCATCCGGCTCGTCCCCGTCGACACCGGACAGGCCAGCCCCTTTGCACAGTCGCTGCTGTTCCGCTGGGTCGGCCAGTACATGTACGAGTACGACGCACCGCTGGCCGAGCGACGCGCCGCCGCGCTCGCCCTCGACCGCGACCTGCTGCGCGAGCTGCTCGGCGCAGACGAGCTCCGCGAGCTGCTGGACGCGGATGTCCTCGCCGACCTCGAGCTGTGGCTCCAGCACCTGACCGACGAACGGCGAGTACGTCACGTCGACGGCCTCCACGACCTGTTGCGGGACGTCGGGGACCTGACACTCCCCGAGATCGACGCCCGCAGCGAGGGACCCGCTGCCGAGTGGGTCGATCAGCTCGTGGCGGCCCACCGGGTGATCCGAGTCGGGGTTGCCGGCGAGGAACGTGTCGCCGCAGCCGAGGACGCCGCCCGGCTCCGGGACGCACTCGGTACCGCGCTGCCGCCGGGTCTGCCGGCCGCCTTCACCGAGCCCGTGGAGGACCCCCTGGCCGACCTCGTGTCACGGTTCGCGCGCACGCACGGCCCCTTCCACCCGCGCCAGGTGGCCCAGCGCCTCGGCATCCCGACGGAACGCGTCGTCGCCACGCTGCTGCACCTGGAACGCCGCGAACGCGTCGTCCAGGGCGAGTTCCGGCCCGGCGGCGTCGAACGGGAATGGTGCGACCACGAGGTCCTGCGCCGGCTGCGGCGCCGCACCCTGGCGGCACTGCGCAGCGAGATCGAACCGGTCGAACCAGCGGCGCTCGGGCGCTTCCTGCCGGCCTGGCACGGTGTCATCGGCGCCGATCCAGCGGCCGGGCGTCGACGCGGGGTGGACGGCCTCCTCGAGGTCGTCAGCCAGCTCCAGGGGGCGCCGATTCCCGCCTCGGTGCTCGAGCGCGACATCCTCCCCGCGCGCATCGGCGACTATGGCCCTGGCGACCTGGATCGGCTGCTCGCGGCCGGCGAGATCGCCTGGTTCGGTGCGGGACCGATCGGCGCCCGCGACGGCAGGATCGTGCTGTGCTATCGCGACCAGGCTGCCCTGCACGCACCAGTCAGCGACGTGCGGCCGGATCAGCCCGTGCACGACGCGATCCGCGTCGCACTGGAGCAGCAGGGCGCCGCGTTCTGGCCGGACCTGCTGCCCCACCTGGGGAGTGATCCCGAAACGGCGCTGGCCGCGCTGTGGGACCTCGTCTGGGCGGGCGAGGTCACCAACGACACCTACGCGCCCGTCCGGGGCCTCCTGGGCTCGACGTCCGGATCACGCAGTCGCGGTCGACCTCGGCCCGGTCGACTTCGACGCGCCGGGCCGGCAAGTGCCCATGGGCGATGGTCGTTGACCCGGCCGCTCCTCGAACCGCCTCCCGATCCAACGGTCGTGGCCCATGCCCGCGCCCAGCAGTTGCTCGACCGCCACGGCATCGTCACGGCCGAGACGGCCCGAGCGGAGGGACTGGCCGGCGGCTTCGCCGGTCTCTACCCGGTGCTGCGAGCCATCGAGGAGACCGGCCGCATTCGCCGCGGCTACGTGATCGCCGGGCTGGGCGGCGCCCAGTTCGCCGCAGCGGGGGCCGTCGACCGGCTCCGAGCAGCTGCCGACGACGACGTCGTGCTGGCCCTCGCCGCCACCGACCCGGCGCAGCCGTGGGGGGCGACGCTGGGCTGGCCGCCGTCCGAGGGGAGGCCGGCGCGTACCGCGGGGGCCTGGGTCATCCTCGTGGACGGCGCGTGCGCCCTCCACGTGGAGCGCGGCGGCCGGTCGCTGGCCACCTTCGCCTCGACGATGCAGGATCAACGGTGGTTGCCGGCCCTGGTCGACCTGGTCAAGCGCCAGCAGCTGCGTCGCCTCGTGATCGGCAAGGTCGACGGCATCGACGTCCACCAGCATCCGATCGCACCCGTCCTCGTCGCAGCCGGCTTCACCGACGAGCCACGTGGCCTCGCGCTGCGCGGATGACGAACCGGCCGGAAACGGCAAGAAATGCGCGGATTTCGCCATTTCGCGCTCTAGCATGGCCCGCAGCCGCATGAGACGTGCGGCACCAACGCCGGAGGACCAAGCCGCACCCTGCGGCCCGGCCGGGAGGAGAGATACCAATGGCTGACGCCGTTGTCGTGCAGAGCAAGGTCAAGCAGGCCGTCAAGGAGTTGGGTCTGCGC
>JAWWBG010000235.1:0-3027 GCA_033721095.1 Nitriliruptorales bacterium
ACCGACGACTTCCAGATGCCGGGCGTGCCCGACATGCGGGACCCGTACCCGGGCCTGATGGCGGCCGCCCTCGAACATCCGGTCCAGCACCTCGGGGCCATGCAGCTGTACGCGATGCCGGGCGAGCACGACGTCTACCTCGTCTACCGGCACGAACAGGTCGTCGAGGTCCTCCGCGACGAGGCGCGCTTCTCCACGTCACCGCAGGCGGACATCGTCGGGCCGGTGATGGGCCGCACGATGCTCGAGATGACCGGCGAAGAGCACAAGCGGTACCGGGGGTTGGTCGCCCAGGCCTTCCGACCCAAGGTCCTCGAACGATGGAAAACGGAGCTGATCGAGCCAGCCGTCCACGGACTCATCGACGGCTTCGCAGACCGCGGCTCGGCAGACCTGGTGGCCGAGCTCAACTTCCACTACCCGGCGCGGGTGATCGCCCGGATCCTTGGGCTCCCCGACGACGACCTGCCGCGCTTCCACCACTGGGCGGTGTCCATCATCTCCTACGCGGCGCGCAAGCAGGCAGGCCTGGCTGCGGCGGCCGAGCTGCGCGAATACCTCGCGCCGTTCGTCGCGGCCCGACGTGCCGACCCGCAGGACGACCTGATCAGCCAGCTCGTGACTGCGGACCTCGATGGCGACCACCTCACCGACGAGGAGCTGTACCCCTTCCTGCTGCTCCTGCTGCCGGCGGGCGTCGAGACGACCTACCGGGCGCTGGGCAACCTCCAGCTCGGGCTGTTGAGCTCGCCGAGCCAGCTGGCGGCTGTCCGTGCCGACCGTGCCCTGGTCGCGGCGGCGGTCGAGGAGGCCCTTCGCTGGGAGCCGCCCATTCCGATGCTGACGCGCGCGTCCACCTGTCCGACGACGCTTGGCGGCGCCGAGATCGTGGAGGACGCGCTCGTGACCGTCTGTCCCGGCACGGCCAACCGCGACCCCGACGTGTGGCCCGATGGCGAGGTCTACGACCTCGAGCGGCCGCGTCGGCAGCACCTGACCTTCGGCTTTGGTGCGCACATGTGCCTCGGGGCTCACCTCGCCCGGCTCGAGATGGTGACGGCGCTCGAGGCCCTGCTCGACCGGCTGCCGGGCCTGCGGCTGGATCCTGACGCCGAGGACGTCCACGTCCACGGGATGGCGTTTCGGTCGCCGCTGTCGGTGCCCGTCGTCTGGGACGCTGCCTGATGGACCTGCTGCTGACCCCCGAGGACGTCGCCTTCCGCGACGAGCTGCGTGCCTTCATCGAGGCCAACCGGGATGCGCTGTCCGATCAGCACGACTGGCACGCCGCCATGGTCGCCAACGACTGGGCGGTCCCGGCCTGGCCGGGGAAGTTCGGCGGCCGAGATGCGACGTTCGCCCAGCAGCTGATCTACGAGCAGGAACTGGCGGCCGTCGACGCGCCGGTGCATCGCAATGCGATCGGCCTGTTCAACATCGGCCCGACCATCCTCGCCCTCGGCACACCCGAACAGCAGGAGCAGTGGCTGCCACCCATGGTCGCCGCCGACACCATCTGGTGTCAGGGTTTCTCGGAGCCCGGTGCGGGATCGGACCTCGCGGCCCTGTCGACCAGGGCCACCGATGAGGGCGACCACTGGCGCGTGACCGGCCAGAAGGTCTGGACGACGTTCGCCCACGAGGCGTCGCTGTGCATGGCGCTCGTCCGCACTGACCCGGATTCGAGCCCGACCGGCGGCGGCAAGCACAAGGGCATCAGTGCCCTCGTCATCGACATGGACCAGGAGGGCGTCGAGGTCCGACCGCTCCGAGAGATCACCGGTGAGGACGGCTTCAACGAGATCTTCTTCGACGGCGCAGTCGTGCCGAAACAGAACCTGCTCGGCGGTCTGCACGAGGGCTGGAAGGTCGCGATGCAGACGCTCACGTACGAGCGTCTAGGCGCGATGAAGCTCGGCATCCAGCTGACCCAGCGCCTCGACCAGCTCGTGAGCTTGGCGCGGTCGTTGGGCCGCGAGGGCGAGCCGCTCGTACGCCAGGAGCTCGCTCGCCTCGGCGTCCAGGTCGAGCTCATGCAGCAGCTGACCGAGGATGCGCTTGCTGCCGTGCAGCGCGGGCAGGATCCGGGCGTGTCGCTGCCGCTCGGCAAGCTCCAATGGGCCGAGCTCATGCAGGAGCTTTCCGAGTACGGCGTTGCGCTCCAGGGCCCACACGGCCAGCTCAACCGCGACCCGTCCTCGGTGGCAGGGGACTGGCAGCACCACGCCCTCTACTCCCGCATGACCACCATCGGCGCAGGTACCACGCAGGTGCAGAAGAACATCCTCGCCTACCGGACGCTCGGCTTGCCGCGGTACGCGGGGGCCGACTCGTTCCCAGCCCGGCTCGACGACCAACCCGCCGACGAGGACGTCCGATCACTCGTCGAGACCGTGCGGCGGTTCCTCGACGAGCGCTGCCCCACCTCGTGGGTCCGCGAACGGATCGAGGAGGGCGGTTCGACAACCGACGACGTCTGGAAGGAGCAGGCCGCCATGGGGTTGCCGGGCCTGCTCGTGCCGGCCGAGCAGGGCGGCCTCGGGCTCGGCTTCGAGGCGGCGGGGTACGTCCTCGAAGAGCTGGGCCGGGCCATCCACCCGGGGCCGTTGGTCTTCACGTCGCTGGCCGCGGTCACAGCGCTGCGCGTGGCAGCACCCGATGACATCGCCCATGAGCTGCTGCCGCGGCTCGCCGATGGCAGCGCCACGGGCACGTTCGCCTGGCTCGAGCACGGACGTTCGTGGGCGGAGACCGCCGAGGCGGTGACGGCCGAACCCGAGGGCGAGGCATGGCGGCTGTCGGGAACCAAGACCCTGGTCGCCCATCCGGATGCCGATCTGTTGATCGTCACGGCAACCCACGGTGGTGCCACCCGGTTGTTCGTCGTCGAACGGGACGACAGCTTGTCCACGCGGACCCAGGAGGTCCTCGACCTGGCGCGGCCACGAGGCGAGGTGACCTTCGCCGGCTCGCCCGCTCGGGCGCTGGACGCGCTGGACTTCTCGACGGCCTTCGACCGCATCCGCG
>JAWWBG010000236.1:0-2899 GCA_033721095.1 Nitriliruptorales bacterium
GCAACATCACCGGACTCGGTGCGAGCCCTCGTCGCCATCAACACCTTCGGATGGCCACCCGAGCAGCCCGCGTTGCGGCGCATGCTGCGATTCGTCGGAGGCCGCCCGTTTCGATCCTTCAACGTGGCCACCAACCTCGTGCCGCGCCTGACCGCGACGAAGGGCGGCGTCGGCCGGCATCTCGATCGAGCAGCCCGCGACGCCTTCCTGGCGCCCTATCGCGCGCGTCCCGACGTTCGGCGCACCTTCCATGCCCTGATGCATGATGCAGCCACGGACGCCGACCTGATGGCTCCCGTCGAGCAGGCGTTGGCTGGTGCCCTCCATGACCGGCCGCTCCTGACGATCTTCGGGGAACGCAACGACCCCTTCGGCTTCCAGGATCGCTGGGGCCTGCTCATGCCCAACGGGCAACACGAGGTCGTGGCAGGCGGCAATCACTTTCCGATGGCTGATGCTCCCGACGACGTCGCCCGCTGGATCCGCGACTGGATGGAGGAGACCGGAGCGGAGCACGGCTGATCTAGCGTCCTGGTCATGATGCGACGTGACACGGCGACCCGCGTCCTGGATGCGGCGGAGTTCCTGTTCGCCGAGCACGGGTTCGAGGGGGCGTCCGTCCGCGACATCACCGAACGTGCGAGGGCGGGCGTCGCAGCGGTCAACTACCACTTCGGCTCCAAGGAGGGCCTGCTGCGTGCCGTCCTCGATCGCACGGTCGTGCCCATCACGCGACGTCGTTCCGAGCTCCTCGACGAGGCGTTGGCCAGGAGTGACGGCGAGCCGCTGGAGCTGCGGACGCTGTTGGAGGCCTTCGTCCTGCCGGACCTGCTCGCCATCCGCGAACTGCACGCGCGCGGGCCACATGCGGCCAAGTTGGTGGCTCGGCTCTACGCCGCGCCGCCGCCCATCGTCGCCCACTTCATGGAGGAACAGTTCGCCGAGGACGGTGCGAGGTGGGCTCGCGAGCTGACGAGGGCGCTCCCGGAACTGCCGCCGGACGCGGTCTGGTTCCGGCTCCGCCGGTGCCTGGTCGGCGTCGTCGTCTACCTGTTCGGGACCTCGAGCGACCTGCCGGTGGCCACCGACGAGGAGGTGGAGGTGACCCTGCGCCAGCTCGTCGCGTTCCTCGAGGGAGGCATGCGAGCGCCGGCGCCGATCGACGCGACCACGGGGACAGCGAGCCCTACGGGAGGTGTTCGACCTTGACGCGACGAGCGTGACGGGGCTGGCCGGTGCCGCGAGCGGCGTCGACGGAGACCTCACGGCGGTCCTTGCGGCCGCCGTTCTGCCTGTCGCGGCCACCCTGCTGCTTCCGCCCGCTGTTGCCCGACGCGGTGCGCGGCCCCTTGTTGCGGTTGCTGCCGCCACCACCCTGGTCCTGCCGCCGGGCAGTGCTGCCCCGCTTTCGTGCTCGACCGGGCGATTGGCCGTCGCGGTCACTGGCCTTGCGTGTCCCGGACGTCGAGTCGTCGCTGGCCGTCGTGCGCGTGCGTTCGCGGGTCCGAACCCGCTCCGTCGTGGGCGCCGAGTCGCTGGTGTCCGGAGCCGCGCGATCCCGTGACCGCGTGCGTGTTCGCGATGTCGTGTCGCTGGTGTCCTCGGCGGACTGCTTGGCCCGCTGGGACGAACCCGCCCGGGAGGAACTCGCCCGGGAGGAACCCGTCTTGGAGGTACCCGACCGCTTGTCGTCGGACTCGCGAACCTTGCCGACGGGCAGGTCGGACTTGGGCGCGAGGCTCTTGCTCCCCCTGCGGTCCCAGGGCGTGTCCGACGGCAGGTCGAACAGGTCCGTCAGCTCGTCGGAGGTCGAGAAGACCTCGCGGATCGGCTCGTCGGCGAGGCCCAGCGCCTTGCGGATGAGGTTGGCGCGCTCGACCTCATTGAACTGGGCGAACGTGACCGCCACCCCGTCCTGGCCCGCACGGGCCGTACGGCCGATGCGGTGGAGGTACATCTTCTCGTCGTCCGGACAGTCGTAGTTGACGACGTGGCTGACGTTGTCGACATCGAGGCCGCGGGCGGCGACCTCCGTCGCGACCAGGACGTCAGCCTTTCCGTCGCGGAACCGTTGGAGGTTCTTCTCGCGGCTGGCCTGGCGCAGGTCACCGTGGACGGCCACGGCCGTGACACCCAGCTCGTCGAGGTCGCGGACGAGCCGATCGGCCATTGCCTTGGTGCGGACGAACACGAAGCAGCCGCCGCGCTCGGGTGCTTGGAGGAGCCGTGCGAGGATTCGCGGCTTGTCCATCCGATGTACCTGGAAGAAGTGCTGGGCGACCGTCGGGGCGGTCTCGTGTTCTTCCTGGTCGGCGCGCATGAATGTCGGCTGGTTCATGTAGCGGCGGCCGAGGCGGACGACTTCGCTCGGCATGGTCGCCGAAAACAGCATGGTGTGGCGGTCGTCCGGGCAGGCGCTGATGAGCTGCTCGACGTCGGGCAGGAAGCCCATGTCGAGCATCTCGTCGGCCTCGTCGAGCACCAGCTCACGGACGTTCGAGAGGTCGAGGTCGCCCCGTTGCTTCAGGTCGAGCAGTCGGCCCGGCGTGCCCACCACGATGTGGGCGCCGCCGCGGAGCTTCGCAAGCTGATCGTCGTAGCCGACGCCGCCGTAGATCGAGACGATCTCGAGGCCGCGGGCCGCGCCGATCGTGAGGTCGTTGGAGACCTGGAGGCACAGCTCCCGGGTCGGGACGATGACAAGCGCCTGTGGCGTCGGACCGGAAGGGTCGATTCGCTGGAGCAGCGCAAGGCCGAAGGCGAGCGTCTTGCCCGTCCCCGTCCGGGCCTGGCCGATGACGTCGGCGCCGCTCAGCGCAACTGGCAGCGTCAGTGCCTGGATGGGAAAGGCCGTCTCGATGCCCTGGTCGGCCAGTGCGCTCACGAAGGCGTCGTCAAC
>JAWWBG010000237.1:0-2825 GCA_033721095.1 Nitriliruptorales bacterium
GGTCCTCACCCTCGGTCTGCTCGAGTCTCAGGTTCGGGAGCCGATCCAGGAGCGTCTCGAGGGCGACGCGCATCTCGGCCCGGGCGAGGTGCATGCCCAGGCACGTGTGCGGCCCGGACGCAAACGCCAGGTGCGGCACGGGGGGCCGGTGGATGTCGAAGGTGTCCGGGTCGTCCCAGCGTGACGGATCGCGGTTGGCCGCACCGAGGTTGACGACCACGCTCGAGCCGGCCGGGATCATGACGCCCGACAGCTCGACGTCGCTGGTGACGCGCCGGATGATGGTGTGCAGCGGCGGCTCCCACCGCAGTGCCTCCTCGATCGCTGCCACGACCAGGCTGCGGTCCGCCCGAACCTCGGCGAGCATCACCGGGTTGCCGAGCAGCCCGAACAGCAGGTTGCCCGTCGATCGGTAGGTGGTCTCGGCGCCAGCCGGCAGCAGCAGCTTGAGGAAGGGGAGAATTTCCTCGTCGACCAGCACGTGGTCGTCCAGCTCGGCCCGGACCAGCTGGCTGATGAGGTCGTTGCGCGGGTTGGCGCGCCGGTCGGCCACGATCGCCCCGAAGTACGCGCTGAGCTCGTTGGAGGCTTGGACTCCTCGATCCCAGTCGCGACTCACGCTGATCAGGTCGAGGGACCAGCGCAGGAACTTCCAGTGGTCCTCGCGCGGCAGTCCGAGCATGGAGGCGATCACGAGGATCGGGAACCGTGCCGTGAACTCGGCGACCAGCTCCGCCCGGCCGCGGTCGACGAATGCATCGATCAGCTCGTCGATGACAGGGACGATGACGTCCCGCTCCCAGTCCCGAAGGACCTTCGGTCGGAACGCCTGCGCGACCAACCCGCGGTGCGTGAGGTGCTCAGGCGCGTCCATCTCGAGGATGGTGTGGCCCATGACCACGCCCATCACGCCCTCGTAGCCGCCCGAGCTGAAGGTCTCGGCGTCCCGCAGCGCTCGGTCGCAGTCTTCGAATCGGTACAGCTGGTAGACGGCACCGTGGTCGGCCGCCTGGCCGGCCTGCCCGTTCATGGCCGGGCTGCTCAGCCAGACGGGATTGGTGGCCCGCCGCTCGGCGTACTCGGGCCAGGGATCGCGGATGTCGCCACTGATCTGGTCTGCAGAGGTGAACTCCTCGAACAGCTCGCGGTCCTCGAGCTGGTCGGGGGCTGCTCCCGCGTTCGTCATGAATCGACCCTGACGCCCGTGTCACCCTGACACGCGCGTCAGGGTATGCGAGGGCGTCGGAGGCGCACGCACCGACAGCCGCCGGGCCTCAGGGGACTCGCTCGGCCTCGACCACGGCGCGAACGTCGTCGTTGGTCCAGTCGAAGTACTGGACCTCGATGGTCATCGGGAGCAGGAACCGCACGTAGAAGCTGTGCAGCAGCAACACGTCGTGCTGGTTCTCGACCTCCGGGTCCGTCAGCTCGACCCGGTCGTCGCGGTCGGCGAAGGCTCGACAGCGCTCCCACAGGTCGTCCAGTTCCTCCTTGCTGGGCACCGACAGGCCGAAATGACTCATGAACGTCCCCTGCATCGGCTCGTCCGAGGACATCACGAACACGAACTGCTCGAAGCTGTGGGCCCGGAGCACGAGCTGCTTGCGGTCCTCGGTGATCGGCAGCTCCTCCCAGCCGAACACGGTGCCGTAGAAGTCGAGGAGGTCGGCGCGGCCGGACTCGTCGAGATCGTCGGCCGGGACGGTCAGCGCCACGTGGTTGAACCGCTGGCGTCGGGTCGGGGCGTCCATTCGTGGCTCCTTGTCGTCGCCCTCACAGGCCGGTGTTGCCGAGGAACTCCTCGTGTCGGTCGCGGCACGCAGCCGCCCACGTCTCGTTCGGCTCGTGTCGCCGAGCGGTGCCGGACCACCGCACGGCGTCCCCGAGGCCGCTCTCGAGTCCGGCCGCCATCCGAGCAACCCAGGCCGCGCCCAGCGCGCCGCCCTCCGGGACCGCGACGACGTCGGCTGCCAGCCCGGTCGCGTCACACACCGCCTGCACCCAGCCAGGAGACTGGCTGCCGCCACCACTCACGACGAGCCGACGAGCCTCGACGCCCGCCAGCTCGAGATGGTGGCGGATGACGAAACCGCTCGCCTCGTGGGCGGCACGGAGCACGGCGGCTGGACCGTGCGTGAGCGAAAGGCCGTGGAGGACGGCACGGCGGTCCGGGTCGTGCAGCGGGGTCCGCTCCCCGCGGGGATACGGCTCCCAGACCGGGATGTCGGACGGGTCGAGGCCGTCCGTTGCGGGATCGTCGCCGGGAGCGCCCAGTCCGAGGACGCCGCGGACCAGGTCGATGAAGAGCCCCCCGGCGTTGCTCGCGCCGCCGATGAGGAAGCGGCCCGGAGCGGTGTGCGGGATGCTCCAGAGTCGTTCGGCTTCGCGCCACTCGTCCGTGACTGCCCACGTGAGCAGCGTCGACCCGAGCACGACCAGGACGTCGCCCGGCTCGGTGGCGCCGGCCACGGCCTGCTCGCCGAGGGCGTCAACCGAACCCGACGCGATCGTGACCCCGTCACGTTCGCCCGCCGGCATGCCGAGTGGGAGTACATCGGGAGCCAGCGCTGCAGACCCTCCCGCGTCGCCGATCTCGTCCTCGTCCCAGTCGACGCCGTTGTGGAGTGGATAGAGCGAGGCCGCGGACGCCGTGTCGCACACGGGTCGTCCGAGCAGCGCGTGGTTCGCGACGGCCTGTGCGGGCCAGAGGCCGGCGGCCGCAGGGGCTGCGCGCGCCAGCCACCGCCAGAAGGCGCGCGCCTCGCCGCTGGTTGCCGGGCTGGCCGTTCCCGCACCCGTCCGGCCCCGTTCGTCGCCGTAGAGGA
>JAWWBG010000238.1:0-2813 GCA_033721095.1 Nitriliruptorales bacterium
CTCGGGGACCATGACGGTCAGGTCGCCGTAGGTCAGACGCAGGACGAGGTAGTCGCACTGCTCGCCCTTCAGTTCCCGCGTCTCCTTGCTTTCGATGACGGCTGCCCCGTGATGTGGATAGACAACGGTTTCGCCGACGCGGTAGGACATGGACTGCTCCGATGAGGTGTCACGCGGGACGCACAGAACGGCAGGACCCGGTTCGCTGCGTGCCGAAAGCCCCCTGGCGGTCGACAACGGGAACCTGGAACCTGCTGGAGTCCTCCGCGACCGTGCTGAACGGGCTTGCTGCGGCCTCGATGGTACCGCAGACCCCCAGATCGCTCCACCGGGAATGCCGTGCGTGGGCCGGTGGGGCGGGACCCGGCCGGCTCAGACGTAGCGCTCGAGAAGGGTGGACTCGGCCAGGCGGCGCAGGCCGGTCTGGATGCTGCGGGCACGCGCGGCGCCGATCCCCTCGACCTGCCCGAGCTCGTCGAGCGTGGCGTCCATGAGCCGCGGGAGCGTCTGGAACTGCTGCACGAGCCGGCGGATGAGCCGGTCGGGCAGCCGAGGGATCTTGTGCAGCAGCCGGAACCCGTGGGGAGTGACCGGCTGCTCGAGGTTGGGGTCCTCGTGGAGGAGGGCGGTGACGATGTTCTCGAGCTCGAGCAGGTCCTCGGTGTCCAGCTCGCCAAGGGCGGCGAGCGGGACCGACAGCTTGCGTCGTCGGTCGGCGACATAGTCCTCGACGATGAGTTCGCGTTCGGCGTCGACGGAGGCCATCAGCTCGTCGAGCTGGAGCCGGATCAGTCGCCCCTCGGTGCCGAGCTCCGCGATGATCTCCTCGACCTCCCCGGCGATGCGGCGGACCATCTCGGCCCGTTGCAGCGTGAGGGCGACGTCGCGAAGGGTCACGGAGTCCTCGACCTCGCGGGCCGACAGGGTGGCGGCGACCTCGTCGAGCCGGGCGCGGTAGCGCTCGAGTGTGGCCAGGCCCTGGTTGGCGCGGAACAGCAGCGAGGAAACTTCTTCGAGGACCTGGCGACGTTCGCCGTAGTACAGCGTGACCATCGACATCGACTCGGAGACCGAGACGACGGGCATGCCCGTCTGCTTGGCGACGCGCTCGGCGGACCGGTGGCGGGTGCCGGTCTCGGTGGTCGGGATGGTGTGGTCGGGAACGAGGTGCACGTTGGCGAGCAGGATCTTCTCGGCGGCGTCGTCGACGATCAGGGCGCCGTCGAGCTTCGCGAGCTCGGAGATGCGCTGGGCCGTGGCGTTTATCCCGATCTTGAAGCCGCCGGAGACGCAGGACTCGACGGCGTCGTTGGTGCCGATGACGATGAGGGCGCCGCGGCCGGCGCGGATGATGCGTTCGATGCCCTCGCGAAGAACGGTGCCGGGGGCAAGTCGACCCAGGACCGGGGCCAGGTCCCCGTTGCTGGTGGGATTGGCCATGGCGGCGGCCCTCCCATGGCAGCGTGCGGTGTCCGCGCGAGCCTATCGAACCGCTTCCCGCCCTGACCGCAAGTGCGTTCCCGTTCGTTCAGCCGACCGCGGCCGCGAGACCAGTGTCGAGATGTTCGCGTGGCGCACTGGTGCCGGGGGTCGATTCCAGCACCGCAACAGCCTCGGTGACCGAGCCCACGCGGTGGAGGTGCAGCCCATGGTCGGGTCCATCCCAGCGGCGTGGCACCACGGCGGCGGACAGGCCGACACGCCTCGC
Source organism: Nitriliruptorales bacterium (assembly GCA_033721095.1). GTDB lineage: Bacteria > Actinomycetota > Nitriliruptoria > Nitriliruptorales > Nitriliruptoraceae > JAWWBG01. The sequence continues at coordinate 1,709 of JAWWBG010000238.1, forward strand.
CTCCGCGAGTCGTCGCTCCAGCTGGGGCACCGCACGGACCTCGCCACCCAGTCCCACCTCGCCGATGGCGACAAGACGGGGTGGCAGTGGTCGATCGGCGACGCTGGATGCGACGGCGAGTGTGAGGGCGAGGTCACCGGCCGGCTCCTCGACGCGGATGCCCCCGACAACGCTCGCGAACAGGTCGCGGTTGGCGATCGCCACGTCGGTCCGCCGCTGCAGGACGGCGGCGAGCACGGCCACCCGTGACCCGTCGAGGCCATTGGTCTGCCGTCGTGGGCTCGCAAGGGAGGAGGGGACCGCCAGCGCCTGGATCTCGACGGCAACGGGACGGGGTCCCTCGAGCAGGACGGTCCGACACACGCCCGGCGGTGACGAGTCGAGGTCATCGAGGAAGAGTCGCGAGGCATCGGAGACCTCATCGAGGCCGGCACCCGTCATCTCGAAGCACCCGACCTCACCAGCAGCCCCGAACCGGTTCTTCACGGCCCGAAGCAGCCGGAGCGCATGCGCACGGTCGCCCTCCATCAACAGCACCGCGTCCACGAGGTGCTCAAGCGTCCGCGGGCCCGCCAGCGACCCCTCCTTGGTGACGTGCCCGACCAGAACAGTCGCGACGTTGCGGGCCTTGGACATCCGCGCCAGGGCGGCCGCGCACTCGCGGACCTGGACGACCGACCCCGCCGACGAGTCACGTTCGGGGTCATGGACGGTCTGGACCGAATCGAGGATCAGGACATCGGGATCGTGTTCCTCGACCAGCCCCAGCACGTCCGGGAGCCCGGTCGCCGCGGCGACCCGGAGCTGCGCTTCGACCACGCCGAGTCGTTCGGCCCGGAGCCGCACCTGGGACGCGGATTCCTCCGCGGACACGTAGACGACGTCGTGGCCGCCGGCGAGGGCAGCCGCCGCCTGCAGGAGCAGCGTGGACTTGCCGGTCCCGGGCTCGCCGCCGAGCAGGATGACCGAGCCCGCCACGAGTCCGCCGCCCAGGACGCGGTCGAGCTCCCCGATGCCGACGGGAAGCCGATTGGCGGCATCCCGGGGCACGTCGGCGAGCAACCTGGCGGCGACCTGGCCACGCGGACGTCCGCGGGCCGCACGA
>JAWWBG010000239.1:0-2781 GCA_033721095.1 Nitriliruptorales bacterium
GAGGCGCTCACGGCCTTCTGTGTGCGGCACCACGTGGATGTCCCCGACATCAGTGTCGAGGTCGACAACGCGATTCCGCTGGCTCGTGGGCTCGGCTCGTCCAGCTCCGCAATCGTCGCCGGCATCGCCCTTGCTCGACAGCTGGTCGACGTGCCCGTCACCGATGTTGCGGCCGTCGAGCTGGCGGCCGAGCTCGAGGGCCATCCCGACAACGTGGCACCGGCCACCATCGGTGGATTCGTCGTGTGTGCCGTCGACGACGGCGACCAGCTCGTTGTCCGCACGGCCAGTCCGTCACGGTCATTGCGCCCCGTCGTCTTCGTCCCCGACGAGCAACAGCTCACGAGCGAGGCGCGCGCTGTGCTTCCGACGAGCCTCACGGCCTCGGACGCCGCGGCCCAGGCGGCTCGCGCCGGGCTGGTGACGGGCACGCTCGCCGGGCTCTGGCCGCCGATCCCGACAGCCGCCGGCGATCGACTCCACGAGCCTGCTCGCCTGGAGATCATGGGCCCCAGCGGGGAGCTGATCGCCACGCTCCGAGACGCCGGCATCCATGCGTGGTTGAGCGGCGCTGGCCCGTCCGTCGCGGCCGTGGTGCGTGGCAGCGAGGCAGCTGGGCTCGACGCCCTCGCAACACCGGGTTGGCGACGACTCGACCTGCGCTGGGACCGGGCAGGGGCATTCCGGCCCTTCCGGCCCGCCTGACCCTCCGTAGGCTGGGACCATGGCTGGAGAGGGCCCCAACGCCGTCGGACGAGTCGCCCTCGTCTGGAACGACCAGATCTCCTACGACTTCGGCGCCGGCCATCCGCTCGCGCCGATCCGGGTCGAGCTCACCGTCGACCTGATCCGCGAGCTCGGCCTCGTCGACGGCCAGCGGGTCGTCGAGGTGCTCCCCGAGCAGCCGGCTGAGGAGGAGGTCCTTCGCCTCCACCGACCGGAGTTCATCCGCGCGGTCCGTCGAGTCTCGGCCGATCCGAGCATCAGGGCAGACTGGCAGTTCGGCCTCGGGCCGGGCGACAACCCAGTCTTTCCGGGCATGCACCAGGCGTCACTGGACGTGTGTGCCGCCTCGAAGGAGGCAGCCCGCCAGGTCTGGGAGGGGCATGCCGATCACGCTTTCAATCCCGCCGGTGGGCTCCACCATGCCATGCCCGATCGCGCTGCTGGCTTCTGCATCTACAACGACCCTGCGGTCGCGATCGACTGGCTCCTCGAACACGGGGCCGAGCGCATCGTCTACGTCGACGTGGACGTGCACCACGGCGACGGCGTTGAGGTCATGTTCGCCGATGACCCCCGGGTCCTCACGATCTCGCTGCACGAGTCCGGGCGCTTCCTGTTCCCGGGCACCGGCGCGAGCGAGGACATCGGTGGTCGCGGGGCTCCCGGTTCGGCCGCGAACATCCCCTTCCATCCCGGCACCACGGGCTCGGTCTGGCTCGACAGCTTCGACGCGATCGTGGAGCCACTGGTCCGCGCCTTCGCCCCCGACATCCTCGTCACCCAGCTCGGGTGCGACACGCACGCGACGGATCCGCTGGCACACCTCGCGCTGACCGTCGACGAGTTCGCCCGCATCGTCGGTCGGCTGCACCGGCTGGCGCACGACGTCTGCGGCGGGCGCTGGGTCGCAACGGGCGGTGGCGGCTACCAGTGGGTCCAGGTCGTGCCGCGCTCCTGGACGCTGGCGTTTGCCGAGATGTGCGAGGCGTCGCTGCCCGCCGAGCTCCCCGCCAGCTGGCGGGAAGCCGCCGCCCGGCGAACGGGGGAGGTCGCACCCGTGAGCTTCCACGACGAGCCCGTTCTCGTCTCCGATGCCGTGCTCGGCCAGGCGCGGGCGGCTGCCGACGAGGCCGTGACTGCCGTCCGCCGCCTGGTCCTGTCACGCCACGGCGCGGGCTGACGGTGCCGGGAATCACGGAGGCGGCTGCGGCGTTGGCTACGATGAACCCCGTCACACCGCGCCAGGCGCAGGTGACGACGTCCCGGTGCAAGACCGGACACCATCCGGATCCGCACCTCGTTCGATTCCTTCGCGTGGCACGGCCGCACCGCGGCTGACGTCGCTCGTCCGGGCGCCGCCCGCTTCCCCCCGGCGACCAGCACAGACTGGGAGCTCCACCTCGTGAAACTCTTTCTCGACACCGCCAACATCGACGAGATCGCCGAGATCAATCGATGGGGCGTCCTCGCCGGCGTCACCACCAACCCGACGCTCGCAGCCCGTGAGGGCAAGGACTTCGCCTCGATGATCAAGGAGATCTGCGCCGAGGTGGACGGCGACGTCTCGGCCGAGGTCCTGTCGACCACGCTCGACGAGATGGTCTCGGAAGGGCGCCAGCTGGCGGAGATCGCCGACAATGTCGTCGTCAAGATTCCGCTGATCCCGGAGGGCCTGGGAGCGGTTCGGCAGTTGTCACGCGACGGGATCAGGACGAACGTCACGTTGTGCTTTTCGCCGACACAGGCCATACTGGCTGCGCAGGCGGGAGCAAGTTTCGTCTCTCCGTTCCTGGGGCGGCTCGACGACATCGCCTCCGATGGCATCGACCTCCTCGAACGAATCTGTGCGATTTTCCGCACGCACGGCTACGACACCGAGGTGTTGGCCGCATCCCTGCGCCACCCTCAGCACGTCGTTGACGCGGCCCTCGCGGGCGCGGACGTCGCCACGATGCCGGCCAAGGTGTTCCGGCAGATGGTGGCGCACCCGCTGACCGACAAGGGGCTGGACGCCTTCCTGGCGGACTGGAAGTCCTACCAGGAGGCCATCAAGAC
>JAWWBG010000240.1:0-2718 GCA_033721095.1 Nitriliruptorales bacterium
ATGGCACCCGCGGCCGTCGAGAATCTCGCCGACGCGCTGCGCGACCTGCGGGACACCCACGGCCAGACCGTGCTGCTCATCGAACACCACGTGCCGCTGGTCCTCGACGTCTGCGACCTCGTGTACGTGATGGACCGCGGCGCGATCATCGCATCCGGGGATCCCGACGAGATCATGGCGGACGAGCACGTCCTGGACGCCTACCTGGGAGCCAGTGAGGCCGCACGGGTGGCGGTGCCCGCATGACGACGCCGGCTGCGGGCACACCCAACATCCTCGACATCGAGGGGCTGTCGACGGGCTTCGGCGGCAACACCGTGCTGCACGCCCTCGACTTCCACGTGAAGCAGGGTGAGGTCGCTGGGCTGCTCGGCCTCAATGGTGCCGGCAAGTCGGTGACCATGAAGGTCATCGCCGGCCTCGTGCCCGCCTGGGCGGGGCGCGTGCTGCTCGAGGGCCGCGACCTGTCGCCGCTCGGCGCCGAGGAGCGGGTCGAGGCCGGCCTCGGCCATGTCACCCAGGGTCGCCAGGTCTTCCCCGAGCTGACCGTCGAGCAGAACCTCCGGCTCGGCGCCTACGTCGTGCGGCGTCGGACGCCCGAGCGCTACGACGACCTGCTGGCCTCGATGCTCGACCGCTTCCCTCGCCTCGCGGAACGACGCCACCAGATCGCCGGCGGCATGTCCGGTGGCGAGCAGGCGATGCTGGCCGTCGCGCGTGCCCTGATGTCCGAGCCCCGGCTGCTGCTCATCGACGAGCCGTCCGCCGGGCTGGCGCCGGCGATCATCGGCGACCTCGTCCAGCTGCTGCGCGACACCAACGAGGCCGGCGTGACGATCCTGCTCGTCGAGCAGAACATCACCTTCGCGCTCGAGGTCGCCGACCGCGTGCACGTCATGCAGAAGGGCGCCATCGTGCACGAGGGCGACGTCGACACGATCGACCGCGCCAGCCTCGCCAGCCACCTCGGCATCGGCAGGCTGTTGTCCGAACGCATCGTCGGCAAGCCGTCGCAGGGCCGGTCCCGAGCGAAGGCGGGTCGCCGTGGCTGAGGCGCCCACCGACGAGCTGGCGCCCGTCGCCCAGCGACTGTTGGACGACCTCGACCGGCTCGTGCCGCGCATGGGGGCGTCGTACCGGACGGCCATCCCGTCCTACGCACAGATCGACGAGCGCCTGTTCGAGACCGAGGTCCTGCGGACGAGCCGCGCAGCCGTCGTGATCTTCTGCGAGCGCGTGCTGGCCGGCCAGGACATGGACGCGATCGACGACAGCGACTTCCGCTGGGCGGGTCGACGCCGGCTGCAGATGGGCATCACGCTGGAGGACTCGCTGCACGCCTTCCGGCTGGCGGCCCGAGTCGTGTGGGAGGACATCACCGGCACGGCCGGTCCGACCGACGGACGCGTCGTGGCGACGTTGGCCGGGCTGTGGCTGCAGTACATCGACCGCATCTCGACCGCCTTCGCCGAGGGCTACGTCAACGCCTCGCACGAGCAGCTGCGCCGAATCGACGCACAACGGCGCGAGCTCGTCGACGCGCTGTTGGCCGTGGACCCGGCCGACGCGGCGGGACTGGCCGCCCGCTTCGGGATCACTCTCGCACGTCGGTACGCGCCCGTGCTCCTGGCCGGTGAGCACGTCACGGCCAACGTGGACGCCGTGGCCGCGACGCTCCGGGACGGTGGGTTCGTCGGGCACCGCGGCGGCGGCCTGCTGGTGCTCGCGTCCGCAGACAGTCTCGACGCCAGCGTGCTCCGTCTCGCCGCGCGGGCCGACCTGGCCATCGTCGGTGAGCCGACCGAGATCGGGTCGCCCCTGCGCTCCGAGGTGACCCTCGTCGAGCGGCTCCTCGAGGCCGCCGTGGCCGCCGGACGCAAGGACAGCGTCCTCGGACTCGAGGACCTGTTCGTCGAGCACCTCGCGCGGTCGAGTGACCGTGTTCGAGACGCCCTTCGCAGCCGCGTGCTGGCACCGCTCGCCACCGAGGACCGCGATGGCACGTTCGTGGCGACCCTCGCAGCCTTCCTGCGCAGCGGATCCGTGCCGATGACTGCCGCCGGGCTCCACGTCCATGCCAACACCGTCCTGTACCGGCTCAAGCGAATCACCGAGATCACCGGCCTCGACCCACGGGTGCCCGCCGACGCGGCCGTGCTGCTGCTCGCCGCCGAGGTCAACACCGACGACACCGCCGCCCCGGAGGAGCAGCCATGACCCAGGGATTCCTGCCCGGTCGGATGCAGGTCACGCCGCTGACCCTGCGGATGATCTTCGACCGCATGCGGACGGTCCATGGCGACGGGCGGGTCATCGGCCACGACGGGACATTCACGTACGCCGAGGCCGGTGAACGGATCCTGCGGATGGCTCGGGTGCTCGTCGAGGACCTGGGCGTGGAGCCCGGCGACCGCGTGGCCTCGTTCGGATTCAACAGCGCGCGGCACTTCGAGCTGTACTACGCCGTCCCCCTCGTTGGTGCCGTGCTGCACACCGTGAACGTCCGCCTGTTCGACGAGCAGATCGCCTACATCGTCAACCACGCCGAGGACAAGGTCGTCTTCGTCGACGACGAGCTGCTCGGCCCGCTGGCCGAGGTCGCGCCCGCCTTCACGACCGTCGAGCGCTACGTACGCCTTGCCCCCGGCGAGCCCAGCGGCGAGCTGCCCGGGCTGCTCGACGGCGACGAGTTGCTGGCGGGCGCCGACCCGTACACCG
>JAWWBG010000241.1:0-2675 GCA_033721095.1 Nitriliruptorales bacterium
GCACCATCACGTTGGAGGGCGAGCGCGCCGGCCCGATTCCCGAGACGGTCGTGGCGGGACCCGAGCCCGTGGCAGGCCACACCACCGAACACGGCCCCGTGTTCATCAACTGGACCGACCTGCGACACGAGGCGCTGAATCCTGACGCTGGCCGCAACGTCGCCTACCACGAGTTCGCCCACAAGCTCGACGCCGAGAACGGCCCCATCGACGGCACGCCCGCGGTCGGCCGCGACCTGGTGTCCCGGTGGCGGTCGGTCTGCGATGGCGAGTACCGGGCCCTTCGTCGCGGTCGCGGCAGCCCGATGCTGCGTGGCTACGCCGCCACGGAACCCGGGGAGTTCTTCGCCGTGACGACGGAGGTGTTCTTCACCCGGCCGGTTGATCTCGCCCTCGACCGACCGGAGCTGTACGCCGTCTTCCGCGACTACTACGGCCAGGATCCCGCGGCCGAATGGACCCACGCCGGCTGACCTGCCACCATGCCGGCTCCACGGGGAGACAACGCATGCCCACCGACGTCGTTCGCAGGCTCTACGACGCCTTCCTGGCGCGCGACGGTCAGGCCATGGAGGACTGCTACGCAGCCGACGCGACCTTCCGCGACGAGGTCTTCGACCTCACCGGGCGCGAGGAGATCGGCGGCATGTGGAAGATGCTGATCGCCCGCGGTACGGACCTCGAGCTCACCGTCTCCGATGTCGTCGAGGACCAGGCCACGGGCTCGGCCCACTGGGAGCCGACCTACACGTTCGGCGCGACGGGCCGAAAGGTGCACAACATCATCGACGCCACGATGCGCATCGAGGACGGGCTGATCGTCGAGCACGTCGACCGGTTCAACTTCTGGCGCTGGTCGCGACAGGCGTTCGGGCCCGTCGGCTGGACCCTGGGATGGACGCCGGCCGTGCGCACCAAGGTGCGCATCGAGGCCCGCAAGAGCCTCGACAAGTGGCTCGCCGGCGACGGCTGAAAGGACCCACTCATGGCGGCCGGACTGCCCTTCCGACTCATGAACGCAACGATCAACCGTCCCCTGCGCGCGCTGGTCCAGTCGCCCCTCCATCGGCTCGTGAGCGACCGCATCGCCGTGATCAGCTACACGGGCCGCCGCAGCGGCAAGCAGTACACCCTTCCCGCGTTCTATCGCGACAAGGGCGCCTATCTGACCGTTGCCGTCGGGTGGCCCGACGAGAAGGTCTGGTGGCACAACTTCACCGGTGAGGGTGGGCCCGTCGACGTGGTCGTGAAGGGGCGCCACCTGACCGGTCACGCCGTCGCGACTCGCAATGGCACCGACGACGCGGTCGTGCGCATCACCCTCGACAATCCAGAACTGCGGTCGGCGTGAGCGCTGACACCGGTCCCTTCGACGTCGTCCTATGGGGCGCGACGGGTTTCACCGGCAAGCTCGTTGCCGAGCACCTGCTCGCTCGTCACGGCGTCGACGGCGAGCTCCGGTGGGCGATCGGCGGGCGCAACCAGTCCAAGCTCGAGGAGCTCCGCTCGGATCTCGGCCCCGCGGCGGCAAACGTGCCGATCGTCCTCGGCGACGCGACAGATCCCGGCTCGCTGCGCTCGCTGGTTGCCAACGCCAGGGTCGTCTGCACGACCGTCGGACCCTACGCCCGGTACGGCAACGAGCTGGTCGCCGCCTGCGTCGAGACCGGCACGGACTACTGCGACCTCACCGGCGAGGTCCAATGGATGCGCCGGATGGTCGACGAGCACCACGACGCGGCGGCTGCGAGCGGTGCTCGCATCGTGCACGCAGCCGGATTCGACTGCATCCCCACGGACCTCGGCACCTGGTTCACGCAGCAGCGGATGATCGAGCAGACCGGCTCGCCGTCCCCGCACATCTCGATCCGCATCGCAGGCGCGTGGGGCGGCGTGAGCGGCGGGACGTTCGCCAGCGCGATCGACCTGTTGGCCGAGCTCGGCTCCGGCGACGCCGACCATGTCTTCGACGATCCCTATGCCCTGAACCCACCCGGACTGCGCCACGGTGCCGACGGCCCCGACCCGGCCCGACCGACACAGGACGCCGACGGCCACTGGACGGCGCCCTGGCTGATGGCCATCGTCGACCTGCGCATCATCCGACGATCCCATGCCCTGCTCGCCCAACCCTGGGGTGAGGACTTCCGCGTCGACGAACGCCTGCGACTGCCGCGCGGACCTGCGGGGCTGGTGCTGGCGACCTCCGTTGCGGCCGGCATGGCCGCCGCGAAGGCGGGCGGCGGGATCGGACCGGTTCGCAAGCTCGCCGAACGGTTCGGTCCCGATCCCGGCCAGGGCCCCTCGCCGCGGACACAGGAACGCGGCTTCTTCGACATCCGGTTCCACGCCCATGACACCGACGGCAACGTCGTGCTGCGCACACGCGTCGAGGGGGACCGCGACCCCGGCTACGGATCAACGGCCAAGATGCTCGGTGAGGCGGCTGCCTGCCTGGCCCTCGACGAGCTCGACAGCGGCGGTGGGATCCTCACACCCGCGGCGGCCATGGGTGGGGCGCTCGTCGACCGGCTCAACCAGCACGCCGGCGTGACCTTCATGGTCGACGAACCCGCGGGCTGAGGCCGGCAGCCGGCACGGGATCAGATCGCGCCGCTGGCGATCCGCTCGGGGCTCACACCGCGGTTCATCACCATGTCGTTGGCGGCCTCGCC
>JAWWBG010000242.1:0-2650 GCA_033721095.1 Nitriliruptorales bacterium
CAGCGCAGCGGCCTCGTCCTTCTTCCCGTCGAGGTAGAGGTCCTGGATCTTCGCGGCCTCCTCCCCCCAGCCCATGTTCGTGACGAGCGTGTTGTAGAAGTTCCTGCCCTTGGCGCCCATGCCACCGATGTAGAGCGCGTACATCGGTCGTGCGAAGTCGAGCAGCGCGTTCTTGGTCTGCTCGTCGGGAGCGATCGCCAGCATGCCGCCGGTGATGATGTCGAGATCACCGAGCTCACTGGCGCGCTTGGCCTTGCCGGCAGCCAACGCGTCGCCGTGGACCGTTGCAGCGTGCTCGGGCGACCAGAAGATCGGCATCCATCCGTCCGCGATCGCGGCCGTCATCTCGACGTTCTTCTGGCCGAGGGCGGCGACGTGAATCGGAATGCGGTCGCGCACGGGGTGCGCCAGCATCTTCAGCGGCTTGCCCAGTCCGGTGCCCTGCTCGGCAGGCAAGGGCAGCGTGAACAGCCCCCCGTGCTCGATGACCTCCCGGCGCAGCATCCGCCGGACGAGCTCGATCATCTCCCGCGTGCGTGCAACGGGCTGGGCATACGGCAGGCCGTGCCAGCCCTCGATGACCTGGGGGCCGCTGGCTCCGAGCCCGAGCTCGAACCGGCCACCGGAGACGGCATCGAGACCCGCAGCCACCTGTGCCATCAGCGCGGGTGTCCGCGAGTAGACGTTGAGGATCGCGCTGCCGATCGCCACCGTCTCGGTCGTGGCGGCCAGGTAGCCCATGAGGCTCACGCCGTCGAAGCCGTAGGCCTCCGCGACCCAGACGACGTCGAGGCCGGCCTGCTCGTACGCCGCGACCTGGTCGGCGGCGCCGACGACGTCACCGGCGTACTGGAGCTGCATTCCGACGCGCATGGGTCCCCTCGGTGCGTGAGACATTCATGGTCGATTTGTCTCACGAAGGATACCGGAGGGGCTGACCCCGCCCGAACTCGGGGGGAACCAGTTGGGTGATCAGCGATCGTTGCGGTCGGCCGTCAGCCGGTCGAACCAGTGCTTCATGGCGGTGACGGGTCGGCTCTCGAGCGGGTTGAGCGACACGTCAGGGCGGCCGTAGAGGACCTTCGACAGGCCTGACAGGATCCGCGTCGTCGTCTTGGTGTAGGGGAACCAGTGCGGCTCGTTCGACGGGGCCATCCGCGGCACCTGGATCACCGTCTGCGTGCAGAACTTGCGGATGCCCTCCGCGCCGTTGCGCACGCCCGTGCCCGAGGACTTGTGCCCGCCCATCGGCAGCTCACCCGCCGACAGGTGGACCATCATGTCGTTCACGGTCACCGTGCCGGCCTCGAGGCGACGGGCAACCGCCTCACCGCGGGCGAGGTCGCTGGTGAACACGGACGCCGTGAGCCCGTAGGGGCTGTCGTTGGCCAGCTCGATGGCCTCCTCGACCGACCCCACGGCCATGATCGGCAGCGTCGGCCCGAAGGTCTCCTCGGTCATGCACTTCATCTCGTGCGTGACGTTCGTGAGGACAGTCGGGCTGTAGTAGTGGCCGGGCCCCGTGGTGCTGGTGCCGCCCGTCAGGACGGTTGCTCCCTTGCGGACAGCGTCCCTGACGTGCGCTTCGACGATGTCTCGCTGTGGCGGGTGGATCATCACCGTCACGTCGACCGACCCGGGTCCGGCCGGGGCGCCCTGGCGGAGCTGCTTGACCTTGCCGACGACCTTGGCGACGAACTCGTCGTGGACCGAGCGCTCGACGTAGACGCGCTCGGCGGACATGCAGATCTGGCCGGTGTTGAAGAACCCGTACTGGACGGCGGCATTGGCGGCGCGGTCGAGGTTTGCGTCGGCCAGCACGATCATCGCGTCCTTCCCGCCCAGCTCGAGCGAGTAGCCGATCATGCGGTCGATGCATCGCTTGGCGATCTTCTTGCCCGTCCGGACCGACCCGGTGAACTGGACGTAGTCGACGTTGTCGACCAAGGCCGTGCCCGTCGTCGCGCCGTCGCCGGTGACGACGTTGAGGACGCCCTCCGGCCCACCGGACTCCAGGAACAGCTTCTGGGCCAGGACGGCCGACGCCGGCGTCACCTCGGAGGGCTTGATGATCACGGTGTTGCCGGCCATGAGTGCCGGGATGGCGTCGCCGACCGTGAGGGACAACGGGACGTTCCAGGGACCGATCACACCGACGACGCCGCGCGGGCGGTAGGCGATGAAGTTGCGACGTCCGACCAGGAACGGAGACGACGTCGAGATCGGCTGGTCGGCCAACAGGTCCGCCGCCGTGCGGGCCCAGTGGTGCAACCAGCCGACCACCAACAGCAGGTCGCTGGCGGCGTCCTCGTGCGTCTTGCCGGTCTCGGCGATCATGGTCTCGACCATGAGGTCCTGATGATCGACCAGGCGGCGGCGGAAGCGGCCGAGCACCCTGGCGCGGCCATCGAACCCGAGATCGGCCCAGCCACGTCGGGCGTCGCGTGCCGTGGCGGCAACCTCGGCGACGGCGTCCGCATCCATCAGCGGGTACTCGCCAACCACCGCGCCGGTGGCCGGGGCAAGCACCGTGAAGGTCGGGGTCTCGGATTCTGCCGTCTTCGTCGCTGCCATCAGTCCCTCGTCAGCATTGGTGGGCCGATGAGACAAATGTACACTGATCGTCTCACCCGCTTCTCGTCGGGTCGAG
>JAWWBG010000243.1:0-2640 GCA_033721095.1 Nitriliruptorales bacterium
AGCGAGAGCGGCGTCCGGCCTCCGAAGACGGCCACCGGTATGCCGGTCCGCTCCGCGTTCGCCAATCCGGTGACTGCGTTCGTGAAGCCGGGCCCGGCGGTGATGGCGGCAACGCCGGTTCGGCCGGTCGTGCGGGCGATCGCCTCGGCCATGTGAACCGCGGCCGACTCGTGCCGTGTCGTCAGCACCTCGATGCCCAACGCCTCACAGCCCTGGAACAACGCGGCGATGTGCCCGCCCGGCAGACCGAAGATTCGCTCGATGCCTGCGGCCGCCAACACCTCGGCGATCGCCACGCCCCCGTGATGGGCTGGGATCGTGGCGTACTCGCCGGCGCCGCCGCCCAGCAGCGTCTCGGAGGTCGGTTCGGTCATGCCCTGGTCCTTCGTCGAGACGCGAGTGTCGCGATGGCGAGAGCGGCGAGTGTCAGGCCGCCGCCGGTCGCCGGCAGTCCGCCGGCATCCGAGTCCGGCTGGGGGGTCGGCTCGGGCGCGACCTGTCCCCTGCGGTCCGCCGGCCGGTACAGGCCCAGGCCGTCGGGGAAGGTCATGCCGTCGGCGATCGTGGTGGCGGGCAGGACCGGATCGCCGTCCTCGAACGTGATGCGAAACACGGACCCCTGCCCCGGCGCCGGCTGGGCCACGACGATCCCCAGGTCGGCCACCCACAGCGCCCCGGAGGAGTCGACCACCATCCCGAATGGCGTGTCCCCGGATGCAAGGACGCGCGGAGCGAGCGGCGACGTCGGCCAGATGTCGCGCACGAACGTCCCGTCACGCGTGAACTCGGAGATGTGCGACGTGAAGACGCTCGAGACATACAGCGTGTCCGACGGGCTCAGCACGACTCCCGAGGGTGTCGGCGCCGTCGGGTTGAGGAGAACGGGAAACGTGATCACCTGTTCCTTCGTGACGTTCGCGGCCAGGAACTCGGGCGTGCACTCCTCGAAGCTCGACGGGAAGTTGCCCGAATAGCGCCAGATCCCGCCGGGGTTGTTGTCGTCGTCGGGCCGATTGGTGGCCACGTAGACGTCGCCGTCCGGGGTCACCTCGATGCCGCCAACGGTGGCAAGCGTGTCATCGAGGGAGCAGTGCGGGACCTCGCCCACGAAGAACGTCACACCGTCGTCGGTGACCTCCTCGAACCCGGCTGTGAACGGCCCGAACCACAGGAACAGCTGGCCGTTGGCCGGCTGGCCCGGGAAGGGGTCGCCGATCGCGCCCGTCAACAGGCGGTTGTCGTCGAGAAAGCCACAGCCGTGATTGTCCGGGTCGCCGGTGTAGCCGGGCCCCTGCCCTCCCTCGGGCGCCAGCTTGCCCACCTGGGTGGCGCGGATCTCGCCGATCCGGTCCCCCTCGATGCCGAAGATGCCCCAGCCCGCGACGCGGGGGTCGTGCGACGATCCGCCGTCCGGCGGCCCGCCGTCGGGCCCGAGGACGGTGTCCTCGCCCGTCACGATGAGGGCTTGGTCCGGTGAGACGCACACCTGGCCGTTGATGTCCTTGGGCTCAGTGCCGGGAGGTGCTTCGACACCGGGGTCACCGCCGTTCACGGCCCGGATCACCAGCTGCGCCTCGCCCGTCTCGGCGTCGAACGCCCACAGGTGGTTGCCCTCGGGAGAGAGGATGATCTCGGCCAGCGGCTGCTGCGCGAGGGACGTTGGGGCCAGCATGACCGTCGCGACGATGGCCGCGACAATCGCAGAGGTGCTGCGCATGGAACTCCGACCCTGACACGTGTGTCAGAGACTATTTCGCCGGGGCAGCCTCGGGCGACCGGCCGCCCTGGCCCCATCGAGGGCGTGCGGGACCGCCAGGCATCCGACGCATCCGAATGCATCAGGGTTCGGGCCCAGAAGTTCAGGGCCCTGACCCTGATGGCATGGCCGACCTCGGCATCTAGCGTCGCGACCGACCCCGGGACCATGTCCGCGGGGCCCGTGAGCGGGGCAAATGTCCAGCCGACCGGTTCACGGGTCGAACTGGAGGGAATGTTCATGACGACCGATGTGGAACAACCGCGAATCCGTACCTCGAATGCGAGCGGTCTCCTGCTCGTCCTGCTCCTGGGGACCCTGCTGCTGAGCCCGGGCCTGTTGGCGCAGATCGTCGACCATGTCGACAGCCAGGACAACGACGTCACGACGGACACGTTCATCGCGGCCGGTGCCGACGATGTCCAGGCCGCCATCGTGAACGAGTTCGAGAGCTGCGACGACGCCGTCTACAGCGATGGCCCGATCACGGCCTTCTACACCGGCGAGACCGTCGACATCAACAACGGCGCGCCGCAGGATGGCTCGACGTCCCAGATCTGTGTCAAGAACGTCAGTCTCGGAACGGGCGAGCTCTACTGGAGCATCGTCGCCTTCGACTCCACCGAAGCCGGCGCCTGCGCCCAGGTCGAGATCGATGCCGGTGACTCCAGCTGCGGTGACGGGGATGCCGGTGAGGCGGCATCCATCGTGCAGGTCAAGCCCGCGTGGACATCCAATCCGGCACTGGATCAGAACCTGTCGAGCAACTGCACGACCACGAACTACCGGGCCGTCGACTCTGCCTCGACACCCGAGATCGCAAACTCCCTGTTCCAACCGAACAAGTACTGCCGCTTCAACATCTTCAGCCTCGTGTCCGGTGC
>JAWWBG010000244.1:0-2632 GCA_033721095.1 Nitriliruptorales bacterium
CCGGAGGACGTCCGTGTCGCGGTCTCGAGGGCGCGCGCGGCCGGCATCGGGACGGTGGGGCTCGATCTCCTGACCGACGTCCCGGGCCAGAGCACGTCGATGATCACCTCACGGTGCACGTCGCTGAGCCGTTCCAGGGCCCGTCCGAGGCGTCGAGCCAGCTCACGACCCTCCGCGATGCGCTCGGGCGCGTCGGTGCCCCGGACCTCGACGTCGTGGCGGATGTCGTCGGAGGCCCGTTCCAGCCGAGTCGAGAACGAGCGGAAGTGGTCGGCGACGCGGTTCCGAGCGATCGTCATGATCCAGGCGCCGATGTCGACACCCTTCCACTCGAAGTCGGGCAGGCGCCGAAACGCCCGCATGAACACGTCGCCGGTCAGGTCCTCCGCCGTCTCCCGTTGACGAACCCGGTTCATCACGAATCCGAAGATCTCCCCGACGTACCGGTCATAGATCTGGGCGAAGGCGTCACGGTCCCCGTGCTGTGCACGCCGAACGAGCTCGACGATGTCCTCGTCGATGCCCGTGAGCGTGCTGGGAGCCATGGGTCAACGGCCGCCGAGAACCAACTGGATGGCGGCGCCGCCGACGATGGCGGCCAGCAGCACCAGGAGCGCGATAGCCGATCCGGGACGCATCGGTCCTCCCTGTGATGGGTCGTTCCACCGGTCCCGGGAGGCAGGTCGCCGCCCGGCAGCAGACAGGTGGAGGCTCGAAAAAAACGGTAAGGACGGCCGGCTGGCCCGTCGCTGGCACAGTCGGGTGGTGTTTGGCCTGCCCGAACGGACTAGTCATGTGGCGGCCGCGAGGGCGCCGGGTCATCGGCCGACCGTCGGCTGGTCGGCGTCTTCCTCGCCACGAGCAGGGGCCGTGACGACGTCCGGACGCCCCATGACCTCCTCGGCCGATGCGCCCGCCATGAGGTCGATCGCCTTGGCCCGTTCCTGGCCGAGGTAGCCAACGAGGGCAGCCCGGTCGTCGAGGTAGCGGCGGCAGTCGAGCTCGAGCGTGACGGACCCGGCGAACCCCTCGTCGGAGATGGTGCGCAGGAACCGCGCCAGCGGCAGCACGCCGTGGCCGATGGGCGCGTGGCTGTCGCGGCCCTGGCCGCGGTTGTCCGAGACGTGCAGGTGGACGGCGTTGTCCTTGAGGCCATTCCAGGCATCGATGACGTCGACCCCGGCGACCCCGAAGTGGCTGGTGTCGAGGACCGTGTGGGCGAAGGGAGCAAGGTGATCGGGCTCGGTGTAGCGGTGGAACCGCACCGGGCGTCCGCCCACGTTGACGGGGTAGAGGTTCTCGACGCCGATCCGGGTGTCGGCGGCAGCGGCCTCGTCGTCCCCCTCCTTGAGGAGCCACTCATGGAAGGAGCGCTGCCAGCGATAGGGCGGGTGGACGATCATCAGGTCGGCGCCGATGTCGGATGCCAGCGACAACGAGCGACGGGCCTTGACGACCAGGTCCGAGCTGAACACGCGACGCGTGAGCAACAGGAAGGGCCCGTGGATCGTCGTCACCGGGATGCCCTCCTTCTCGGAGGCGGCGACGATGCGCTCGGCGTCCTGGGTGCGCGGGTCCTGGGTGACCATCAGCTCGACGGCGTCGTAGCCGGCCTCGGCGATGACGCCCATGGCCCAGTCCAGCGGGCGCCCGAACAGCGGCCCCGTCGAAGCGAGGAGGGGGGGAGGGGGCATGGGCCGACACTAGCCCCCGGTGGCCCCCAGAATGGCGAACGGGGAGCCCGAAGGCTCCCCGCCCGCCGTCCGCCGCAGCTCAGCCGATGACTTCCAGCATGACATCGGCGAGCACCGGGATCGTCGGCTCAGGTACCGGCAGGGGGGCAGGTTCCGGTTCCGGAGCGGGGGCGGGTGCAGGCTCGGAGGACTGCGTGGGCGCCGGCTCGGGGGACGGGGCCGGCTTGGGCGTCGGGGTCGGTTCGGGTTCGGGGTCGGGTTCCGGAGCGGGCTCGGGCTGTGGCTCGGGCTTCGGGGTGGTGGTCGCGCCACTCGGGAGGCGGAAGATCTCGGTGACCCAGATGATGCCGTTGCCGTCGACCACGACACCGACGCCGACCTGGGTCCAGTCGCTGTCGAGGATGTTGCGCTTGTGGCCAGCCGAGTTCATGAAGGCCGTGTGGATGGCGCTGACCGACGGGCCCTTGCCGACGTTCTCGCCGACCTTCTTCCATCCCTTCACGTCCGAGCCGAGATTGGGGTTGTGGTGCAGGTTGGACTGGTTGGCCATCCGCTGGCTGTGCTCGCGGGCGACGGCCACGAGGTCGGAGGCGACGCTGAGCTTGGCCAGGCCGCGCTCGGCGCGCTCGGCGTTGATGCGAGCAACGAAGTCGGATTCGACGCTGCTGCTGGCCAGGGCGTGGGTCGGGGCGAAGACGGCGATCATCGCGGCGATGATGAGGCTGGTCAGCCCCGTCGTTGCAACACGGCGCATGGGTGGCTCCGTCCGTTTCGGACGCAGCCACCGGGACCTGCTGGAAGGCCCGGAAGGAGGCAATCTCCTTCGGCAGCCTGGCGACCATGCCGCTGCTGGTGCGGTGTAGGCCCAAGGGCTTTGCGGACCGGCCTTTCGACCGGGGTGCCGTTTCGGGAGGCTGCGTGCCTCTCGTTTGGTTGTC
>JAWWBG010000245.1:0-2628 GCA_033721095.1 Nitriliruptorales bacterium
CACCCCGACCACGCCGCACTCGAGGTGCGGACCGCGCTCTGGGATGCGGCCGAGGCACGCGCCCGCGAGCGCCACGCCGACCATCCCCGACCGCGGATTCGGCACGCCTCGAACGCAACGGACGAGGAGGAGGGAGCCGGCCTGGCCGCGCGCGGCATGGAGGTCGTCCGGCACTTCTGGCAGATGCGCAGAACCCTCGACGGACCCGTCGCGGCCGGCGCGCCGCCGGCCGGCGTCACGCTCGCTCCGCCCCGAGACGAGGACCTTCGCGACGCGCACCAGATCCTGCAGACGTCCTTCGCCGAGCACTTTGGTCACGAGGACGAACCGTGGGACGACTGGCTCGCCCGCGTCACGGCCAGCACCACCACGGACCTCGACCTGTGGCTGCTCGCGCGCGTCGACGGAGAGCCCGTCGGCGCCCTCGTCGCCCACGACTTCGGTGATCGCGGCTGGGTGTCGGAACTGGGCGTCCTCGAGGAGTTCCGCGGGCGCGGCATCGGCGAGGCCCTGCTGCGCCGATCGTTCGCGACCCTCGCCGGACGCGGGCTGCCGCGCGTGCTGCTCAGCGTCGATGCCCAGAACGAGACCGGCGCCACCGCCCTGTACGAGCGGGCCGGCATGAGCGTCGTACGCCGCTGGACGCTCTGGGAACGCGAGCTCTGACGGTTGCCGGCTGGCCCAGGTCAGCCGACGGCCGATCAGGCCAGGAGCGTGTCCTCGAGCGCCCGCGTCGTCATCGCGCACCACTCGTCGGTGCTCAGTCCCGCTCGGGTCAGCTCCCGCCAGGCCTGCTGCGAGGTCATCGACCACAGCAGCCGCGCGGCGTCCTCGGGCCGCCAGCCCGGCGCCAGGCACTGTTCCGCGGAGAGGCGGAGGATGACGCGCCCGCACCGCTCCAGCCGCGCTTCGTCGCGTTCGTCCCACGCCGCCGCCACATCGGGATCGATGGCACGCAGCCGGTCCATCGCGGCCGTGATCGCGTCGATCCGAGGCTTGATGGCCGCCTGGACCTTGACCGCCGCCCGCAACGCAGATGCGGCATCGCTGGCATCGTCGATCGTTGCCTGGAGGTCTCCGGTCCGAACCTCGGCGTCGATCAGCCGCGACAGCTCCAGCAGCAGGTCGGCGCGCCCGTCGAAGTGGAAGTAGAGAAGCTGGCGGGTCACGCCGGCCGCAGCCGCGATCGACCCCATCGACACGTCGACGTTGCCGTCCTCGAGCAGCGCGCGGGCTGTGTCGAGGATCCGACGTCGCGTGGCAGTTCCCTTTGACATGGTGTCAAAGTATCAGGTAGCGTGTCCTTTGACAGGTTGTCAAAGGAACCAATGTGGCCAACGACACGAACGAGGAGCGACTGACCGCCGGACCGACCGTGACGGTCGTGAAGGTCGCCGGGGAGGAGACCGGTGGAAAGCGGAGCGTCGTGGAGATGCACCTGGAGGCCGGTTGGAGTGGCCCACCCCTGCACGCCCACGAAACGGTCGAGCACACGTGGTACATCGTCGATGGCGCCGTCACGTTGACCGTCGGGGATGACGTGAGGACCTACGGCAAGGGCGATGCCCTGACCGTTCCGGCTGGCACGCCTCATGGTTTCTCGACGGCGACGACCGATGGGGCCGTCGTCCTGGAGGTCGACACGCCCGCGCTGGATGGGTACTTCCGCGACCTGGCCGAGGCCTTCCCGGCCGGAGGTCCGCCCGATCCTGCCGTCATCGCCGAGATCATGGGCCGTCACGACACCCGACCGATCCTGCCGGAGGGCGTGCCCTCGCCCACCTAGGGTGCAGCCATCAGCATCTGCGTGGGAGGCAGAGCATGGCCAAGGCCAAGACGTCCAGCGTGTTGCGGTGGATCCATTTCCTGCTCGGGCTCTCCGTGTCGGGGTACTTCTTCCTGATGCCGGCCGAGGGGTGGTCGGACGGCGTGAACAACGTCTACAAGTTCGGGATCATCGGGCTGGTCTTCTGGACGGGCGTCATCCGCTGGAACCTCCCCAGGATCCGCCGCTGGCGCGCCACCCGCGGCGCTCCGGCCACCACGGGCGACTGAACCCGGCCGCCGCATTGGCTCGCGTGACGCGCGGCGAGCTGGGCGCCTGGGTCGTCAAGGCCAATCCTGCGCTGTGGGACGTCCACGCAGCGCGGCTTGCCGGTGAGCCGCTGGATCGCTGGCGATTGACCGAGTCCTATCGGCTCGACCTGGTCCAGCCAGGTGACCGACTGGTCGTCTGGGCCACCCGCGGACCGGCCGGCGCGGACGTCGGCTTCCTCGCGGAGGCCACCGTCGCCGGCCCCCTCGAGCTCGACGTTGGTGGCAGCGACTGGACCCGCGCCGTCGATCGGGAAGCCGTGCGGCCCCACGTCCCACTGGCTCACACCCGCTGGTGGCCCGAGGCCGTCACGATCGAGGACTGCCGCACGGATCCCGTGCTCCGCCACATCGAGGTCCTGCGCGCGCCACGTGTCGGCAACCCCTCCTGGCTGACCGTGCGCCAGGTGGCGGCCCTCGACCGCTCACGTCGGGCTGGTTGACTCCGACGTCTCCTGTCCCGGGAATGTTCGGCATGACGATCGAGATCGTTCGCGCCACCGTCGCGGATTGGCAGCGCGTTCGTTCCCTGCG
>JAWWBG010000246.1:0-2601 GCA_033721095.1 Nitriliruptorales bacterium
ACATGTCCTGGCCGGGGCGCTGCTGGGGCTCGGCACGGCGACGAAGCTGTACCCGGCGATCCTGCTGGTGCCCGTGCTGGTGGCCGAGTGGCGAACGGACCGACGGCGTGGCCTGGAGACGCTGGGTGCGGCGGCGGGCACATGGCTGGTGATCAACCTGCCCTTCATGATCGTCGCCCGCGACGGCTGGTGGCACTTCTACGAGTTCTCTCGCGATCGCGGCGTCGACTGGGACTCGCTGCTGTTCGTCCTGCGCCAGTTCGGTGACGTCCACGTCTCACGCGGCATGGCCAACTGGCTGACGGGCGGGGCGTTCGTCGTCGGCTCGCTGGTCCTGCTGGCCATCGCGGTGCGGCGCGATCGCGCCGAGACCATCCACCTGGTGGCCCTGCCGCTGCTCGGCTGGTTCCTGCTGACGAGCAAGGTCTGGTCGCCGCAGTTCACGATCTGGATGCTGCCGCTGCTGGCCCTGTCGTTCCCCGGGTGGCGAGCCTGGCTGGTGTTCGTCCTCGCCGACGTGGCCGTCTTCTTCACGCGTGCGCCGTACCTGGCGAACTTCGTCGGGGGTGGCCTCGAGGGTGCTTGGCCCTACGACCCGTTCGGGATCGCCGTGCTGGTCCGCGCCGCCGTCACGGCGGTGGTCGTGGTGCTGGGCTGGCGGCGTGCCGTCGCTCGGTTCGACGACGACCTCGGCCGACGACTCATGCCGGCGTGAAGTCCACCAGATGAGTCGTCGGATCCACCGTATCCCCGACGGCCACGACGACGGCCTCGACGACACCGTTGGCCGGAGCCCGGATGGTGTGCTGCATCTTCATGGCCTCGATGACCAGGATGGTCGTGCCGGCAGCCACCTCACCGGACGTGACCTCGATCGCGACGACCGAGCCCGGCATCGGCGCGCGCATGGCGGCCTCGGTGTCGCTGACGGCCTCGGTCGTGTAGGCCGTGGCAGGGTGCAGCCGGAACGGGCGCACGTGAGCGGTGTGCCAGGCGGCGCTCCCGGCGACGACCACGTTCGCCGAGGAGGCCGCTGATCGGACGGTCACGTCATGCCGCTCGCCGTGAGGGTCTTCGACGGCGGCCGGCCACCCCTGCGAGGCTCCGAGTCGCCACGGGCCCAGCGCGGTCCACGGACTCCCCGGCGCCACCCGTGCCTGCGCGAACGCCGCGGCGACCTCGGCGACCTCCTCGGCGGTGACCTGGGGAGGCGTCCACTCCTCGATCCACGTGTCGAGCAGGTCGGTGGTCCAGGTCCCGGCGGCCATGACGTCGGTCCGCAGGATGTCGGCCAGTGCGTCGGTGTTGACGACGACGCCCGGAATCGCGAAGTCGTCAAGCGCCGTGGCCAGCGAACGCAGCGCCTCGGCGCGCGTCGACCCCGACACGATGAGCTTTCCAAGCAGCGAGTCCCAGTGGCTGCTCACGACCGAGCTGGCCTCGATGCCGCTGTCCCAGCGCACAGCCTCCGGGACGCGAACCTCGAGCACGGTCCCGGCCTGGGGGAGGAACCCAACAGCCGCGTCCTCGGCCGTGATCCTGGCCTCCACGGACCAGCCCGACTGATGCAGCGCCGACTGCGAGACCGGGAGGGCCTCGCCCGCGGCCACGAGCAGCTGCCACTCGACCAGGTCCACCGGCGAACCGTCGGCGAGCACGGTCAGCTCGGTCACCGGGTGCTCGACCTGGAGCCGCGTGTTCATCTCGATGAAGAAGAAGTCGCGGTCCTCGCCCGAGACGAGAAACTCGATCGTGCCGGCACCGACGTAGTTCACCGACTCCGCCACCGCGACCGCAGCGGAGGTCATGGCCGCTCGCAGGTCCTCGTCCAACAGGGGCGAGGGCGCCTCCTCGATCAGCTTCTGGTGGCGCCGCTGGACCGAGCACTCGCGCTCGAAGAGGTGGACGACATTGCCGTGGCTGTCGCCGAAGACCTGGACCTCGACATGGTGGGGCGCCGTGACGAACCGCTCGAGCAACAGCCGGCCGTCACCGAAGGCGGAGGTGGCCTCGGCGCCGGCCGCTCGGATGGCACCCGGCAGTTCCTCGATCGACGAGACCAGCCGCATCCCGCGGCCGCCTCCACCGGCCACGGCCTTGACGAGGGCCGGGAGGCCCACCTGCTCGGCCAGGCCACGCGCATCCTCGTCGGACAGGCCGTCCAGCGACCCTCCCGGAACGACCGGCACGCCGGCGGCCTCAACGAGCGACCGGGCCGCAGCCTTGTCGCCCATCGTCCGGATGGCGTCGGGCGACGGACCGACGAAGGCCAGCCCGGCAGCTGCGCACGCCTCGGCGAAGGCGGCGTTCTCGGACAGGAAGCCATAACCCGGATGGACGGCATCAGCGCTGGACGAGACCGCTGCCGCGATCACGCGATCGATGTCGAGGTAGCTCGTCGTCGCCGGCGCCGGACCCACGAACACCGCCCGGTCGGCGTCACGGACGTGCGGATCGTCGGCGTCGACGTCGCTGTGGATGCCAACCGTCTCGATGCCGAGTCGGCGGCAGGTGCGCATGATCCGTCGGGCGATCTCGCCGCGATTGGCGACCAGCAGTCGGCTGATGCCCGTCGGGCGGCCCGTCATTGGCGGCGGCCGA
>JAWWBG010000247.1:0-2548 GCA_033721095.1 Nitriliruptorales bacterium
CACCCGGTCGCGCAGGTCCTCCATCACGCCAGGGGCTGCACGTTGTATTCGGCCTTCCACCAGCGCGCGTTCGCGACCTCGTCGGGGTCGGTGCGCAGGTCGGGATCCTGGCCGAGTTCCTCGGGCGTCGGCCCCACCTGTGCGGCGATGGGGGCGAGGGCATCGAGGTCGAAGCCGTAACAGGTCGCGGCCGTCTCGCCGAGCAGCTTGCGGGTGTCCTCGACGGGCACGTCGGCAAAGTGCTTGCGGAGGGTTTCGCGCGTGTGGGGCCAGGTGCCCTCGGGATGCGGGTAGTCGGTGCCCCACATGACGACGTCGCAGCCGATCACGTGGCGGCGGCGGATCTCCTCGGGCGACATGGTCGAGGCGCCGATGAACAGGTTGGTGCCGAAGTAGTCCGACGGCAGCCTGGAGATCTTGCCCTTCATCAGCGCGGCGAGCTTCTTGGTGGTGTGGCCACCGCCGAGGTACTGGTCCCACTTCCACATCATGTCCGGGGCCCAGTAGGCGGCGGCCTCGGTCACGACGAACTTGAGGCCCGGGAAACGCTCGAAGGCACCCGAGAACAGCAGGTGCCACATCGGACGCGTCGCCCACCACACCACCTCGGCCAGGTAGATCCCCCAGTGGTCGTCCATCTCCTCACGGGGCGCGTCGCCCGAGTGCGTGTGGACGGGAAAGCCGGCTTCCTCGCAGGCCTCCCAGAACGGGTTGTAGTCCGGCTTGTGATACGGCAGGTGCTCGCGCCAGAGCGTCGGGACCATCACCCCGCGGATGCCGGGCTTGTCGGCCAGCCACTTGACCTCGGCGACGGCGAGGTCGACGTCGTGGGTGACGGGCACCAGCGCGACACCGCCCCGGCGCTCCGGGGAGTCGCTGCACAGGTCGACGAGGAACCGGTTGTGCGCCCGGGCACCGGCAAAGGCGAGCTCAGGGTCCTTGATCGCACCGGCGGCCAGCCCGGCGCCGAACGGCGGCGAGGAACCACCGGTCACGGCGTCCGCGTCGGCGAACATGACCTCGGCCGCCACGCCATCGGCGTCCATCTCCTTGGTCCGTGCCTGGGGGTCGAAGGCGCCGCGGAGTCCCTCGTGGTTCGAGGTTTCCCAGTCCATCACGTAGTCGTAGTTCAGTTCCAGGGCGATGTCGCGCTTGGCGTCGACCTCGGCCAGGTACTCGTCGAAGCGGTCCTGGAGGCCGGGGTCGAGGTACTCGCGGTAGTCCGCGGCCGGCAGGCCGCAGTGCGTGTCGGCCGAGATGATCGTGTAGGGCGTGGTCACGTGTTTGCTCCCAGGGCCGTGAGGTCGTCGTATCGCTGGTGCAGCCACGGCGTGATGGTCGCCGCGGGGACGGTGGCGACGACACGGCCGACCTGTGTCGAGGTTCGTTCCGTCCAGTTGAGGTCGACGAGGCGTCTGATGGCCAGGTCGGCGATGGGGTCGAGGGGGGCCTCGGGCAGCTTGACCTCGCCGTCGATGCCTTCGTGCACCCGGGCCGCCTCGGTTTTTTCGCCGTAGACCAGCAGCGCGTCCTGATCGGGCTGGCTGCGGACCTCGGCGCCGGCGGCGATCTTGAACCAGAAGTCGCGCTTGGTCTTCTCGTACGGCTCGCGGGTTTCGGTGACCGACCCGTGGATCTCGCAGACCGTGTAGCCCATGCGGGCGATGCCAGCCTCGATGGTGTCGCCGTCTCGGCGGACCCAGATGTCGGCCATCTTCTTGGGTTCGCCGTAGGCCTCGCGGCCGCCGATGACCGACTGCTCGGAGGTCATCGGCATGAACAGCGGGTACTCGCCCTCGACGTCACCGTGCCGTGCCCGCACGCCGAACCAGCCGGCACCGAACGTGGGCATGCCCGGGATGTCGACGATGCTGATGGTCAGGCGCGTGAGAGGCTCGTCGGAAGGTTCGAGCGGCGGCGGGAGGACCGCCGCGATCACGTCGGGGTCGGTCTCCCACACAGCCGTGACGGCCGTTGCCCAGATGTCGACGCTGGCGGGCGCGGGCTGTGATGCGCCTGTCCGGGCGCCGTAGCGAACCTGGCTCGCCATCGCTTTCATACTCCCGGTATCTGCGCCATCACCCTAGGCGAAACCTCACAGCTTGAACACCCGCATCGCGTTCTCACGCAGGAACTGCGGCCACACGTGGTCGCGGAAGGGGACGTCGGGCAGCTCCGCGAAGATCCGCTCGAGCGTCAACCCCATCGGGTAGTAGCCGGCGTAGAGGATCTTGTCGGCCCCCCGCGTGTTGGCGTAGTGCACGATCTCCTCGGGGTAGTACTTCGGCGCGAAGGCGCTGGTCATGTAGTGCAACCCAGGCCACTTGAGCATGAGCTTGACCGCGAGATCCTCCCACGGCTCGGCGCCGTGGCGCATCACGATCACGAGCTCGGGAAAGTCGTAGCAGACCTGGTCGAAGTGCATCACGTGCTGGACGTCCGAGGGCAGCCGCGGACCCGCGATGCCGGCGTTGACGATGATCGGCAGGTCGAGGTCGATGCACGCCTGGTAGATCGGGTAGTAGCGCCGGTCGCTGATCGGCACCGG
>JAWWBG010000248.1:0-2525 GCA_033721095.1 Nitriliruptorales bacterium
AAGGCGGTCGCCACGATCGACCGAGCCGAGGTCCTCGCCGACGCTGGCCTCCTCGAGGACGCGTTGGCCCACGTGGAACAGTCCATTGCCGCGCTCTCCGAAGCGGAAGAAAGGATCGTGCTGGCCGAGGCCCGGTTGCTGGCCGCGCGCGTCCATGGTGCTCTGGGCCAGTTCGCCGAGGCCGCACGGCAGGCCGCCGAGGCTCGCCTCGAGCTCGAGCGTCTCCAGCGTTTCGGCTGGGCTGTCAAGGCCAGGTGGGTTGAGCTGTCGGCCGCAAGGGACGCGGGGCGCGGGCTTGACGCGCACGCCGTGGCCACGCTGGCCACGGAACTCGCGGAGGCGGGGTGGCAGTTCGAGAGCCTCGACGCGCTGCTCGTCGCAGTCGATCTTGCGCTTGGGTCGGGTCATGCCGCCCTCGCCCGTCAACTGGTGGGCCGCCTGCGGCGTTCCCCTCGTGACGTGCCGGCCCTCCTCCAAATCGGACGGCATCGTGCGGTCGCCAGGACTCGGCTGGCGTCGGGGGACCGACGGGGGGCGCGGCGGGCGATCACGGATGCCCTGAAGCTCCTGCACGAACACCGGTTGTCCCACGGCTCCGCCGAGCTTCGCGCGCACGCGAGTCGTCACGGCCAGGGCCTGTTTGCGGTGGCAATCGAGCTGGCACTCGAGGATGACCGCCCCGACGATGCCCTCGTCGCACTCGATCTCCTGCGGGACACCGACCGCCCGGTTTGGAGCCGGCCACCCGACGACCCGGAACTGGCGGCAGAGCTCGAGCGGCTTCGGCGACTCGATGCCGAGCTCCGAGAAGCGTCGAGAGAAGGAGCCGACGACCGCGGGCTGGGCAGGGAGCGCGCCCGGGCTGAGCGGCGGATCCGCGACGGGCTTCGGCGACGCGCCGGGGCCACCGGGACCGGGGAACGCCTGGACGTCGCAGAGCTCGTCCGTGCCCTGGAAGGTCGACACCTGTGCTCGTGGTTCGTCCACGAGGGCCAACTGGGATCGATCAAGGTCAGTGCCGAAGGTCGACGCCTGCGCATGCTCGGCCCCGTCGACGAATTGGTACGGGAGATCGATGCCTGGCGTTTTGCGCTACGCCGGCTGGCGGAGGGCCGAGGATCAGGTCGTCGGCTGGAGGATGCTGCCCGGTCGGCCCGTGCAGCGGCCGATCAACTCGTGTCGCTGCTTGACCTTGCTGAGCACCCCATCGGGCAGGACCTCGTCGTCGTGCCCACGGGAGTTCTCCGCGGACTGGCTTGGCACTGCCTCCACGTGCTCGAAGGCGCGACGGTCAGTGTCGTTCCTTCGGCCGCCTACTGGCTGAGCCAATCCACGTCCGCTCCGGCTGGGGGAGCAGTTCTTGCCGCAGCGGGTCCGAGCCTCGCCGCGGCCCAACGCGAGGTCGATCAGGTCGCATCGCAACACGAGGACGGTCGTGTGCTCGCAGGGGAGCTGGCAACAGCGAACGCCGTCATCGAGAGCCTGGACGGTGTTGCGATCGGTCACCTCGCAGCACACGGCGCTTTTCGTTGGGACAACCCGCTGTTCTCCAGCCTGGAGTTCTCCGACGGGCCGATGTGGCTCCACGACTTCGAGCGCCTGAGCTCTCCGCCAGGGACGCTCGTGCTCTCGTCATGTGACATGGCGATGGACCGGGTGGTCGCCGGCGACGCGGTCGTGGGCATGGCCTCCGGCCTCCTGCGGCTCGGTGTCCGGACCCTCATCGCCCCCGTGGTCCCCGTCCCCGACGAGGAGACAGCGGACTTCATGGTGGCGCTGCACGAACGAATGGCCGCGGGTGCCTCCGGTGGAGAGGCACTCGCGGCCATTGCCGCCACCTGGAGCGGGGAGACGCCCAGGCAGCAGGCCGTGAAGCAGTCGTTCGTCTCCTTCGGCGCCTAGACCGCCGCCAACTGGCTGCCGCGTTCCCAGGTGATCCTTCGGATCCGGTCGAGGCAGGTCGGGACGTCAGCGAGCAGTTGGAGGAAGGAACTAGGGTCGAAGACCAGGAGCCGGACGTCCGTGGCGGCAACCACGTCAGCCGTCCGTCGCTGCCGGTTCAGGACCGCCATCTCGCCGACGACGTCGCCGGCCCCCAGGCTGGTGACGTGTTCGCCTCGGGAGATCACATCGACCTCGCCCTCGAGGATGACGATCGCCTGGAGGCCCAGTCCTCCCTCGCGCATGAGTGAGGTGCCGGCTCGGCGGGTGGTCTCGGTCGTCAGCTCGGCCACGTGGCGCAGCTCGAGGTCGAACAGGTCCTCGAAGAGCGGCAGGGACCGGAAGCGATTGATCTTTGGGTCCGACTCGGCCAGGCGCAGCATGCGGTTCTCCCTTCGCGTGCACCATCAAGAGCGCTGGCGAGGGCCGCTGATACATCGAATCGTCCGCCGTGGCCTCGAGGGCGGCTGGCTACGGTCCGGGCATGGACGATGTGATCGCACGCGTGGCCGGATGGCTGCGCGAGACCGAGGCCGTCACGGTCCTCACCGGCGCCGGCGTCTCCACGGATTCGGGAATCCCGG
>JAWWBG010000249.1:0-2525 GCA_033721095.1 Nitriliruptorales bacterium
ACGAAGGTGCTCGGATCGACGGCGAACGAACCGATCCGAGGCTATCTGACGACCCGTCAGATCCCGGCCTCAGGCAGCCTGGGCAAGAACGGTTGCGCGCACCTGCTCGTCCGCCAGGATTCGGCGGTGGCCGAGGCCTTCCGTCGAGATCAGGTCCACGCCCCAGGCGGCGGCCATCTGCTCGGCCTCCTCGTGAGGAATCTCGCGATCGTCGCGGTCATGGACGATGACGCCACGCGCGGCGAGGCTGGTCAGCGCCGGCGCCGTGTCGAGGCGCTCCCAGATGTCCTGGCCGAATGCCTCCTCGAGCATGGCGCGCAGCTCGCCATGCAGCGCGGGGCGCAGGCGGGCGCGATCCACGAACCGTTCGAGCGCCGACTCCATCCGACGAGCCGGCGCGATCGCCGTCACGTTCCGAGGGTGCGGCAGACCTGCGTCCTGCAGCAGCTCGATGGCCATCACGGCGGTCGGGAAGCCGAGTGAATGGGCAACCACGGCATGGACGGGGCCCTCGACCTGGATGAGTTCGGCGAGGGCGGCCGACAGCTCGAAGAGGTTCACCATGCGACCGGGCGATGCGCCGTGGGCGGGGAGGTCGGGCACGACGACTCGATGACCGGCCGCAGCGAGGTCTTCGGCGATCGGGAGCATGTCCCGTGAGCTGCCGCCCCAGCCGTGGACCGCGAGGACGGTTGGGCCGGATCCGAGGACGAAGCCACGCACCTGGCGTCCGGCCACAACGCGATCGAGGCCCATGGCGTCCTCGGGCAGCTCGACCGTCGGGGTCCGGCCGACCCACGGGGTGAACCACAGCCGCCACAGCGCCCGGCGAGCCAGCCCGGGGTGGACACGGCCCGCCACACGCGCGTACAGCCACGTCGCCAGGAAGCGGAGGCCACCCAGGCGCGGTCGGCGGGGGAGGGCCGTCGTCGGGACCGGCGGCACGAGCCGCGGCCGGAACAGGGGCCTGGACTTGCCAGCCTCGAGGTCGTCGAGGATCTCCTCGACATCGATCCAGGTGGGAGCGGTGATGGCGGTCATGGCGGTCTCCTCGTGCGATCGCAACGACTTAGTTGCAAGTTGCAACGGGAAACCTACAGGAGTTGATTGCAAGTTGCAACTTGAAACTCTATGCTGGCACGAACGCTGGTCCTGTCGCCACACCGGAGCTGTCTTCCGTGAGCCCTCGTTCGAATCGCAACATGCACTGCTCGGTCGCCCGCACGCTCGATGTGCTCGGGGACAAGTGGTCGCTGCTCGTCATCCGCGATGCCTTCTATGGCCTCAAGCGGTTCGAGGAGTTCCAACGCGACCTCGGCATTGCGCGGAACGTGCTGACCGATCGGCTCGAGCGCCTGGTCGCCGAGGGCATCCTCGAACGCGAGCAGTACGAGGACCGACCGCCGCGCTTCGAGTACGTGCTCACCCGCAAGGGCAAAGCGCTGTTCCCGGTCATGATGACCATCGAGCACTGGGGCGACACCTGGTTGGTGCCCACTGGCGACGAGGTGCCCGTGACCTGGACGCACACGACGTGCGGTACTGAGGACATCCACGCCGCGACGACCTGCTCGGCCTGCGGCGAGGAACTGCGCCCGCGCCACATGCGCCCCGAGCCCGTCACGATCCAGGGCGCCCGGCTCAACGAGGACTTGCTCGCCACCGGCTGAATCCCGCCACCACGAGGCCGCTCATAGGCTCCGAGGTGGCGAGGGGGTCATCGATGATCACGCCGGAGGCCATGGTTGCGGCCATCCAACGACGCTTTGGTGTCCATGCCGGCTACGCCGCGTTGCATGCCAAGGGGGCGATCTACCGGGGCACGTTCACACCCACCGAGGAGGCCGCGGCTCTCACGACAGCGGCGCACTTCCACGACCACGTCGACGTGACTGCCCGGCTGTCGAACGGCGGCGGCAACCCGAAGATCCCCGACTACGCACCGGACGTTCGCGGACTGGCCGTCAAGTTCCACCTCCCGGATGGCACGACCACCGACATCCTTGCCCAGACGACGCCGAAGTCGCCGATCGCGACGCCGGAGGCCTTCCACGCGCTCATGAAGGCGTCGAAGCCCGGTCCGGCAGCGCTGATCCACCTGCCCGCCGCGGTCCTCCGCGCACCCAAGCTGCTGACCTCGGCGCGGGTGAACACGCCGACGCTCGCGCCGCCGACGAGCTTCGCCGGCCGCGCGTACTGGGCCTTCCACGCCTTCCGCTGGAAGGCACCGGACGGCTCGGCGAGGTGGGTCCGCTACACCTTCCAGCCCGAGCAGCCTGCGCCCAACCTGTCGTCGGGCGCGGCCCGGGCCAAGGGGCGTGACTACCTGTTCGAGGACATGACCAACCGGTTGTCCCAGCGTCCGGTGCGCTGGAGCCTGGAGGTCCAGGTGGCGGGCGAGGGCGACGATCCGCATGACACGACCGACTGGTGGCCGGACAGCCGCGAGGTCGTCACGGTCGGGACGCTGGAGCTGATCGAATCGCATGAACCCGACGGCCCGGTGATCTTCGACCCCATGAACC
>JAWWBG010000250.1:0-2495 GCA_033721095.1 Nitriliruptorales bacterium
ACGAGGACACGATCACATGCAGCCACCACGACTCACGACCATGATGGGCGTTGCCCGTGCCCTCATGGCGACCCTCCAGGACCACGAGGTCATCGACGTGCTCGTGAGCGAGTTCGGCTGGGATCCGACCTTCCAGATGCTGGCCCTGCTCAAGGGCGACGACGCGTCCCGCCTGTTCGGGCTGGCGTGGGAGCGGCTGCTGACGTCCGATCTGCGCCGAGAGCTCCGACACCCCTAGGCCCGCTCCGGGAGCCAGGGCCACCCAGGGCCCTCGTGGCTGCCTGCTTCAGTCCACGAGGGCGTGGGCGGCCTGCAGGATCTCCCCGCATCCGTCGACCCCCTCGACGCCGGCGAACCAGCACATTCCGGCCGGGTGCAGCGTCTGGCGGCAGGTGCGCACCGCCTCGAACGAGTGCTCCAGGGCCCGGACGAACGCGCCCGGGAGATCATCGGCCGGTGGATGGTCGCTCGTGTCGACATCGAGGCCGGACAGGCGCCGCGCAAGACTGCACATGACGGCCCCGCCGGGTCGATCTCCCAACAGGCACCCATTGCCGCGGCAGGGCTCGCCCCACGCGTACGGCTCGGGCACGTAGATGTGGCGAGCGGCGCTGGTGAGGTGCCTCGCGGCAGCCACCAGGTCCACCGCCAGCGCGTGGGCTGCCGCGACGTCGGCCATGGACGAGCGCGCCAGGGACGTCCACTCGTCTTGCTGTCGCACGACCGCCATCCTGCGCCTCATTCGGCGTACACCAGCAACGTAGAGACCTTCCGGGCCGATTCCGAGGGTCCAATGGACGGGTGTGGATGGACGGACCACCCCAGACAAAGGGACCCCGGTCCCGGGGATCAGCGGCGTCGCACCGTCGTTCACACCCAGCCAGGGGCCGCCCTGGCCGGACCGCGTGATCCCCGCGAACCGGGGCGACGTCGGGGCCTGACCGATCAGCAGGTGCGTGATCGATGGGTCGTGCTCGGCCCGTCGACGCCAGCGCTGCGCGGTGGAGAATCGCCGGCCGCTGCTCGCTCGTGCTCCGGTGGAACTCGTGCGGCGGGCCGTCCGGCTCCCGGGACCGCGTCAACGCCACGATCCAACGTACGCCCGGCCCGGCCCCCGTCAAGTGGCATTCGCGCGGCCGAGTGCGGCTTGCGGACAGCCGCGCGAGCGGCCTAGCATTCCCAACCGGACAGTTTCGAAATGTTTCGGTTTCGAATACCGTTGTCCTCACTCCCGCCTCCATCAGGATCACGCCGTGGGCTCGTCACTGGTCGGCCTCCTGGGCCAGACCCGCGCGGAGATCGTCGAGCGGCTCGTCCATGACGGACCGGCCACGACGGCCGACCTCGCGGAGGCGCTCGGCATCTCGACGGTCGCGACCCGCAAGCACCTGGCGCTGATGGCCGACGAGGAACTGGTCGAGGCCGACACGGTCAAGCAGGAGCGCGGCCGTCCGGCCCGACGCTGGCACCTCACGACCAAGGGCCGGCAGCTGCTGCCCCAACGCAACGCCGACGTCGCGACCGAGTTGTTCGAGTTCATCACGTCCGAGCACGGCCGCGAGGGCATCCGTGACTTTCTGCGCTGGCGCCTCGACAAGCAGTCCGAGGCGTTGGGCGAGGCCGTCACCGCCGACGAGGTTCCGGACCGGCTCGAGCAGCTGGCGGGCGCGCTGTCGGAGGCGGGCTTCGATGCCTCCGTCAGCGAGGACGGCGAGGGCTTCACCCTCCAGCAGGACCACTGCGCCATCCTCGACGTGGCGCGCGACCACCCCGAGCTCTGCACATACGAGGCTGCCGCCTTCTCGCGCGTGCTCGGCAACGAGGTGACGCTGTCCCGCCGCCAGACCCTGGCTGGCGGCCACGACGCCTGCGTCTGCAGCGTCACTCCCAAGACCTCCACCGCAACAGCATCCAAGGAGTCCGGCACGTGAGCCAGACCGACATTCCCTCCAGCCCGACTGGCGGAAACGAGGCCGCCCTCGGCAGCGCCGTTTCCGATGCCCGGCGCGAACAGGCGGCCGTCGCCGACGAGCTCTCCGAGTACAAGTTCGGTTGGGCCGATCGCGACGACACCTACTCGTTCACGTCCAACAAGGGCCTGTCCCGCGAGGTCGTCGAGGAGATCTCCGCCCTCAAGGACGAGCCGGCGTGGATGCGCGACCTGCGCGTCCGCGCCTTCGAGGCCTTCCTGCGCCGGCCGATGCCGACGTGGGGCGCCGACCTGACCGGCATCGACTTCGACGACATCTACTACTTCGTCCGTGCCACCGAGAAGCAGGCGACCAGCTGGGAGGAGCTGCCCGAGGACATCAAGAACACCTACGACAAGCTCGGCATCCCCGAGGCCGAGAAGCAGCGGCTGGTCGCCGGCGTGGCCGCGCAGTACGAGTCCGAGGTCGTCTACCACAAGATCCGCGAGGACCTCGAGAAGCTCGGCGTCATCTTCGTGGACATGGACACCGGTCTCCGCGAGCACGAAGACCTCGTGCGGGAGT
>JAWWBG010000251.1:0-2447 GCA_033721095.1 Nitriliruptorales bacterium
CCGACCGTCGAGACGGTCAGGTGGCGTGCGCCGAGTCGGAACCCCTCGGGATCGTTGCACCAGCGCACGGCGTGCAGGGTCGCATCCAGGTTCGCGAGCGGCTCGCCCATGCCCATGAAGACGACGTTGGTGATGTGGTCGACGTGGTCCGTCGGGAGCCGGTGGTCTGCCAGCTGGCCGGTGCGCAGCGCCGCGTCGGCCAGCGCGACCTGGCGGACGACCTCGCCGCCTGTGAGCTGGCGCCGGAAGCCGGCCTGGCCGGTTGCGCAGAACGGACAGCCCATCGCGCAGCCAGCCTGGGTCGAGATGCACACCGTGGCCCGGTCCTCGTAGAGCATGAGGACGGTCTCGACCCGTTCGCCGTCCGGCAGCGCCAGCAGGAGCTTGTGCGTGCGACCCCCGTCGGCAACGGTGTGGGCCTCGAGGGTCGGCCGGACCGGACCGAAGCGTTCCTCCAGGGACTGGCGCATCGAGGTGGGAAGGTTGGTCATGTGCTCGGGTTCGTCGACACCCCTGACGAGCCAGGCCCGCAGCTGGTCGACCCGAAACGATGGCTCGCCAAGCTCCTCGACGAGCACGGCGAGCGCGTTGGCGTCGAGGCCGTAGGGGTCGACCGGCGTCGTCACGCGATCAGTTCGATGGCGAAGTAGCCGACGGGCAGCGCCACGATGATGCCGTCGACGCGGTCGAGGATCCCGCCGTGGCCCGGGAGCAGGTCCCCGAGGTCCTTGATGCCCAGGTCTCGCTTGACCATGGATTCGGTGAGATCGCCGAAGAAGCCCGCGAGCCCGCACACGCCGGCCACGATGGCTGCTTCGACGGCCGTGAACTCGTCGCCGACAGCCGGCAGCACGATCGCGCCGAGGCCGGTCGCGACGACGAGCCCGCCGATCAGTCCCTCCCACGACTTGTTCGGCGACACCGATGGGGCGATCTTGCGGCGCCCGATCATGGAGCCAACCGCGTAGCCGCCGATGTCGGTGAAGATGGCCGCGCCGACGACGAGCAGGACCCGCTCGACCCCGTTGTCGGCGACCGCGAGCAGGACCGCGAACGACGCCCCGACGCCGACCCAGACGCCGAGCAGGACCGTGACCGTCAGCGTGCGGACGACGTCGTGCCGTTGGGCGTCGGCCAGCAGCCAGGCCACGGAGCCGAAGAACAGCGTGACGACGCCGATGATCTGGCCCTGGTGGCCCAGCTCGTGGGCACCACCGAGGGTGACCAGCGAGCCGATGACGAGGACGGCGGTGGCGACGCGGATGCCGACACCGTCGAGGACCCGGGCGACCTCGAAGCTGGCGGTGACGACCAGGCCGGCCACGACAAGCGTGAAGGCGAGCGGATCCCAGAACAGCGACCCGAGGAACAGGATGGCCAGTCCGACGCCGGTGGCGATCGCCGCCGGAAGGTCGCGACCGCCTGCCACCTCAGACCTCCAGAAGGTCGGCTTCCTTCTGCTCGAGGAGCTTGTCGATGCGCGCGACGTGCTCACTCGTCAGTTCCTCGAGCTGCTTTTCGTAGCGCACCTCCTCGTCCTTGCCCACCTCCCCGTCCTGGGCGAGGTGCTGCATCTCGTCACGGGCATGCCGCCGCACGTTGCGGACGGCGATGCGCCCATCCTCGGCGGCCTGGCGAGCGAGCTTGATGAAGTCCTGCCGGCGTTCCTCCGTGAGCTCCGGGAAGA
This sequence comes from Nitriliruptorales bacterium, assembly GCA_033721095.1. GTDB lineage: Bacteria > Actinomycetota > Nitriliruptoria > Nitriliruptorales > Nitriliruptoraceae > JAWWBG01. Next base: position 1,688 of record JAWWBG010000251.1, read on the forward strand.
CGCACCGGATGGTGTCGCCGTCGGACGACGGGTTGAGTCCGAGGTCGGACTCGCGGATGGCGCGTTCGATGTCGCCGACCGAGCCCTTGTCGAACGGGTTGATGAGGAGCATCCGCGGCTCGGGCACCGAGAAGTTGGCCAGTTGCTGCAACGGCGTCATGGCGCCGTAGTAGTCGACCTTGATGTTCTGGAGCAGTGCCGGATTGGCGCGGCCGGTGCGGATCCCGGCGAAGTCGCTGCTGACCTTGTCGACGGCGCCATCCATCTTCTTGCGGGCCGTGGCCAGCGCGCTGTCGAGGCTCATGGGTTCACCTTTGGGGCGGGTTCGGGGTCAGGAGTGGACGAGGGTGCCGACGGATTCTCCGCGGACGACGCGGCGAATGTTGCCCGGCTCGAGCAGCTCGAAAACAACGATCGGCAGCTTGTTGTCCATGCACAGCGAGATCGCGGTGGCGTCCATGACCTTGAGTTGCTGGTTGAGCACCGACAGGAAGTCGATGGCCTCGTAGCGCGTCGCGTCGGGGTGCGTCTTGGGATCGGCGTCATAGACCCCGTCGACCTGGGTCGCCTTGAGGATCACGTCCGCATCGATCTCCAGCGCACGCTGGGCAGCCGTGGTGTCCGTCGTGAAGTACGGAGCGCCGAGTCCGGCCGCGAAGATGACCACGCGCCCCTTCTCGAGATGGCGCATGGCCCGTCGCCGGATGTAGGGCTCGGCGAGCTCCTGCATCGAGATGGCCGTCTGGACGCGGGTTTCGAC
>JAWWBG010000252.1:0-2401 GCA_033721095.1 Nitriliruptorales bacterium
GGTCGCCAACCCGAAGGGTGAGATCATCCCGCGTCCGATCAAGTCGAACTTCCGCGAGGGCCTGTCGGTCCTGGAGTACTTCATCTCCACGCACGGTGCCCGCAAGGGCCTGGCCGACACGGCGCTGCGGACGGCCGACTCGGGGTACCTGACGCGACGCCTCGTCGACGTGTCGCAGGACCTGATCGTCCGCGACGACGACTGCGGTACCGAGCGCGGCATCGAGATCGTCGTCGGTGAGCACGACTCGCAGAGCCTCTACGGCCGTGTCCTCGCCAAGGACGTTTCCTACCCGGGCCGCCGCAAGGTGCTGCTCAAGGCCGGCACGCTCGTGGCCGACCAGGAGATCCGCGACCTGCGTTCGGCGCTGCTCAAGGGCATCGACCCCGAGACGGGCGAGGCCACCGAGAACGAGCCGACCGACGAGGACCGCCACATCTTCGTCCGCTCCGTGCTGACCTGCGAGACGCCCTACGGCGTCTGCCGCCAGTGCTACGGGATGATGCTGGCCAACAACGCCATGGTCGACATGGGCGAGGCAGTCGGGATCATGGCCGCCCAGTCCATCGGTGAGCCGGGCACGCAGCTGACCATGCGGACCTTCCACACCGGTGGCGTCGCCCACGCGTCCGACATCACGCAGGGTCTGCCGCGTGTCGTCGAGCTTTTCGAGGCTCGCAGCCCGCGAGGCAAGGGTGAGATCGCCCGGATCGCCGGCACGGTCTCGATCGACGATGACGAGGACGGCGGCAAGATCCTCACGATCAAGGCGTCCAAGGACCGCATCGAGGAGTACGCCGTTCCGCGCCATGCGCAGTTCGCCGTCGAGGCCGGTGACACCGTCGAGGAGGGCCAGCTGCTCACGAAGGGTCCGATCGACCCCCACGAGCTGCTCGAGGTCCTCGGTGTCCGCGAGGCCCAGCTGCACCTGGTCCGCGAGGTCCAGGAGGTCTACCGCAGCCAGGGCGTGCCGATCCACGACAAGCACGTCGAGCTGATCGTCCGGCAGATGTTCCGGCGCGTCCACATCGTGGACCCGCAGGACACCACGTTCCTGCCCGGCGACAACATCGACCGCGTCAAGTTCCGGGCCGAGAACGACCGGGTCCTCGAGGAGGGCGGCGAGCCGGCCAAGGGTCGCGCGCTGCTCATGGGCATCACGAAGGCGTCGCTCGCCACCGACTCGTGGCTGTCGGCGGCCTCGTTCCAGGAGACCACGCGCGTGTTGACCGAGGCGGCACTCGAGGCCTCTGACGACTCGCTGCTGGGCCTCAAGGAGAACGTGATCATCGGCAAGCTGATCCCCGCCGGGACCGGCATCACCGATTACCGCAAGGTCGCGGTCGGGCACACCGAACAGCCCGAACAGGCCCTTCCTGCCGACCTGGCCGAGTTTCTGGCCTCGACGGAGTCCTACGAGGGCGATGGGTCCTGGGACTTCAGCGATGGCTGGGGCTACGACGACTACGGGTCCACGCAGCGCACGAGCGGCTGAAGGGCCCCGTCCAACAGGACGTGACGCAGGTCCCGGTTCTGGGACGTCACGACCTGTACGCTTTTTTGCAGTGCGCGCCGCGCGCACCGGGTGAGCCCTTGGCGCACCCGGAGACCCGGTGGGGGAGCGGAGTCGAGTCGTGCCAATGACGTTGGGGAGACAGCCACGGGCCGCCCTCGTGTCCGCGGGCGTGGGTGTGCTGCTCGCGTTGCTGCTGATCCTGCTGCTGCCGACACAACGCGCACAGGCGCAGTATCCGCCTCCCACGCCCTCACCCACCTCGACGACCATCGAGGGCGAGCTCGAGTGCGAGGTCGAGACGGGCCCCGACTTCATCATCATTCGCTGCACGGGCGGTGGCTTTGCCGCTGGCGCCGCAGTGCTGGCCCAGGTGTACGGCGTGGGATGTGGCGCCCCAACGGCGGCCGTCGCCGACGGGATCAACGCGGCACCGCTCCCCGGCGAGCGACTCCTGCTCGAGACGACGCTGACCGCTGACGAGAACGGCGACGTCAGGTTCGAGGGGCAGATCGACTGCTGCGATGCCAGTGCGTTGCGCATTGTCCTCACCGGTCCGACCGCCGATGGGGACACGCTCGTGCTCGAGGACGTGATCGACGATCCCGCGGTGCTCGCTTGCGCGAGCGGTGCCCTTGCGACGACGGGCGTCGATTGGCTCCGCTGGCTCGCCGTCGGGCTGTGGCTGCTGACGGCCGGAGTCTGGATCGCCAACGTCCGTGACGAGCGCGCCCACGCTCCAGCGCACTGAGCGCGGCGTCCGGCATCGGACGCAACGCGCGCATCGATCTACGATGGCTCCACCATCCCGAGGATCGTCGTTGCCTGACACCCAGTTGATCCGGTCCTACCTGTATGCCCCCGCGTCGTCGGAGCGCATCCTCGGCA
>JAWWBG010000253.1:0-2357 GCA_033721095.1 Nitriliruptorales bacterium
CTTGAGCTCGACGCCCGGGGTGGCTCGACCTTCGGTGTTTGCCAGCGCCTCGTCGTCATCGTCGACGTGCCCCATCGTGAGGATCGGCGCCTCGGTCAGTCCGTAGCCGGCCACGATCCCGGCACCACCCAGTTGTTCCTTGATCGCGTAGTGGAGAGCCGGCGGTTTCGGTGCCCCGCCGCCCGGGAACGCGCGGACGTTGGGGAACAGCGTCTCGCCCTCTGGCAGCTCCTGCTGGGCGGCCAGGTAGGTCTGGTGGAAGTAGGTGCCGGCGCCGGCCTGGGTGACGTTCTCGCGGCGCATCACCGGGATCGTCGTGGCCGGGTTGAAGGCCTGGTCGAGGATGTTCACGAACCCGAGCCGCAGCCCCGCGTACATCCAGGTGATCCCACCGATGTGCGTGAACGGGAAGATGAGGGCCGAACGGTCGTCGGACGCGAGGTGCAGGCCCCGCTCCATGCCGATCGCGGCGGCCCGGATCGCGGCGTCGGTGTGCTGGGCTCCCTTGGGGTCCGAGGTCGTCCCGGACGTGTAGAAGATCCAACGGATGGGCCCGTCGCCGCCGTGCGCGTCCTCGTCGGGACCGGGGGGCAGGGTGGCGGAGTCGCCGGTGGGCAGCTCGCCGTCGCACACGAGGACCTGGGTGTCGGTGCCCTCGGTCAGGCGCTCGGCCATGTCCTGGAAGTCGAAGCCGCCCCACTCGCTCGGGACAATCAGCATTCGTGGTTTCGCCTGCTGGACGATGAAGCCGACCTCGCGGTCCCGGTAGATCGGCAGGATCGGGTTCTGGATGGCCCCGAGGCGTCGCAGGGCGCCCACGAGGACAACCGACTCGATCCACGTCGGCAGCTGCCACGACACGACCGTGCCCTCACCAACGCCCAGGGCTGCCAGTCCGGCCGCGACCTTCTCGGCCCGGTTGTGGTAGTCGCCAAAGGTGATGGACGCCCCGTCCTGGTCGACCAGCATCTGGCGGTCGGGTGTCTCCTCGGCACGCAGGACGATGAGATCCCACAGGTTGCGTCCGTCGATCATCGGGCTTGTCTCCGGCGAAGGTTTCTGACGACCCGTCAGATACTAGGTTGACGGCCGAACCCACGCGGAGGCGGGCTGTGGCAGCGACCGAGGAACCGATCGTGCTGCGGCGGGAGGGCGCCGTCGCAGTGATCAGCTTCAACCGACCCGACAAGCACAACGCCGCCAACGACGCCCTCGATGCGGGCCTGTGGGCCATCCTCAGGGAGCTCCACGCCGACGACGACATCCGCTGCGCCATCCTCCGCGGCGAGGGCAAGAGCTTCTCGTCCGGGCGCGACATGGAGGAGCTCGGTCAGCGACCCGGTGGGATCAGCGACCTCGACTTCATCGCGCAGGGCCACGCTGGCACCGAGTTGTTCCTGTCGAGTCCGGTCCCGATCATCGCCGCCCTCAAGGGCTGGGTGATCGGCGGCTCCTTCGAGCGCGCCCTGCTCTGCGACATGCGGATTGCGGCCGAGGACACGCGCATGATGCTGCCCGAGGTCGCGCACGGCGTCATCCCCGACAGCGCCGGGATCGCCCGCCTGTTCCAGATGTGCGGTCACGGCGTGGCCGCCGACCTCGCTCTCACCGGGAGGGTCATGGACGCCGAGGAGGCGCTGCGGCACGGGGTCGTCAGCCGCATCGTCCCCACCGACGAGCTCGACGACGCCGTCATGGAGGTCGCCCAGAAGATCGCCGGGTCGTCCCGGTTGGCCGTTCGCATGGCCCGGCACACGCTCGGTGAGCTCGCGACGCCGCCCGTCATCGCGACCCTGCACCGCGAGCTGCTGGCCCAGACCGTCGTCATGGCCGGCGACGAGTTCCGGTCCGCGCGCGGCCGCGACTGAGGACGGAGACGCACGATGGACGCGAGCGGCCCGGATGTTCGCGGTGCCCTCGACGTCGACCTCCAGGTCGGCGCTGCCGACGGCGGCGCGGCGCTCTGGCAGACGCGCACGTCCACGGCCACGCGTCCCGAGGAGGTGGACCTGTCGCTGGACCCGCTCGTCGGCGACGAGTTCCACGACACCCTCCGGGCCCTGCGCGAGGCACACGGCCACGTCGCCCCGACCGTCGTCTTCGAGCAGCCGGCCCACGGCCTGGTCACCTGGGAGGCGGTCCGCGAGACGCTCCGCGACGACGACCACGTCCCGGGTGCACCGACCTACCAGCTGTCGACGCGACCGACCCTCGGCCACACCTTCATCGATGCCTCGGGTGACGAGCACCGCCGCCTGCGAAAGCTGACGACCCCCGCGTTCCGCTCCCGCTCGATCGAGCGCTTCGACGCCGACCAGCTGGTTCGTCTCGGCCACGAGATCGTCGATCGATTCGCC
>JAWWBG010000254.1:0-2355 GCA_033721095.1 Nitriliruptorales bacterium
CGTCCCGTCCGTGGCCACGGCCATTCCGGAGGGACCCGAGGACGGCACGCCCGAGTGGTGGCAGCGGGAGCTCACGAACTACCTCAAGACTCGTGAGGAGGCCAACCGTCAGTTCGCCGATCCGGCCTTCCAGCTCCGGCTCGCGGAACAGTCGCTGGCCAACAGCACGGCCTCGCGGGAATTCCAGGATGAGCACGGCTTCATCAACCGCGGCAACCTCTGTTACCACTGGAGCGAGACGTGCGCCGGCGACCCGTGGCGCTACCCGGGCGTCGATCCGTTCTACGACGAGGTCGGAAACTTCACGGAGGTGCTGTTCTTCGACCGCGACTGTGCCCGAATCTCCGGGCGGGTCTGGGCGCCGCTGGACGCCGAACCGGGTGACGACCTCCCCGGTGTCGTGATCACCAACGGGTCCGTGCAGGCGCCAGAGCCGCTGTACTGGTGGGCGGCGCAGGCACTCGTCCGAGCGGGTTATGTGGCCATGACCTACGACCCCCGCGGTCAGGGACGATCCGACACCTCGACACCGGACGGAACGCAGGGGAGCAACGCCAACCCGGAGGTGTTCTGGAACGGCACCGTCGACGCGATCGACCTGTTCCACTCGACGCCCGATCAGCCGTATCCGCACAACGAGACCTGTGCTGCATCGGTGCCCGCGCAGTACGCACTGCCCGCCGCTGCACCCTTCAACCCACACCACGCCGTCCTCGACCGTGACCGCCTCGGGCTGGCCGGCCATTCCCTGGGGGCCACCGGGGTCACGACCGTCCAGGCCATGGACCCGTGGGAGGGCCGGCTGGCCGCCGAGAACCCGGTCGACGTGATCGTGGCGTGGGATTCGTTGCGCGCCGACTTCGTGCCGCGTGTCCCGGCCATGGGCCAGAGCGGCGAGTACGGGCTCGTCAACGTGCCCTTCGGGACCTCGCCCGACCCCGAGGACCACAAGGCGGCCTTCACCGCCTGGGAGGAGGCCGGCCAACCGGTGATGCAGTTCACCATCCAGGGCTCCACGCACTACGAGTGGTCGCTGATCCCGAGCCGGCCGGTCGTGAACTTCTCGTCGACGAGCTGGGTGGACTGGGGCCGCCCGATGGCCGAGCATCACACGGTGGCCTGGTTCGACCGGTGGCTCAAGCTCCCACACGAGCCCGGCTACGCCGACGCCGATGCACGGCTCCTCGACGACGCCCAGTTCTGCGAGCGGTTCAGCTTCTACTTCCGTTCGGCCCGCAACTTCCCGGATCGCGCGGGCACCCAGCACGTCGACGGCGACATCCGTGCCAGTTGTCTCGCGGGTGACGCGGCGAGCCCAGCCAATCCGGATCCGGATCCCGATCCGGGATCCGACCGGGGTGTCGACGCCGACGCCGATGAGCTGCCGGCAACCGGGGGAGGGATCGGACCGTACGCCCTCGTCGCCGTCATTCTCGCGGTCGGCGCCGCGAGCAGACGTGTCAGGTTCAGAACCTGACGGGCAGGCTCTCGAGGCCGCTCGTGAAACTGGAGTTGCGCAGCTCGAGCTCATCGGGGTCGCAGGCCAGCTCGAGGTCGGGCATGCGCCGAAAGATCTCGTCGAAGAGCACGTTGAGCTCGACCTTCGCCACGTGTGAGCCCAGGCAGAAGTGCGGGCCGTGGCCGAAGGCGATGTGAGGATTGGGATCCCGCTCGATGTCGAACGTGAAGGGGTCCTCGAACACGTCCTCGTCGCGGTTGCCCGACGGATAGAGCAACAGCACCTCGTCGTCGGCGGGGATGATGTGCCCTCGCACCTCGATGTCCTGGGTGACGTAGCGGGACATGGACTTGATGGGCGAGACCCAGCGGAGCATTTCGTCGACGGCCCGGGGGAGGCCCGCCCGTGACTCGTCGTCGCGCAGCTGCTCGTAGAGGGCCCGGTCGCGCAACAGCTCGAGCATGCCGCCGCTGATCACGTGGCGCGTCGTCTCGTCGCCGCCGATGAGGATCAAGAGGCTCTCCCAGATGATGGCCTCGTCGTCCAGCATCGTCCCGTCGACATCGGCCGTGCACAGCACCGAGACGAGGTCGTCCTGCGGGTTCTTGCGCCGGTCGTGAACGATCCTTCCCTGGTACTCGAAGTACTCCGCGAAGGCGGCTGTCGCCTCGGCGAGGGACTCGAGGTCGCCCTCGGTGCCCTTCAGCAGCAGGTCCGACCATTCCAGGAGCTGGGCGCGGTCGGAGGGCACGACCCCGAGCATGTCGCCGATGACGATGAGCGGCAGCCATGCGGCGATGTCCCAGACGAAGTCGCATTCGCCCTTGTCGATGACGGCGTCGATGAGGTCGGTGACGATCCCGCGGACATGGTCGGTCTGGAGTGCGGCCTGCCGC
>JAWWBG010000255.1:0-2296 GCA_033721095.1 Nitriliruptorales bacterium
GCCGAACTCCCGGAAGATCATGAACATCGCGATCATGAACGCGACGTCACCGACCCGGTTGGTGATGAACGCCTTCTTGGCGGCGGCCGCGTAGGCGGCCTTCTCGAACCAGAACCCGATCAGCAGGTAGCTCGACAGGCCCACGAGCTCCCAGCCGACGAACAAGGTGAGGAAGCTGGACCCGAGCACCAACACGAGCATCGAGAACAGGAACAGGTTGAGGTAGGCGAAGAACCGCTCGAAGCGCTCGTCGCCGTACATGTAGCCCCACGAATACACGTGGACCAGCGAGCCGACGCCCGTGACGACCAGCAGCATCACGGACGTGAGCTGGTCGATCACGAAGTCGAAGTGGACGGTGAACGAGCCGATGTCCAGCCACGTGAAGCCCAACACCAGGTGCGTGGCCTGCTCGTCGCGCACCTGCAGGAAGATCGCGACCGACAGCAGGAAGGTGAGGACGCTCGCGCCGATCGCGAGCAATGCCACGCGTTCCTTGAGGTTCCGTCGCAGCACGAGGCAGGCCACGAAGCCCAGCAGCGGCAGCACGAGCAGCAGCCAGGACACGCCCATGGCACCCGTGTCGGTCGTCACCAGCTGGTTGGTGACACCCTCGACGGCCTCGGCGGCCAGTGGCGTCATGTCACCTCCTCAGCAGCGTCGGCGCGTCGACGTCGAGCGTCCCGCGGCGGAAGAAGATGTTGACGACCATCGCGAGGCCGACGACGACCTCGGCGGCGGCGACCACGATCACGAAGAACACGAACACGTGGCCGTCGGGGCCGCCCCACATCCGGGCCGCGCCGGCCAGCGTGAGGTTGACGGCGTTGAGCATCAGCTCGACGCACATGAACAGCACGATCACGTTGCGGCGGACGAGCACGCCGGCCAGGCCGATCGAGAAGAGGACGGCGGACAGCGCGAAGTACATCCCGATCGGCATCAGGCGTCCTCCCCTGCCATGTCGGCCACGACCTCGTCGTCCCCGGGCTCGTCGTCGTCGAGGTCGAGGTCCTCGTCGAAGGACGGCGGCTCGTAGGCCAGCTCGTAGGCGGGATCGGTGTCCGGTGGGTCGTCGTGGCGCTTGCCGAGGACGAGGGCGCCGATCGTGGCGACCACGAGCAGCAGCCCCGCGGCCTCGAACACGAACGTGTGGCGGGTGAAGAGTCGTTGGCCGAGGAACTCGGCGCCGGACGTGCCGTCGGCAGTGGGGTCGAGGTCGACCTGTTCCGAACCCACCGGCGGTTCCACGGCGACGTCGAGCTGGTCGAGGCCGACGCAGCCGACCCTCCCAGCGCGGACGTCATCGGCCGTCAGCGAGCCCTGGTCACCGCAACGCGACGCGCTCGTGGTGTAGGTGCCGACGAACCCCGTGACCAACAGGCCGGCCAGCAGGAGGCCGCCCACGACTGCCCCCGTGACATGCCACTTGTTGCGGTCAACGAGCAGGTCGTCGCGGTCGACGCCCAGGAGAAAGATCACGAACAGGAACAGCACGACGAACGCGCCGGCGAAGACGATGACCTGGACGAACGACAGGAACGACGCCTGGAGCGCGAGGTACAGCCCCGCGATCGACAGCAGGTTCACGACGAGCATGAGCGCGGCGTGGACAACGTTGCGCATCGTCACGACGGCGATGGCCGTCCCAACCGCGAGCGCCCCGAAGCACACGAACAGGATGACCTCGGCGACATTGGCGCCGGATGAGGCCTCGGTGGCCTGGGCGAGCAGCGTCACTGCCCGGCCTCCTCGTCGGTGACGATGGGCAGGAGGTCAGCCGGGCGGGTCATCGGCCGTGCGGTTGCCGGCAACGGGTCGGAGTCCTCCAGCCAGGGCGACGAGACCACCGGGCCGCCGTAGTAGTTCAGGCCTCGCGCCCGGACGTCTGCGTCGCGCTGCGGCGTGTCCTCGGCACCAGGTGCAGGCGCGGCCAGCAGCCGGTCCTTGGTCCAGACGAGGTCCGCTCGATCGCCCTCCGAGATCTCGTAGTCCTGGGTCATCGTGAGGGCACGGGTCGGGCACGCCTCGATGCACAGGCCGCAGAGGATGCAGCGGCTGTAGTTGATCTGGTAGTCGTCGGCATAGCGCTCACCGGGCGAAAAGCGTTCCTGCTCGGTGTTGTTGGCGCCTTGGACATAGATCGCGTCGGCGGGACAGGCCCAGGCGCACAACTCGCAGCCGATGCACTTCTCGAGGCCGTCGTCGTAGCGGTTGAGCTGGTGGCGCCCGTGGAAGCGCTCGGCGGGCGGGCGGGGCTGCTCGGGGTAGAGCGCGGTGTCCGGGCGCTCGAAGA
>JAWWBG010000256.1:0-2281 GCA_033721095.1 Nitriliruptorales bacterium
GCCACTCGTTGCCGCCGTGCAGCTCGAGGCTGGCGCCCGTCACGAACGCGGCGTCCTCCGAGCTGAGGAACCACACCGCAGCCGCGACGTCGTCGGGCGTCCCCATGCGTCCTTGCGGGACCGTGGCCGCGACGCGCGCCAGGCCCTCCTCGCCGCCGTAGTGGTCCACGGACTCGTCGGTGGCGATGAGGCCCGCAGTGACGGCATTCACCCGCACCTTCGGCGCCCACTCGACCGCGAGCGTCTCGGTCAGGTTGAGCAGGCCGGCCTTGGCGGCGCCATACGCGGCGGTCCCGGGCGAGGGACGCGTTCCGGACACGCTCGCGATGTTCACGATCGACCCGCCGGTCTCCTGTGCCTGCATCGCGCGGTTGGCGGCCTGGGCGCCGTGCAGGCAGGCCGTCAGGTTCAGCTCGATGATCGCAGCGTGGAATCGGGGACTGGCCTCGGCGGCGTCGACGTGCGGCGAGCCGCCGGCGTTGTTGACCCAGACGTCGAGCCGGCCGTGATCCTCAATCACCTTGTCGACCAAGGCGTTGACCGCATCGGCGTCTCGAACGTCGAGGGGGAGGAAGCGGGCTTCGTTCCCGTCAGCGGCCGGGTTCTCGTCGGGGGCGTTGCGAGCCAGCGCCACGACGGTGTCGCCAGCGGCGAGGAAGCGCTCGACAATGGCGCGGCCGATGCCCTTGGTCCCGCCGGTCACGACGACAACGCGCTCACCCACGTGACTTCGCCCTCCATCGACCGCTCGGGTCGTGTGCGTCCGACAAGTACGGTAGTGACATCTGACGGGTCGTCAGATCCGCAGACAGCACGTTTCCGGCCAGGCCAGCGAGGACACACGTGGGCATCGAGACGACACGATCCGACGATGGAGTCGTCGAGGTCGTGATGAACGTCCCACCCGTGAACGCCCTCACCGCCTCCCAGTGGTTCGAACTCGCCGACGCCATCACGGCGGCCGGCAGCCACGACGACACGCGTGTCGTGATCCTCCGCGCCGAGGGCAAGGGCTTCAACGCGGGCGTCGACATCAAGGAGCTGGCAGCCGACGACAGCCACGAGGCCCTCATCGGCGTCAACCGCGGCTGCTACGCCGCCTTCGCCGCGGTCTACGACTGCCCGGTCCCAGTGATCGCGGCCGTCCACGGGTTCTGCGTCGGCGGCGGCATCGGGCTGGTCGGCAACGCCGACATCATCGTGGCATCCGACGACGCCTTCTTCGGGTTGCCGGAAGTGGATCGTGGCGCACTGGGCGCGGCGACCCACCTTTCGCGGCTGGTGCCCCAGCTCAAGATGCGGGCCATGGTCTACCTGTCCGAGAACGCCACGGCAGCCGAGCTCCACGCCTGGGGCTCCGTCCACGACGTGGTCCCCGCCGACGAGCTCGTCGATCGCGCACGGGCCGTTGCCGGCGAACTGGTGCGCAAGTCGCCCTACGTGCTCCGGCGCGCCAAGGAGTCCCTCAACGGGATCGACCCGGTCGACGTCAAGCGCTCCTACCGGTTCGAGCAGGGCCTCACCTACGAGCTCACCCTCAAGGGCGTCGCGGATGAGGCGCGCCAGGCCTTCGTGGAGGGTCGCGACGCCGAGTTCGACCAGTGACGCGCGACAAGCTGATGACGGCCGACGAGGTCGTCGGCGAGCTGCGCTCGGGCATGACCATCGGCATCGGCGGCTGGGGTTCGCGGCGCAAGCCGATGGCGCTGGTCCGGGCCATCGCACGCTCGGACCTCGATGACCTCACCATCGTGACCTACGGCGGCCCCGACCTCGGGCTGCTGTGCGCCGTCGGCAAGGTCAGCAAGGCCATCTACGGCTTCGTGTCGCTGGACTCGATCCCGCTGGAGCCCTGGTTCCGCAAGGTCCGCCAGGAGCAGGGCCTCGAAGTCGCCGAGTACGACGAGGGCATGTTCCAGACCGGCCTGCGCGCCGCTGCCCAACGCCTGCCGTTCCTGCCGACCCGGGCCGGCCTGGCCAGCTCGGTGATGGAGACCAACCCCGACCTGCGAACGGTCGCCGATCCGTACGGCGGCGGCGAGTTCGTGGCCATGCCAGCGCTGCGACTCGACGCCGCGCTCGTCCACATGAACCGTGCCGACGCCCGTGGCAACGGACAGTTCATCGGCCCCGACCCCTACTTCGACGACCTGTTCTGCCTGGCCGCAGACCGCGCCTACCTGTCGGCGGAACGCGTCGTGCCGACCGAGGACCTGACCCAGGAGGGGTCGATCCACACGATCAGGATCAATCGCTCGATGGTGCGCGGTGTCGTCGAGGC
>JAWWBG010000257.1:0-2268 GCA_033721095.1 Nitriliruptorales bacterium
GTGTCGCGCTCGGCGGCTTCAGCATCTCCGAGCAGGTCGGGCTGCCCAGCGAGCCGTGGGGCGAGCTTGGCTACGACAGCTACCGGACCCGGTTCGCCCTGCCGCCCAACGGCGACCCGCGATGGGAGGGCTGCTGGTACCGGTTCCGGTACGGATCGGTCGAGTTCATCTCGATCGACAACAACGACGTCAACACCGAGGTCCCGACCAACATCGGCTATTCCGAGGGACGCCAGCGCGCGTTCGTCGAGCAGGCACTCGGCGCCGCGGCTGCCGACCCGAACGTGGACTTCATCATCGTCCTCATGCACCAGGCGGCATTCTCGAACGGCCTGCACGGCAACGACCAGGGCGTGCGCGACGCGTGGTTCGACCTCTTCGCGACGCACGGCGTGGACCTCGTGATCCAGGGTCACGACCACCACTACGAGCGGACCCACCTGATGGACCACGACCAGGTCGTGCACGCCTCGGAGGAGGGCACCTACGTGAGTGACCTCGGCACCATGTACGTGGTCGCCGGCAACGGCGGGGGTGTCCAGCGCGGCGAAGGCCTCGGCAGCGGAGCCGACTTCACGGCCGCGATCGCGTCCCAGCAGATCGGGACCCTGAAGGTCGAGGTGGTGCCCGACACCGGTGAGGGCACCAAGCGGCTGATCCTCGGGGAGTACTCGGCCACGCTGGCCGGCGCCCCGATCGAGGAGGGCATCGTCATCGAGCGGACTCGCCACCCGACGGCGGGCACGGACGAGGTGACGGGAGCGCCGCGCGAGGATGCGACGATGGAGGTCACGCCCGTGACCGGTGCCCCTGCGGGCATCACCGCGATCGGGCTGGCGGCCACAGCCGGCGCGGCCGCCGCCCGCTCGTGGGTTCGCGGGTCGACCGATGACGAGGTCACCGAGCTCCGTGCGCGGCGTGAGGAGCGCTGACCGGACAACTGAGGCGCTGGCGTACCGTTCGCGTCGGGTCCATGAGTTGGGAGTGGGGATGGGCGAGCCCGTCACGGGCACCGCGACGGTCGTGCTCGGTGATGTCGTCGGGTCGACCAAGTTGTGGGAGTCCAACGGGGACGCGATGGCGGCTGCGTCGCGGCGGCTGCACGAGATCGCGGACGCCCTGGCCGAGAAGCATGGTGGTCACCGGCCGCGCGAGCAGGGGGAGGGCGACAACCTCGTGGCTGCCTTCGGCACGGCTGCCGATGCCGTCGCCTTCGCGATGGACCTGGACGCAGCCCTGGCCGCCGAGGACTGGCCCGGTGGCCTCGACGTCCTCATGCGCCTTGGTGTCAACACCGGCGACGTGACTTGGGACGACGACGCCGGCTACCTCGGCCCAACCTTCAACCGCTGCGCCCGGATCCGCGACCTCGGCCATGCCCGCCAGGTCCTGGCGTCAGCGGCGACCGCCAGCGTCGTCGGCGACAAGCTCCCTGCGGGCGTCCGCATCGAGGACCTCGGTGAACACCGGCTGCGGGACCTCGAACGTGCCGAGCACATCTGGCAGCTCCGCCACGCCGAAGACGACCGCGAATACCCGGCCCTGCGGTCGCTGTCGAACGTCCCGAACAACCTGCCGACGCCCGTCACGAGCCTCGTCGGTCGCGGCAGCGAGATCACCGAGATCGCCGGACTCCTCGGCGAGCACCGGCTGATCACCCTGACCGGTGCCGGCGGGTCCGGCAAGACCCGCCTCGCCCAGCACGTGGCCGCAGAAGCGGCCAAGGACTTCCCCGACGGTGCGTGGTGGGTCGACCTCATGCCCGTCGCCGACGAGGCCCGCGTGCCGGTCGCCATCGCCGAGGCCGTTCGGGTGCGCGAGGTCGCTGGGCCCGAGTCCATCGACCAGCTCGCCGCCGGACTCGCCGACCGCAAGCTGCTGCTCGTCGTCGACAACTGCGAGCACGTGATCGACCTGGTCGCCGAGATCCTCGACCTGCTGATCCTGCGTTGCCCCGGCGTGACGATCCTGGCCACCTCACGCGAGACCATCTCGATCGACGGCGAGCACGCCATCCGCGTGCGGCCGCTCGCCTCACCCGAGGACGGCACGACCGCGGACGAGCTGCTGCGCCACGACGCCACGCGCCTGTTCGTCGAGCGGGCCCGCGCGGTCGGCACCTTCGAGCCCACCGACGCCGACGCACCGTCGATCGCCGCGATCTGTCGGCGACTGGATGGGATTCCCCTCGCGATCGAGCTCGCGGCTGCCCGCACCAAGCTGCTGTCGGTCACCGACATCGAGGCGGCGCTGGACGACCGCTTCCGA
>JAWWBG010000258.1:0-2242 GCA_033721095.1 Nitriliruptorales bacterium
CCGAGCATGTCGCCGATGACGATGAGCGGCAGCCATGCGGCGATGTCCCAGACGAAGTCGCATTCGCCCTTGTCGATGACGGCGTCGATGAGGTCGGTGACGATCCCGCGGACATGGTCGGTCTGGAGTGCGGCCTGCCGCGGCGTGAACCCGCGCACGAGGTTCTTGCGTCGCTGCTTGTGCTCGGGGTCGTCCATCGAGATCAGCATGGGCACGTGGCCCGTCTTGGGTCGGATGTTGTGGTGGTTGCTGAAGACCTCGGGGTTCCGGGAGGCATCGACGATGTCCTGGTACTTCGCGAGGGCCCAGACGTCCGATTCCGGGTCGTGGTAGACGGGCGCGTTTTCGCGCAGCCACGTCATCCAGCCGTGGGGCCCCTTGGTGCCGCCGTAGGTCGGGCCCGACAGCAGGTGGATCTCGTCGTTGAGAGGATGGTTGCCCTTGGCGTCGAAGGTGCCCTCGGTCATCGCCGCGAGCTTGCGGCGCGATTCCTCGAGGAACTCGGTGGTCCGTTCGGCCATGGGCACTCCAGAATCTGACGGGTCGTCAGATTCCGGTCACGCTAGCCGAATTCAGGCGATTCGAGGACGCGCGGCCGGCCCATCGGCCACGACCCAGATCAGCTGCGTCGACGCAGCAGGGCTCCGGCGACGAGTGCCGCGCCGACCAGCGCAATGCCGCCTCCCGTGGCAGGCAGGTCGTCGTCGGACTGGCCGTCGGGAGCCGAGTCGGACAGGCCGACGAACGTCACGTCGCCGTCGGCAGCGGCCAACGCGCAGTACGACGCGGCGTCCGCGCCATCGCCGTCACATCGAGTCGCGAAGTCGTGGTCGAAGGTGTCCTCGACCAGCAGCAGCGGGGCACGGTCGCCGTCCAGGGACCGGCGGGCTGCCACGGTCGCCGCAACCAGGGCAGGCGTGGTGTCGCCGGACACGCTGGCCACGATCGGTGCGTGGCTCACGACGGTGGGCGGTGCCGAGTCACCGGGCTCGAGTCCGCCCTGTTCGTCGAGGGCGAGCGCCAACGCGAAGACGTCGTCGGCGTCGAAGGTCCGCAGCGTCGCGGGGCCGGCGGTGCTGACCGGGGGAACCGCGCCGCCGAAATCACCGACGGCCCAGACCTCGCGAACGAATGCCTCGGACGTGAACCCGGCCGAGCCCACCGGGATGACCGGGATCGACAACCAGATCCCGAGCGCCGATGCCAGCGCTGCGGTGACCTCGTCGCCCGACGGGACCAGGATCACGCGCTGCGAGGTGCCCGCCGGCGCTCCGTAGAGCTGGGTGGCAGCGGCCGACGCGACCGCCGTCGCGTCCGCGCCCTCGTGGGCGATGACCGTGTAGCCAGCCGCCTCGAGCTCGGCCTGCGCGAACGCGGCGTCACCGACCAGGTGGACGGTCGCCGACTCGTCCCGGCCGGTCGCGCGATGCAGCTCGTCGAGCACGCCGTCCGACAGCGTCCCGGCCTCCGTCACCAGCAAGGGGACGTTCAGCGGCAGGGCCGCCAGCAACGAGGGCGCCCCGTACGCGAGCTCGTCGTCGGCCGTGATCAGCACGGCCGCTTCGGCCGCGCCGTCGGGAACCATGGCGGCGGACACGTTGGCGGCCAGTGACACGACGTCCGCCGCGATGAACTCGCTGGTCGTCGCCGTGGTCGGCCATGCCAGGCCGCCGATCACGAGGACGGCGCCCAGGAGTGCGGTTGCGCGCCGCATCAGGCGTACCGCCGGATCTTGGTCGGTACTTCGTTGCCCGTTTCGAACGGGAGCCGATACCCCAGTCGCTCGATCCAGCCCGACTCGAACAACCGCGACAGGTCGTGGTCCCGGCGAGGGTTCGCGGCGAATGGTCGATGACCGGCCGCCTGCGCCTGGGCGAGCGTGAGCCCGGAGGCATCTGCGGCGGCCGTGCCGAAGCCCGGGATTTCGATCGTCTCCGGAAACAGCGGCTGGCCGCCGGGACAGATCGGGCCCGTGACGATGTTCGCGGTGTAGGGCGAGAAGGTGTCAGGGATCGACGTGTCCGGGTTGTCCCAGTCGAAGGTCTCCGCCATGTTGCGAGCGGCGGCGTCACGAACGGTCAGCGGCGCGAGCCCGAAGCGCCACTCGATCATCTTGAGGATCGACGTGTGGTCGTAGGTCGGGTGCGCGACGAACCCTCGGCGCGCGAAGGGCGACGCGACCACCGTCGGGACCCGGAAGCCCAGCTGGGCATAGTCCTCGGCCCAGTCGGCGCGGTTGGCC
>JAWWBG010000259.1:0-2207 GCA_033721095.1 Nitriliruptorales bacterium
GACGGGATGATCGTCAACCTTCCCGAGGAGGACTTCGACGCGGTCCTCCGCGTCCACCTCAAGGGCACGGTCGCGATGACCCACCATGCCGCCGCCTACTGGCGGGCCGAGTCCAAGGAGGGCCGCCAGCCGCGGGCGGCGATCATCAACACGGTCTCGTCGGCCGGGCTCCAGGGCAACGTCGGCCAGATCGCCTACGGCGCCGCCAAGGCCGGGATCGCTGCCGCCACGGTCATCAGCAGCCTCGAGCTCGCTCGCTACGGCGTCCGCGCAAACGCGATCGCGCCGGGCGGCTTCACCCGCATGGTGGGTGCCGCCATGAAGGACATCGAGGTCAAGGAACCCGACGAGTTCGAGGGCGACGAGTTCAACCGGATGAACCCCCAGAACTCGGCGCCCATGGTCGCCTGGCTGGCGTCCGATGAGGCCCTGCACGTGACCGGGCAGGTGTTCCGAGCGGTCGGGTCGAACATCACGCATTACGAGCCGTGGAAGCTCGGCGCAGACATCGAGACCGACGGCAAGTGGGACCCCGCGAAGATCGGCGCGGAGGTCAACGCGCACATCTTCGGCTCACGGGCACCCGGCCTGGTGATGCCCAAGCAGAAGAAGTAGGAGTCGGACCACTCCCCGGAGTCGGTCACCGTTGGTGAGGGAGAACGCCGATGGTCAACGCCCCATCCCGTACACGTCGTGTCGCTGTCGCCGGCGTGCTGGCGGCTGTGGTCGTGCTCGTGCCCACGTTGGTTGGAGCACCGGGTACGGCGCAGGAGGCCGACCCGAGCTACCTGCTGTTCAGCGGCGAGGGCAACCGCCTCAACGTCTACGACGTCACGGACCTGTCGGCCACCGAGTTCCCCAAGCAGACGCTCATCAAGAGCGGCAACGAGGGCGAGAAGGACTTCAACGCCCAGGTCTGCTTCGACCCGGTCAACCCCACCCACTTCGTCGGCGGCGAGGACACCGACCAGCCCGATCCTCCCGCTGGCTGGGGCTACTTCGAGCTGTTCGGGACCGCGGTCGGTGAGCTGTCCTGGGAGCAGCAGGGAAGGTTCACGCCGACCTACCAGCCCACGGTCGTGTCCGGACCGGAGAACTACGGCTGCTTCTTCCGGGACGACAACACGATGTTCACCACCGACATCGGCGACCAGTTTCCTGGCCTTGCGGGGACCGGCCAGCTGATCCTGTGGTTCCCGCCATTCGAGGGCGCAGGCGTGCTCGGCGCAGGCGGGCCGTACGGAACCGAGGAGATCGAGTACTGCAAGATCGTCACGGACATCCCCACGCCGGGCGGCATCTGGGTCGATGACGAGGACCGCGTCTACATCACCTCGAACCGACCCGGGCCAGGTTGGCCCGACCCGACCACCGGCCTCGACGAGCCCTTCGGAGCGGTCTACCGATTCTCGGGCGACTGGCCGACCTCCGGTGACGCTGCCGGCGGCTGCGGTCGCACGGATGGCACCGGCGCGCCGCTGGTCGACGAGGGTCGGCTGACCCGCGAGACGTTCATCACGCCCGACCAGCTGTTGCTGGCGGTCGACGTCGAATCCTTGCCACTGGTGCTCCAGCCGCTCGCCGCGACGCCGAGCGCGATCTGGCCATCCGGCAACGACACGTTCTATGTCTCGAGCGTGTTCACCGGCGTCATCGCCGAGTACGACGAGGACGGCCAGTACCTGCGCACGATCATGCAGCCGAGTGCGGCCGAGTACCTGGCGCTGCCCCCGTATCCGAGTACGGGGACGCCGTACGGCATCGTCGTCGATGACCGCGGCACGATCTTCTACGCGGACCTCGGCGTCGTGACCGGACCGCCACCCGGCCCCGGGAACAACGCCGGGTCAGTCCGCTTCATCACCTTCGACGAGAACAACGAGCCGTCCGCGCCCCAGATCATCGAGGAGGGCCTGCCATTCCCTGACGGGGTTGGTCTGATTCGTTTCGATGCTGCACCCGATCCCGAGCCGGGCGGCGGTGAGATGCCCACGACGGGTGGCGGACTGGTTGCTCTCGCACTGGGAGCGCTCGCCGTCGTGGCCGGCAGGCGCCGTTCCGCGTGAGGCGTCGGGCGCTGCTTGCGCTGGCCGTCGGGGCGGCCATGCTCCTGCCCGGTTCCTCGGCGCTTGCCGCACCGTTCGATCCGGGCGCGACCTCGGAGTGGGAGTGCCCGCACTGGGGGATGTACGGGCGCGTCAAGGCAC
>JAWWBG010000260.1:0-2176 GCA_033721095.1 Nitriliruptorales bacterium
CCGCGATGAGCGCTCGGTAGCGCTCGATGTCCTTCTTCTTGAGGTAGTTGAGCAGCCGGCGGCGCTTGCCGACGAGCATCAGCAGGCCACGGCGCGAGTGGTGATCGTGCGCGTGGTCCTTGAGGTGTTCCGTGAGGTGGGTGATCCGCTGCGTGAGCAACGCGACCTGGACCTCAGGGGAACCGGTGTCGCCCTCGTGTTGGGCGAACTTGGTGATGATGGCTGATTTGTCGTCGGGCAGAACTGCGGCCACAACCTTCTCCTTGGTCACCTGCGCCGTCGGGCCGAGCCGTTCGCACCATGCGAAGGGCCCTCGTCGAGGGATTCCCTACGCCCGAGCGGGCAAGAAGTGCAGCCGTTGGCTGCGGCGGGGAGCGTACCGGGTGGAGCACCCGACCGTCATGTCCCAGCGGCCACGTGCGCCAGCTGCACCTCGATGAGCTCGATCCGTGCGAGCACGGTCGCGGCGCGGTCGGGTCGCTCGAGGTGGCCATTGGACGACTTCACCAGCCCGGGCCGAGACGAGTTCGCGTCGTGATGGGTTGCCGGCCTTGCCGGTGACCGGACCGTGGTCGGGCGGATCGCCGAGGACGTCGCGCTCCCGTCATGACGGCGAAAATCCTGCACGACCCAGAGCACGTCGTCGGCAAGGACGGCCCCGATGCCCACCTGGTCGAACGCAGGATCGAGGATGTTCCGACGATGTCCCGGAGACTGCATGAGAATGTTGTGGACGCCAACGACGCTGCGGTCCAGCCACCCCGTGGGGACGCCTCCCCATGCCACGTTCTCGGAGAACCGCAGATGGCAGCACATCTGGGCCGCGAGATCCGCGTTGTGGCGCAGCTCCCCTTCCTCCGCCAGCACCTCCGCCCAGACACCAGCGATGGCGGCAAGGTCCGGTGCCGGCTCGAGTGCTGGCGCACCGACTGCCGCGCGCTCGCGGTTGATCAGGTCGAGGAGCGTCTCGGGGATCGTCGGCCCAGCCGCCACCGCAGGCGGCACGGCCGCGCTCACGGCTCCGATCGCCACGGCGACGACTGCTGCCCGGCGCAGGCGCCCCATGCGCACGACTGCCCCTTTCTCGGCGCCGGGCCGTAGGGACGACACCGGCGTGTCTGGGTGCATTCAGCCAGAGCGTTCGTACGCTCTCCTCATGGATGCACCGGATTTCGCGGCTCATGTCCCTGTCGTGCCGGCAGGCACGGCCGGTTCGCGGGTCGAGGCCGAGCTCAAGCGGGCGGCGCTCGAGGACGCCGGCATCCCGGCACGGGTGGCCTCCGACACCGTGGGTGGGAACGATCCGGCGCTGGCGTACGGGACGATGCAGGGCCACCGGGTCATGGTTGCCGAGCACGACCTCGAGGCCGCACGCGACTTCCTTGCCGAGCTCGATGCCGGCGAGCACGCCATCGGCGGTCCCGAGGACAGCGCCAGGCCGCTGGCCGATCCGCCGCGGACGCACTGGCTCGTGTGGGTCGGCCTGGGCGTCGCGGTGGTGTTCGTGATCGCGCGGGTCGCCGCCAGCCTCAACCTCGGCTGAGCCTCACACGTCGACGGACGGCACCTCGTCGGCGCCGGGGGCGGCATCGAAGTACTCGGACAGCTCGAAGTCGAACATGCTCGCGATGATCCGCGACGGGACCTGCTGGACGCGTTCGTTGTAGTCGCGGACGTTGAGGTTGTAGAGCCGTCGTGAGGCCGCGATGCGGTCCTCGGTCTCGACCAGCTGTGCGTGGAGGTCGCGAAACAGTGGCGCCGCCTGCAGCTCGGGGTAGCCCTCGGCGACCGCCAACAGCTGGCGAATCTGGGAGTCGAGTCGACCCTCGGCGACGGCTTGGCCGGCGGGTCCGACGTCATCGGCCCGGTCCGCGTCCACGGCAGCTGACCGTGCGGCGGTCACCCGCTCGAGCACCTCGCGCTCGTGCTCGGCGTATCCCTTGACGGTCTCGACGAGGTTGGGGATGAGGTCGTGACGCCGTTGCAGCTGGACGTCGACGCCGGCCCACGCCGTCTGGATGGCGGCGCGCTGGGAGATGAATCGGTTGTAGGCCCAGATGGGCCAACCGACCAGCAGCAGGGCCGGCAGCCCAACGAGAACCAGCAGCGCAATCGGGTCGTTCATGGGTGGCTGGCCCGGGCGCCGCGCCAGTAGCCCTCCGGGATCAGCTCCAGC
>JAWWBG010000261.1:0-2064 GCA_033721095.1 Nitriliruptorales bacterium
CACGCGCCAACGTCGTCGCCGTCGTCGGTGGGCTGATCGCCGTGCTGCTGTCGGCCCGATCCGGCGTGCCGTGCGAGGGCCTCGTGGGCCAGGAGCTCGAGCAGTGCGCATTCGGGTTCTCGCCGCTGCTGTCGGTGGGGTCCATGACCGTCATGATGGGGCTCGGCGTGATCGGGCTGCTCGGGGTGATCGCCATCTTCAACATCAAGCTCGCCAACGAGGGCGGCCGCTCCATCCAGGCCGGCACGGGCATGTTCTACCTGGCCGTCATCCTCGCCCCGGCCGCCGAGTTCGCCGCCAAGGTCCGCTTCTTCTAGCGATCAGGCGGGCAGGGTCAACGCTCCGGCATCGAGCGCGACGTCCGCGGCGCGTCGTGCGAGCAGTGGTCCGACCAGATTGCCGTGCCCCGAGTACGCCCCGACGACGAGCACGTTCGGTCGAACCTCGCGGCAGATCGGCAGCCGGTCCTCGGTGAACGCCGCATGTGCCGCCCACCGATGCGTCACGGGCGCCGTCACCCCGAGCCGGACCAGCTCGCGGTCGAGGTGCTCCTGTACGGGTGTCGAGGGCACCGCGTCCCCGGTCACGTCGTCATCGACATCCCGTCCGCCGCCCAGCAGGACCTCGCCGGTATCCAGCTGCTGGACGTAGTCCCAGCCCCAGCGGCGGTACACCGGCCGGGTCAGCGTGACGTCCTCGTCAGGTCCCGTGGCCAGCATCTGGAGGCGGTGCGTCACGACCTCGTCGGCGAGCTCCTCGAGGAGCTCCTCCAGTCCGCCGTCCACGGCGACGATCACGCGTCTCGCGACGATCGGCGCCGCGTCGGTGGTCAGCTCCACACGATCATGCTCGGTCAGGATCGACGCCACCCGGACCGGCGCGACGAGCCGCGCACCAGCGGTCATGGCCGCCCGCGCCAGTCGCCGACACCGATCGGCGGGCTGGAAGACGGCGTCGCCCGGGACGAGCAGTCCGGCACCCTCCGGACCCGAGTACTCCTCGGCCGGCAGGCCATCGGCACGCATCGCCACCACGTGTTGGCCGATGTCCGCCAGCTCGGCATCGTCTGCCGCGATGCGCAGGCTTCCTGTCCGACGAACCGAGGGCTCCTCGGCCGCCGTGTGCTCGAGCTCCTCGACCGTGGCGCGATGCAGCACCAGCGTCCGCTCGCGACCCAGTCGGCGCACGGCGTCGTGGTGAAACAGCGCCGTTCCGGCCAAGAGGAAGCCTCCGTTGGCGCCGGCCGCGCCAGCTGCGATGCCGACCGCGTCGAGGGCGAGCACGTCGGCGCCGCGCTCTGCCAGCCGACGCGCGGCGGCCAGCCCGGAAGCGCCGAGTCCGATCACGCACACCTCGGCCGTGGCCGGATCGCGCAGGGAGGACAGGGGCGGTACACCGACCTCGGCGGTGTCGATCCACGCCGGGCGGGGGGTGTCCACGGCCATGTTCTCCTCGGCGATGCGAGCGCTGGCTCAGCCCAGCCCGGACCCGTGGCCCGTGCCGTACAACCGATCGCCGAAGTCACCCAGGCCAGGGACGATGTAGCCGTTGGCATCGAGATCCGGATCCACGGCGGCGGTGACCACCCGGACGTCGGGACGCACGGACGTGAGTCGCGCGACGGCCTCCTCGGTGGCGACGACCGACAGGACCGTCACGGATGGCGCCTCGGCGACCTCGTTCACCGCAGTCGAGGCCGAGCCGCCCGTCGCCAGCATCGGCTCGAGCACCAGCACGAGCGCACCGTCCAGGTCGGGCAGCTTGCGGTAGTACCGCGTGGCCGTGAGGCTGTCCTCCTGGCGCTCGAGGCCCACCATTCCCACCGTCACGTACGGGATCGCGTCGACGACGCCCTCCAGCAGCCCGAGGCCCGCGCGGAGCACGGGCACGGCAACGATCGGCGCCGGCGGTTGTCGTCCTTCCGCCGGACCCAGCGGCGTCTCGACCGAGACGACCGAGGTCGCCAGGTCGCGGGTGGCCTCGATGGCCAGCAGGCTGCCGAGTCGGCGGGCTGCGGCGCGGAAGCGGGGCGGCTTGGCGGCCGCGTCCCGCAGGTGCAGCAGC
>JAWWBG010000262.1:0-2057 GCA_033721095.1 Nitriliruptorales bacterium
CCTCCCGCCCGCGAAGCCCTCGGCCGGGAGCCAGCCGAGCACGAGGTCAGCGTCCGTGACGGTTGGCCGTGCCCCGCCGCGGCCGTAGGCAACGGGCCCCGGCTCCGCGCCGGCCGACTCCGGGCCGACGTGCAGCGCGCCCGCAACGACGCGGGCGATCGATCCGCCTCCCGCCCCGACCGCCTTGACGTCCACCATGGGGATGTCGACGTAGTAGCGGTGGCGCCAGTTCCAGAAGGTCGAGATCTCCGGCTGTCCGTCACGCACGAGCCCAACGTCGTAGGACGTCCCGCCCATGTCGACGGACACGAAGTCGCCGATGCCGGCCAGCTCCGCGGCACGGGCGGCGCCGAGGACACCGGCCGCCGGACCCGATCCCAGCAATGTCACGGCTCGCGACGTGACGTACTCGGGAGTCATGACGCCGCCAGTCGACTGCATGATCAGCAGCTGACCGCCGTAGCCGGCAGCCCGCAGCGCATCGGCCAGGCGCGTGACGTAGTGGCTGAGGACGGGACCGACATAGGCGTTGACGAGCGTGGTCGAGGTCCGCTCGAACTCGGGCGCCTTGGGCAGCACCTCGAGCGACAACGAGATCGAGGTGACGTCGGGGTACTCCTCGAGGATGATCTCGCGCGTCCGCAGCTCGTGCTCGGGGTTCACGAACGAGTAGAGGTAGGACACGGCGATCGACTCGACGCCCAGCTTCTTGAGCCGCTGCACGCCGGCGCGGACCGCGTCCTCGTCGAGGGCGTCGACGACATGGCCGTTGTGGTCCATGCGTTCGGGGATGGCGATGCGCGCCCGACGGCGGGCAATCGCGAATGGCGGCGGGGCCGCGGCATCCCAGATGTCCTCCTTGTAGCCACGCCGCAGCTCGATCTCGTCGCGGTGGCCGATGGTCGTGAGCAGTCCCGTGGGGGCACCGGTCTCCTCGATCATCGTGTTGTCGGCCGTCGTGGTCCCGTGCACCACGACGTCGAGCTGTCCGCAGAACTCACCCAGCTCGAGTCCGAACCCCTCGGCGAGCTGGGCGAGCCCGTCCATGACGCCGACGGAGCGGTCCTCGGGCGTGGTCGGTGTCTTGTCGAGGACCACCTCGCCGTCCGGTGTGACGCAGATGAGGTCGGTGAACGTCCCACCGATGTCGATGCCGACCCGGTAGCCCATCAGCGGGAGCCGGCGAGTTGCTCGCGCAGCGCCGTCGTCGCAGCCTCGTCCACCTCGAGGTCGAGCTCCTCGAGGCTGCCGGTCAACACGACGCCGTAGTCGTCGCGGGCACCCTCGATCGACACGTACTCGTCCAGCACGTCGTCGAGGACGGCCTGCGGATCACGCAGCAGCGGGTCGCCCCAGCCGCCGCCACCGCCGAACTCGTAGACGACAGCCTCGCCGGCCTCGTGCGGTACCCACTCGGCGGTGAACTCGACCTCGAACTCCTCGCCGGAGCCGTGCTTGAGGATCAGCTTGTTCGGTCGGCCGTCCTGGCCTCCGGCGATGCCGGGCATCGGGTACTTCACGCCGACGACATAGGTGTGGACGTTGGCAGGGACGGTCGTCTCCTTGACGTAGCGGGATCCGCACCCGCCCCGCCACTGCCCCGGTCCACCGGAGTCGGTGATGAAGTCCCGCGACCGCAGCAGGTGCGGAAACGATGGCTCGTGCAGCTCGGCCGGCGCCTTGAACAGGTTGCCGAACGCGGCGTTCTTGGCACCCCACCCGTCCTGGCCCTTGACGGCGTTGACCCAGGCGCCGAAGACCTCGCCGCCATGGTCGAGGAACGGCAACCCCTCCTTGTCCACGCCCTGGAAGATGATGGGGATCCCGAGCTTGTAGATCTGGGGCGCGCACCTGTCGGGGATCGCCTGCGCCATCGCCAGCGCGACGGCCTCGCCGACCTCGGTGCCCGGGTGGTGTGAGCCCGCCGACACCGGCTTGGGCGGCTTGGGGTTGAGGACGCAGCCTTCCGGCACGATCAGCTCGACGTTGTCGAAGAAGCCCTCGTTCTTGGGGATCTCCGGATCGACGAGGCTGGCCAGCTGGGCGATCACGTAGCC
>JAWWBG010000263.1:0-2021 GCA_033721095.1 Nitriliruptorales bacterium
GCCGTCGGCGTCGAGCAGGCGACCATCACCGGCACGTCCGAGGGCGCGTCCGTGGCCATGGCGATGGCGGTGACGCGCCCTGAACGCGTGCGTGCGCTGGCACTCTTCTCGCCGCTGTTGACGACGGGCCAGGCATTCGACCTCGAGGCTGGCGACTTCACCGCCGAGTTGCGCCGGTACCTGGCGGTCCTGCCCGAGGAGCATCGTGTCTCGGAGGAACGACTGCGCCCATTCGCCGAGATGTTCGCGAGATCCAGGGAGAACTGGGGGACGGGTGAGTTCCTGTCGCAGCTGGTGCCCTCGCTGGGCTCGAAGTCGCAACTGGCCATCCTGGAACGCGCAGCCCTGCCGCCCTCGATGTTGCGGATGAGCATGGAGGCCGCGTTCGACTCGAACAGCTTTCACCTCGCCGCGCAGGTCCGGGTACCGGCGATCGTCTTTCATGCCCGCGGCGACATCATCCCCGTGGAGTTCGCCCGATACCTGGCCGAGTTGATCCCGGGCGCGCGGCTCGTGGAGACGGACGGACGCGATCATGCACCGTGGCTGAGTGATTCCGCCGATTTCCTCTCGCGGGAGTTCGAGGAGTTCGTGACCGGCACGGTGACCTCCACCCGGCCGACCGAGCGGGTGCTCTCGACGGTGCTGTTCGCAGACATCGTGGGCTCGACCGCACGGGCGTCGAGCCTGGGAGACCAACGCTGGCGCTCGCTGCTCGAGTCGTTCCGAGAACGAACGGGCGAGCTCGTCAACGACTACGGAGGCGAGTTCCTCAAGGACACGGGCGACGGATTGCTCGCGACGTTCGTGAGCCCGCTGGCCGCGGTGCGAGCGGGGCAGCGGCTGGCCGAAGCCGTTCGCGATCTCGATCTCGAGGTTCGCGTCGGCGTGCACACCGGTGAGGTCGAGCGGACCGGCAACGATGTCGCCGGCCTGGCCGTGCACATCGGGGCCCGCATCATGGCGCTGGCCGAGGCAGGCGAAGTCCTTGCGTCGAGGACCGTTCGCGACCTGGTCGCCGGCGGCGGCGTGTTCTTCGAGAGTCGCGGGACGAGGGAGCTCAAGGGGGTGCCCGGGACCTGGGAGGTCGTCGCGCTCGCCGAGGACGATGGTGGTTCGGCGAGCCGGGCCGTCGACAACGACCGGGCGAGTCGCTGGTTTGACGGGCTTGCCGAGCGGATGGCCCGTGTGCGTGGCCGGCGGTCCCTCCGGGCCGGCTGAGTCGGGCCGCAGCCCCCGTGCTCGGGGTCCCGACCCGATTGGGTCCCGGGCCCCTGTCGGGCTCGGCGGCAAGACGATTCCCTCGTGATGCGACTTGGGGGAGGGAGACGTCGATGTCGCTGGAGGGGGTTGTGGCCGAGGACGGCCTGCCAGCGTCGCTCTGGCAGCGACTGACATGGCGTGACCTGGGCTGGCGCGTTGCCTGCTGGCTTGGCTGTCTCTTCCTGGCGCTCGGGGTGGCGATCTCGCTGTTCGTGGCCAGTTGTGGCGGTGACGCCACCTCGTGCTCAAGTCCGCTCAGCGCACCCCACCGCGAGTCGTACGGCGCGGCGTTGAACTTCTCGGTCGGCATCGGGCCGCTGGCAGTCCTGCCCTTCACGCGCAACCTGCGCAAGCTGTTGTTCTCAGCCGTGTTGAGCTTCGTCGTGACCCTGGGCCTGATCGTCCTGCTCTGGCCGTGAAGCGTCAGGGTGCCCGCGACGATTCAGTTGTGGTGCGCCGCCAGGGACTCGAACCCCGAACCTGCCGGTTAAGAGCCGGATGCTCTGCCAAATTGAGCTAGCGGCGCGTGTCGAGCAGCGGCCCGTCGGGCCGACCTCGCCACATGAGGGCGGACGCTACTGGTCCGGCCTCGGGTGCCGTGCCTCGTGCACGACGCGGGGTGGATGAGGGGACTTGAACCCCCGGCCTCCTGGACCACAACCAGGCGCTCTAACCAGGCTGAGCTACACCCACCAAGACGTGCTGGGAGCACGAAGTCGCGCAGGGTACGGACTCCACCGGTGGGCCAGCAATCTTCC
>JAWWBG010000264.1:0-2012 GCA_033721095.1 Nitriliruptorales bacterium
ATGTACAGGTTCAGCTTGGCGCCCTGCGCGAGGGCCTGCTGGTCGATGTCGTCGCCACCGCCGAACGGCTCACACCGATTGAGCGTGGTGACGGCAAAGACCGTCCCGTCGATCGTGAAGCTGCCGAGCTCGGTCACCTCGCCCGGATCCGCCGGCTCACCGGTGTCCGAGTTCGTCGGCTCGCCCGCTGTCGTCTCTGCGCTTGCGGGCTGGGTCCCCGTGTCCTGGTCGGCGGGCTCGTCGTCTCCGCCGCAGCCAGCGGCGACGAGGGCGAGGCCCGTGAGGAGCGCGAGCGAGACCTTGCGGAACGACATGGACAACCCCTTGGCAAGTCATGACGTGAACGTGCACGACACGATAGTTGCTCCGACTCGCCGGTCGGGGGCACCACGCAAGCGGGGGCCCCGCCCCGGCCGTGTCGAGTCGGAGGGAACACGTGCCGGCCCCGCGCGTGATGGCAGCAGTGGACACGAACCCCGTGACCACCCGCAAGACCATCGACTGCTCACTTTCTGTTCAATTCATGGTCAGAAACGGGAGGTTCCGGCTCGATTCGGGCCCAGCTTCCCCCTATCGTCCCGCTTCGCCCACTCGAGGACCGCCATGGCCAACGGCGCCGGCAGCATCCAGGCGCGGCTCGATGCTGCCCGCAGCAGCCGTTTCGTCGGCCGGGAAGCCGAGCTCGAGCTGATCGGCGCGGCCCTCGAACGCGACGTACCCCCGTTCTCGGTCGTCCACGTCCACGGTCCGCCGGGCATCGGCAAGTCCTCCCTCCTGGCCGAGATCGCGACACGGGCAGCCGGCGTGCCGCGCACCGTCGTGAGGATCAGCGGCCGCGAGATCGACCCTTCCACCGCAGGCGTCGAGGAGGCAATCGCCGACGCCCTTGGCGCGCGCAATGGCCAGCCAGCCCGTCCGGCGGACAGTCCACGCCTGTTGCTGATGATCGACACCTACGAGGCGCTCGGTGCCCTCGATCGCTGGGTCCGCGACCAGCTGGTCCCCTCGCTCGCCGACGACGCCCTCGTGATCCTGGCGAGCCGGCTGCCGCCGAGCCCCGACTGGCGACTCGACCGCGGGTGGGCCGAGCTGCTGCGCGAGCTGCCCCTGCGGGACCTGCCCGACCAGGAGGCCCGGTCGCTGTTGTCGATGCACGACGTTCCCCCCGAGCACCACGACCAGATCCTCGAGGCGACGGGGGGCCACCCCCTTGCCGTCGAGCTGGCCGCCGGTGCCTGGCGGGACAGCTCGGCGAACGGCTGGGACGCGTCGGTCGACCCGCGTGTCATGGGCGACCTGCTGGGTGCATTCCTCGACGGCGTCCCCAGCGGGACCCATCGCGAGGCTCTCGAAGCCGCCTCGTTCACGGGGGTCGCGACCGAGGAGCTGCTCCGGAGCGCCCTCGACACGCCCGATCCGGGCGCCCTGTTCGACTGGCTGCGGACGCTGTCGTTCACCGAGCCGACCAGCCGCGGACTGGCAGTCCACGACCTCGTCCGTGAACTGCTGCTGGCCGACCTGCACTGGCGGAACCCAGACCGGTTTGCCCAGCTCCACGAGGCCGTGACGCTGCATCTCGAGGAGCGGATGGCACGTTCGAGCGGGCCGGCCCGGCGGCGGGCGATGCTGGACCTGCTCCAGCTGTACCGGTTCAACCCGGTCACCCGCGGCTTCTACGACTGGTCAGACCCCGAGGCCATGCATGTCGAGCCTGCCCTCGAGACCGACCACGATGCGATCGTCGCGATGACGAGGGAGCACGAAGGCGACGAGTCCGCGCGCGTCGCCCGGTACTGGCTTGACCGTCAGCCCGAGGTCTTCCGGGTGTTCCGGCGTCCGGATGCTGCCGAGCCTGCCGGCTTCGTTGCCAACCTGCTCCTCGATCAGCCGGGTGACGAGATCAACGAAGACCCGATCGCCGCTGCCGCATGGCGGCACGTTCGCGCACATGGGGCCTTGCGGGCAGGCGAGCGCATTCGCATCATGCGGTTCTGGGTCGCTGCCGACACCTA
>JAWWBG010000265.1:0-1987 GCA_033721095.1 Nitriliruptorales bacterium
CCGTGCCGCACCTGGCGTTTGCGTCCGGGCCGCACACGTGCCTGGGCATGCACCTCGCCCGGGCCGAGATGCGCGTCGCCCTCGAGACGCTCCTGGATCGGCTCCCGAACCTGAGACTCGAGCAGACCGAGGGTGAGGACCCGCACATCCACGGGTTGATCTTCCGCTCCCCCACGAGCCTCCCGGTCGCCTTCGACGCCTGATCCACGTCGGGCACTTCCGGGATACCGTCGTGACGAACGAAGGCCTTCGGCATGGAACTGATCGCCGTCATCCTGATTGTCGTCGCGGCGGTGTTCGTTGGCCGCCACGTTCGCGACCTCGCCAAGGGCCGTTACCGCGACGCCGAGGGGACCGAGCGGCCCTGGTGGATCGTCGGGAA
This sequence comes from Nitriliruptorales bacterium, assembly GCA_033721095.1. Classification (GTDB taxonomy): domain Bacteria; phylum Actinomycetota; class Nitriliruptoria; order Nitriliruptorales; family Nitriliruptoraceae; genus JAWWBG01. The sequence continues at coordinate 383 of JAWWBG010000265.1, forward strand.
CGGCCGCAAGGGCGGCATCTGACCGACCGGGGGCCGACGCCCCGGTCAGCGTGCCAACCCGTCCAGGTGGGTGCGAAGGGCGTCGATCGTGACGCCTTCGTCAAGCAGGCGGCGGCACTGCATGAGCATCCGCGCATTCGACCAACCAAACAGGCCGACGACCTCATCGTTGGTCACCGCGGCCACCAGCGCCTTGCGGTCGTCCAGGGCCCCATGGACGGTCTCGACGCGCTCGGCGCCAGCGACGTCCCCCACCACCTGGAGCAGCGCGTCGTACTGGTCGGACCAGACGTACTGGACGGGGTCGTAGGGCCCCGCCCGTTCCGTTTCGAGGATGTTGTGGGCCACCTGTTCGGCCTGGTCGATCGCGTTGGTCCAGTGCTCGACGCGCGTGAGGCCACCGACGCGACCGGACTCCCATCGCGCAACATCTCCGACGGCCCACACGCGCCCGCCCCCGTTCGCGGCGCGCAGGTGGTCGTCGCAGACGATGCCGTCATCGATGGAAAGCCCCGACGAGGCAAGCCAGTCGGTGACCGGAGCGGCGCCGATGGCGACGAGTACCGCATCGGCCTCGATCACCTCGCCGTCAGCCGCCTGCAACCGGACGCCGTCCCCGACGTCCTCGACCTCATCGACGCCGACGCCCAGCCGGAGGTCGACACCGTGGTCACGATGGAGGGCGGCGACGCGGGCGCCGAGTTCGGCACCCAGCCCGCGCTCGCAGGGCGCCTCGAGGACGTCAACGACCGTGACGTCGACGCCCATCCCTCGGGCCGTCGCGGCCACCTCACAGCCGATGAAGCCCGCGCCGACGATCGCCAGCCTCGAGGCGTCCCGCAGCGTCGCGCCGAGCTGCCGGCTGTCGTCCAGGGTCCGCAGCGTCAGCACGCGCTCCGAGGCGGGCCAGCCCGGGATCGTGCGCGGGGCCGATCCCGTCGCGAGCACGACGTGGTCGCCGCCGACCTGCGTACCGTCGGCCAGCGTCACCGTGCCCTCCTCGACCGACAGGCCGACAGCCGGCACACCCAGCCGCGTGTCAACCTCGCCCCAGAGGTCCTCGGGGGCCAGCCACAAGCGGTCCTCGGCGAACTCACCAGCGAGGTACTTCTTGGACAGCGGCGGCCGGTCATAGGGCAGGTGCGGCTCGGCGCTGACCAGGGTGACGGGCACGTCCTCCTCGAGCCGGCGCACGGCCTGGACAAACCGCGCGGCTGCCAAGCCACCGCCGACGACGACCAGGCGTTCCATCCGTTGCCTCCTCAGGTGCCGGGACAGGAAACCCGACGGCACGCAACCGCCGCATCCCGGGGTCGTAGCCTCACCCCGCCCGACCGAGGTCATCATGCTGCGCTGGTCCCGGCGACCGCGGCACCTGCCGACCGAGCTGGCCGAACTGGTCGCCAGTGCCGTCGAGCCGTGGCGTCGAATGCCGCAGGCGCGTCGTGAACGGCTCCTCGAGGTCGCCGGACGCCTGTTCCACCGGATCGACGTCGAGGCCTCGCAGGGGTTCACCGTCACCGACGAGATGGTCGCCTCGACCCTCGGCCACGCCGCGATGCTTGCCGTCGGCCGCCACGCCCGCACGCACCATGCCCGCCGGGC
>JAWWBG010000266.1:0-1984 GCA_033721095.1 Nitriliruptorales bacterium
GCGATGTAGGCACGCGCCACGGCGCCGATGAAGCGCGGGTACATCCAGCCATACGACGGGAGCAGCGCGTCGTGCTCCGCAAGCGACAGTCTTGCCCTGGCAACGTCGCCGGTCTCGGCCGCGACCAGCGCTTGGTAGCCGAGGCCGATCGCCAGGTACCAGTTGTTGCTCCCCTTGCGGAGGAGACGCACGGCTTCGTCCGCCGCCGGCCCCGCCGTCTCGAGATCGCCCTCAACGTGGGCGACGTTCGCAAGCCCGATGAGCAGGATGTTGTATGTCGAGGACCCGGGCGCCCCAGCATGCTCCTGTGCCGTCCGGATGCGCTCGCGTGCGATCTCGTATTCGCCGAACGGGATGTGCTCCCAGACTCCCGCGGTTGGCTCGAGGATCCCCAGCAGGCGTCGACTGTGCTGTTCGGCCAACTCGCGGGCGCGACTGGTGAACTCTGACGTCCTCCAGACCTGGCCAAGCCGCTCGTACGCGCCGGCGAGGAAGGTGAGCCCGTACACCTCGAAGAAGGGAATGGCCATTTCTCGTGCGGCCTCGATGGAGGCCTCCAGCACGGGGATGGCGTCGAGATCCCTGCCCGCGTACACCAGCGCCGCACCCCAGAAACAGCCGCAGAGCATGAGCGGCCCGGGGCCCCACTTTCCGCTGCCCGCCATCTCCCAGGCCTCGGCGCCCCAGGACAGGTCCGTGTTCACCCAGACCTGGGCACTGAGGATCGAGCCAAGGGTTCCCCACAGCAGAAACTCGTCGCCGTGCTCGCGTGCGAGACGAGCCGCCTCGGGTGCGAGTTCGACGCCACGAACGGGATCCGACGCGGACGCCGCCAGCCCGATTGCCATCTGATGGGCCTTGACCTGCTGGGCGAGCGTCAGACCGGGGTCCTCGAGGACGGCCTCGACCGTTGCCCTGGCGTCTGCCCACCGTCCGGTCACCAGGTAGTAGACGTAGTGGGGGAAATGGAGGTCCACGGCGTCGCCGGCTCGACCGCGTTCGATGGCCCAGGCCACGGCATTGCGGAGGTCGTCGAACAGCGCAGCCGTCTGGACCATCGCCTCGGCGTCGCTGATGTAGGCCTGGACGTCGAGGCTCTCGCCGAACGCGAGCAGGTGGTCGAGGTGGGCGTCGCGGGTGGCCTCGACCTCGCCCCGTTCGGTCAAGCGGTCGAGGGCGAACTGGCGGATGGTCTCCAGCATCCGGTAGCGCCGACCGTGCTCGTCGGGCCGGACCGTCACCAACGACTTGTCGACCAGCGAGGTGAGCACATCGAGGGCGGCCATCGTGTCGCCGAGACCAGCCACGGCGGCGACGGCGTCGAGGTCGAACGGACCCGGGAAGACACCGAGCCGCGCGAAGACGGCCTGCTCTTCCTCCGTGAGCAGGTCGTGTGACCAGGCCACGGACGCCTCGAGCGTGCGCTGGCGCGATGCGGACCGCCGGGCCCCGGAGGTCAACAGTCGGAAGCGGTCGTCCAGCGCCGCCTCGATGTCGGTGACCGACAGCAGCTTGGTGCGGGCGGCGGCCAGCTCGATTGCGAGCGGGATCCCGTCCAGCCGCCGACAGATCGCGGCGATCGACGGTGCATCGGCATCGGTGGGCTCGAAGGTGCCCACGGCCTGCGCGCGTTCGACGAACAGGCGCGTGGCGTCGTGGCGCTGCAACTCGTCCGCAGTCGTGCCGTCCTCGGGCGAACCCAGCGGCCGCACGCGGATGGCGTGCTCGCCGTCGATCGAGATGGTCTCGCGTGAGGTGGCCAAGATCGTCACGCCGGGGCAACGCAGGATCAGCAGGTCGAGGATCTCGGCGACCAGGTCGATGACGTGCTCGCAGTTGTCGACGACCAGCAACAAGCGGCGGTCGGCGAGTCCGGCGGCGAGCTGGTCGATGGACTCGGGGCCAGCGACCTCGCGCACCCGAACGGCCTCGGCGATGGCGACCGGCACGCGGGCCTCGTCGGCGACGGGCATGAGGTCGACCC
>JAWWBG010000267.1:0-1969 GCA_033721095.1 Nitriliruptorales bacterium
AGTCCGATGCGGTGCGCGTCGGCGGCACCGACCTTCTCACCGAGGAAGAACAGCTCCTTGGCCTGCTGCGGGCCGACGAGCCGAGTGACGAGGTAGGCAGCACCGGCGTCGGGGACGATGCCACGGTGGACGAACGCCTGCACGAAGCGGGCCGATTCGGCCGCCACCAGCAGGTCGCAGGCGACAGCGAGCTGGAACCCGCCGCCAGCCGCCACGCCATTGATCTGGCCAATGACGGGCTTGCGGCAGTCCTGGATGGTCGAGATGAGCCGCTGCCAGCCCTCCTGGAGCATCTGGGTGATCTCGCCCGCCGCCATGCGTGGGGCGCCTTCGGGCCGGGGCGGACGCTCCTTCTGGCCGCCCCGGAGGTCGGCGCCCGCACAGAAGGCGTCGCCGGTTCCCCGCAGGACGACGACGCGAACGCGCAGGTCGGTCGAGAGCTGTTCGAAGAGGTCGCCGAGGTGATCGCGCATCGGTTGTGTCAGGGCGTTCTTGGCCTCGGCCCGGTCGATCGTGATCGTCGCGACGCCGCGATCGTCGCGTGCCAGCTGGACGAGTTCGTCAACGGGGCGGTCGTCGCTCACACCGGGCTCCGTGAAGGGTGACGGTCGTGTCAGGCTACGCCGTGCCCATGCCCATGCCCGTGTCCGTGCCCTCTGCGCCGGGCTCCGACGGCAGCCGCGGCGGCGATCGCGATGCCTCCCGCAAGCAGGGACGAGGTCCCGGCCCCGGTGGTCGGCGTCGTCTCGTCGTCGTCCGACACGGCCCCGGGCGCGTCAGCGCGCTGGAGCCAGAAGGGCGAGGAATACGCGATGGCCCCGCCGTGGGCCGTCCAGGGGCCAGCGACGACGTTGGGGTCCAGCTCGAAGGTCGGCTGGCAGATGCGCAGCAGCAGCCACGGCACCTCGTCGGGATCGACGTCCACCGTGAACGAGATCACGGGGTCACCCGGTCCCGGGATGGTTGCCGGCACGGCCGCGAGCTGTCCGGGCTCATCGGTGCCCGGGACCGCCACCTCGATGACGATCTCCTCGCCCCAGGAGTCCGGGCCCCAGTCCAGGTCGACCTCGATCGGCAACGGCCCGCCCGGGTGGCCCACATCGCTGCCCATCGCCACGCCGTGCGCCGCGGCGTCCAGTCGCAGCCCCTGGAGCCGTGACGCGAACATGCGGCGCCGCTCCATGGCGTCACGGACACCGGCCCGGGTCAGCTCGGTGACCCACAGGCCGCCACGTGCGGCATTCGGGTCACCGACAAGGGAGGTGTGGTTGTCGGAGACGCCCAACAGACCGACTCGCCAGCCGGCATTGAGCGCCGCGTTGATCGGCCACGGCTGTCCGTTCGCGACGTCCCACGACCAGTAGTCCCGCAGGGGCACGTCGGTGTGCGCCGGGCCGTTGAACACCTCGATCGACACGACGCGATCTGCCACGTTCGGGAAGAACTTGAAGTTCTCGAAGTTGCCGAATTCGTTGGGATGATTGAGGCCGGCCAGCGCGTCGGCCCCGCCCCCGAGCGGCAGCGAACCCACCGGGGCTGCCAGCCACTCCCAGAAGCCGTCGATCGACGCCGTGCTCGGCAGCGAATCGATGATCGAGACGATCTCGGGCGGCAGCTCGACTCCCAGGACCTCGTCGAAGAGGGTGTCGGCGTCTCGGACCTCCGTGATCGACCCCGTGGTCAGGGCGTCGACCCACTCCTCGGAGAACCACACGTTGAGATGCCCGCGCGACCCGGTGGTCCATTCGAATCCGCGCATGGCGACGAACGAGCCGGGATCGTCACCGGCGTCGGCGAGGTCGGCCAGCAGGCCCCAGCTCGTCTCGTTGATGCCGACGTACGGGGAGCACCCGTCGCCGACGGGCGTGGCCTTGCTGCACGTGACGTCGCCGTGGAGCTTGCCCATCACGGCGTGATCCGTGAGGGCGGCAACGTCGACGCCGGCAGTCCGCATGGCCGCGAACCAGTC
>JAWWBG010000268.1:0-1926 GCA_033721095.1 Nitriliruptorales bacterium
AGACTTGGGCGGCGCCTCCTTGCGCAGGACGAGCAGCTCCTGCTCGAAGTCCTCCGGGCCCTGGAACCCCTTGTAGACCGACGCGAAGCGCATGTACGCCACCTCGTCGACGGCTCGCAGCTGTGTCAGCACCTCCAGGCCGACCTGCTCAGAGGTGACCGACTGGTCGTTGCTGTTGCGCAGCGCCTCCTCGACCCGAACGGCCATCGCCGCGACCTCGTTCACGTCGAGGCGGTCGTCGGCTGCGCGCAGGATCCCCTCGGCCACGCGCCCGCGCTCGAACGGCACGAGCTCGCCGCTGCGCTTGCGCACGACGAACTCGTTGGCCAGCCGCTCGAAGGTCGTGAACCGGTGCCCGCACGAGCACGCCCGGCGCCTTCGAACGGCTCGGCCGTCGCGCGAGGAACGGGAGTCGATGACGCGGTCGTCGTCGTTGCCGCAGGCGGGGCAGCGCACTCAGTCGGCCTCGTCCTCGGCAGGCTCCGCTTCGACGAGGAAGGTCTGGCCGTGGCGGCCCTCGTCCTCGGTCCAGTCGTTGACCATCTCGAGGCGGCCGTCGCCGCGACGCTGCAGGCGCGCACGACCCTGGCCCAGTGTCGTGTGGGCATCACCGCTCTCGTCGTCGACCTCCTCGACGTAGCGATAACGCAGGACGTCGTTGGCGAGGATTCCGGCCAGCTCGCCCTCCTCGATCGAGCCGCCGGAGTAGCGCGCCAGCACGCGCCGCCCCTCCTGGAGGAAGGCGAACCGCAGGCGCGACTCCGCACTGCCCTTGAGCACCTGCTCCACGGTGAACACCAGCCCGTGCAGGTCGTAGCCCTGCTCGTCCATGTGGTGGCGGCCCGCAGCCCAGTCGGCACGGGTCAGTGCGTAGCCCCACTCGGACGCAAATGTGCCGTCGGCCTGCCGGAACGACTCGCGGTACCGGGCCTCCATCCGAAACCCGGCCGCGTTGAACGCCCGCTGCATCGGCACGTTGAGCTCATGGGCCCGTCCGAACATCCGCACGACCCGCGGGTTGGCGGCAAAGTGGTGGTCGGCCAGCTGGCGAAGCACCTCCCGACCGACGCCCTGTCCGCGGTAGGCCTGTGCGATGCGCAGCTCGATGTCGGCGACGCCGTCCGTCCCGGTGCGCACGATGGCGAAACCGGCGGGTTCCCCCGCCGTCGCGATGGCCCAGCCCCACTGCTCGTCGGTGGCCCAGACGCCCTCGTCCAGCTCGGCCGCCAGCTTCTCGATCTCCCACCCCCAGCGGCGCGCGAAACGGTTCGAGATGCCCTCGTCGAGAGCCACGAGCCAGGCGGCATCGTCGGAGGTGAGCATGCGCAGGTGGACGTCGACAGACTCAGTCATCGTGCTCCCGACGGCCGCAAGTGTCGTCCGGACCGTGCCCCGCGGTGCCGCCTCGACAGGGTTCCAGTCTAGGACCGCACTCGCCGGCGCACGGTGGGATTTTCTACGGTTCTGGCCTCCGAGGAGGTGCCCATGACCAGTGTTGGGCTCGAGGCGCGCGAGATCGCCGCCGACGTCCGCGAGGGGCGCCGCAGTCCCTCCGAGGTTGTGGCCGAGCACCTGGCCCACATCGAGCGCCACGATCCAGCGATCTTCGCGTTCCAGAAGGTCCGTGCGGACAAGGCGCTGGCCGAGGCGGACGAGCTGGCAGCTCGGCCCGACCTCGCGGACCTGCCGCTGGCCGGCGTGCCCGTCGGCATCAAGGACCTGGTCGAGGTCACGGGTGAGCCGATGCGCCACGGTTCCACGGCCACCTCGGAGGAGCCCAAGGACCACGACCACGTCCTGGTCCAGCGCCTTCGCGATGCGGGCGCCATCGTCGTTGGCCTGACGACACTTCCCGAACTGGCGGTCTTCGGTGCCACCACGAGCCGTTTCGGCACCACGCGGAACCCCTGGAACCTCGACTACACG
>JAWWBG010000269.1:0-1908 GCA_033721095.1 Nitriliruptorales bacterium
CAGGCCGGCGACCGGGCGGTGTTCCTGATCCTGTCGGTGGAGACCGACCTCGACCCGGCCGTCCTGCCCGACTATCGAGCGCGGAACGGCTTCGACAACCTGACCCACTTCGGCGTGCTGACGCCCGAGTCGTTGGCGACCTTCGTGGAACGGTTCGGGCGGTCGGTGGCCAACGCCCCCTCGACGCCGAAGTTCACGATCGCTCCCGACGGAACTGTCGGTGAGCTCAAGACCGGCTTCGAGTCGGTCGAGGAGATCCTCGCGCAGCTCGAGGCCTGATGGGCGAGTTCGCGGAAGCGTTCGCGCTCGGCAACGCGGCGATCCTCGGCAACGTCTGCCTGCTTCCCCTGTATCCGGGCCTGTTCGCCCTGCTCGCCTCCCAGTCCGATCACAACGAGCGGTCCGTCAAGTGGATGGGTGCGCTCGTGCTGGCCGGGGTGCTCGTCATGATGATCGCGATGGGCGGCATCCTCCACCTGGCCAACCGGGTGTTCGCCGACACGTTTCCGTGGCTGCTCCCCATCGCTTTCGGGCTGGTCATCGTGCTGGGCGTTCTGATGATCATCGACCGGAACCCGCTCGAGCGCATCGGGACCACGGAGGCACCGATCCTGCGTTCGCCCTCGGCCTCCGCGTTCGTGTACGGGGTGGCCCTGGCCCCGATGACGCTGCCGTGCACAGGACCGGTGATCCTGGCCGCCTTCGTGCTGGGCGGCGTGGCCGGCGGGACCGGCGCCCTCGTCGAGGAGCTGTCCTACTTCCTGGTGTTCGGGCTCGGCTTCGGCTGGCCGCTCGTCCTGCTCCCGTTCCTCGCGGGACCGGCCCAACGCCGATTCAGCGGCTTCCTCACGAGGAACCACCGGGCCATCAACGTCGGCTCGGGTGTCCTGCTCATCGCCGTCGCGATCATCGGCTTCGTCGTCGACTTCGAGGTCGTCTGAAGTTCACACCCGGCGAGAGGGAGGCCTGCCCGGGATCCCTCAGCCCGTGACCAGGTAGTTGCCGTGCTCGTCGACGGTGGCGGTCTGCCCCGGGGGCAGGACCAGGACCGTGAACGGTTCCTCGACCAGGGCCGGTCCGTCGACGACTGCGCCGGCGGCCAGCCGTGGGCCGTCGTAGACCGTCGCCTCGACGAATCCGTCCCCGAAGAACGCCTGCCGCGTGCCCGTGACGGCTTCCGCGGCGTCCGTGACCTCACCGGCGGCGGCGACGCGGCTCGGCTTCGGCGTGGCACCGACGACCTTGAGGCGCAGCGAGCGCAGCAACGGTCCCTGGTCGCGGAAGCAGTAGCCGCGATCGGCCTCGTGCAACTCGTGGAACCGGTCGGCAATCGCTGACAGGGCGTCACCCGAGACCTCCGTGCCCTCCGGTACGGGAAGCGACATGTCGAAGTTCTGGCCGGGGTAACAGATGTTCGCGTAGTACTGCTCGGCGACCTGGTCGGGGTCGAGCTGGGCTGGCGGGAGCTCCTTGGCGGCTTCGTCGCGCAGGTCGGCGAAGATGCGCTGCATCTGGAGTGGGTCGGCGACGGCCAGCGGCGACACCAGCGACCATGACAGGTCGATGACGTAGTCGGCGACCAGCAGCCCGAGGGCACTGAACGCCGGCGCGGCCCGGGGCACGACGATCTGGTCGATGCCGAGCTCCCGTGCCTGGCCCCAGGCGTGCACGGCGCCGTTGCCGCCGAACGCGACCATCGACAGCCCGCGCGGGTCCACGCCCTTGGTCGACAACACCCGTCTCACGGCGTTGGCCATGTTCGCGTTCACGACCCGGACGATCGCCCACGCGGCGTCGGTCGCGTCGAGACCGAGCGGCTCGCCGACGTGCTCGGTGATCGCCGCACGCGCGGCATCCACGTCCAGCTGCATCCTCCCGCCGGCGAAGCCCTCGGCCGGGAGCCAGCCG
>JAWWBG010000270.1:0-1894 GCA_033721095.1 Nitriliruptorales bacterium
CACCCTTGCCGCTGGCGACCGCCACGACCTGGGTGGGGGAGTCGGACTCGGCAAACGGGATGTTCATGGCCGGGTTGGCGGCGCCCTTCTCACCGCGCAGGCGTGTGGTCAGGTCCGCTCGCTCCTCGTTGGTCATGGAGCCGAATGCCACCTGCACGTTCTCGACGCCCTCGACGGTCATCGTCGCGTTCGTGACGTCCTCGGTGATCCGGTCCTTGAGCGGACAACCGGGAACCGTGAGCTTGATGCGCACGCCGACGGTCGCGCCCTCGATGACGACCTCGTCGACCATGCCCAGCTCGGTGATGGGCTTGTTGATCTCGGGATCGTTGACCGTGGCCAGCGCGGCCAGGACCTGTTCTTGCGTGGGCACGGGGAGCCTTCGGGAGGATGCAGCGGGCGGTCTGGAGAGGGTATCCGTGGCCGGCCTACCCTCCCGCGGCCCATGAGTCCCACGCGCCCACGTCTCGGTGCCCGGCTGCGGGCTGCGGCCGTCACGACGCTCGCCGCGCTGCTCGCGAGCGCGTGCAACCTCGCCATCGGCGTCGACGTCACCATCGGTGCAGACGGGTCGGGACGGCTGGAGCTCGCCTTCCGGCTCGACGAGGAGCTCACGAGCTCGCTCGAAGCCGACGGCTTCGACCCGACGTTCGGGGTTGACGCGCTGGCCGACGCGGGCAGTGACTGGTCGGTTGACGTCGATCGTGGCGACGCCCTCACGGTTCGCGTGTCGGCACCGTTTGCCGACCAAGTCGAGCTGGACGACCGGATCCAGGAGCTCAATGCCGGCATCGACGTCACCGAGGACGGTTCGGTGCTCGACGCCCTCGAGGTCGAGGTGCTCGCCGACGGCCGCGTCCGCGTCACTGGAGCAGCCACCCTCGTGATCCCGGCGTCCACCGGGGCAGAGGGCGACGGTGTCGTCTTCGACGGCGACGACCTGCGGGCACTGATCGACGAGTCAGGCGACGAGGTGTTCCTCGCCGAGTTCCGGCTGCGCATGCCCGGACCGGTCGAGGCCACCGACGCCGACGTCGTGGACGGCAACCTGGCGGTGTGGCGGCTGCCGATCGACCAGACACGCCAGTTCACGGCCGAGGCGACCCCGTCCGATGACCGCACGCTGCTGCTCGGGGCCGCGATCGGCCTGGTGGCACTCGCAGCGGGAATCCTGCTGGGGACGCGGCGACGACGCTGACGCCCCTTCGGCGAACGACGATCAGGCGCAAGGCGTCAGCTCGACCATGGTGCTCCGAGTGTTCCCCGCGGTGGATGCCACGAGGGCCGGGCAGGCGTCAGGTGCGGGGCGTCAGCTCGACCATCGTGCACGTGTCCTTCCACCGTTGGAGCGCGCCCTCGCCGTCTGGCAGGTTGAGCCGCTTGCCCATGCCGAGCGTCGCGATGGACTCGAACTCGTCGCTGTCCGCGGGCACGACCCGCACGTCTGCCTGCATCTCGCCGATGGCGGCCTTGACGTCCTTGGCCTTGACGACCATCCCGACGACCTCGCAGGCCTCGAGGTTGGGCAGCTCCTGCTCGTCGGGCCCGGTGAGCACGAACAGCTTGCGGCCCTGCTGGACGTACCAAGCGGCTCGCTGGAGGGTCGAGCCGTCCTGCTGCGGGATGTCCAGCCACATGATGGCGCCCTTCTTGAGGGCCTCCTGGGCGGCGTCCCCGATGACGCCGGCCGCCATGAGTGACTCGGGCGCGTCGATGAACACCGGAATGCGTCCGGCCTCCCGGCCGTCGAGCAGGAACACGACCTTGTGCTCGCCGAGCGAGCTGATCGGGACGCTCTCGTCGACCAGCGTCCGGAACAGGTCCTCGAACATCTCGCCGCGGAGCTCGATGAAGCGCGGCTCGGACTCCCAGGCGACCACGTTGTCCGGGTCGA
>JAWWBG010000271.1:0-1833 GCA_033721095.1 Nitriliruptorales bacterium
ACCGGCGAGGAGGTCGGCTCCTTCGCGATCGCGGGCGCTGCTGACGTCGACCGCGCGGTGACGGCCGCCCGGCGCGCGTTCGACGAAGGTCCGTGGCCGACCATGCCCACGACGCAACGGACACGCATCCTGCTGCGCGCCGTCGAACTGTTGCGCGAACACGCGGACGAGCTCATCCGCTACCAGGCGCTGGACAACGGCATCCCGGTCCGGTTCTCCGGCGGCGTGTATCCCTTGGGTGGCGAGATCGTCGCCGACACGTTCGAACACCACGCAGGCTGGATCGACAAGCTCACCGGCGAGACCTATCCCCACCACTCGGGCTCGGACTCGCTCGTGATGACCCTGCGGGAGCCGGTCGGCGTCGTCGGTGCCGTGATCCCGTGGAACGCGCCCTTGATGCTCACGGCCGCCAAGCTGGCACCGGCCCTGGCAGCCGGCTGCACGGTGGTCCTCAAGCCCGCCGAGGACGCAACGTTCTGCGTGCTGCGCATTTGCGAGCTCCTCCAGGAAGCCGGCTTGCCTCCAGGGGTCCTCAACGTCGTGCCGGGCGAAGGCCCCGAGACGGGCGAGGCGCTGATCACCCACCCGGGTGTCGACAAGCTCACGTTCACGGGCAGCCGGGCCGTCGGCAAGCGGGTGATGAACGCGGCCGCCGAGGGCATCAAGCGCGTCACGCTGGAGCTCGGCGGCAAGAGCCCACACATCGTGTTCGACGACTGCGGCGACCTCGACATGACCGCGGCCAAGCTCATGGGGATGGTCGCGTTGGGCGTGTCGGGCCAGGGATGCGTCTGCCACACCCGTGCGCTGGTCCAGCGCGGGATCTACGACGAGCTGGTCGACAAGTGCGCGACCTGGGCGGCGGCACCGACGCAGGGCAGCCCGTTCGCGGACGCGACCACCTGCTCCCCGATCATCAACGAGAAGCAGCTCAACAGGGTCCTGTCCTACATCGACAAGGGCACCTCGGAGGGCGCCCGACTGGTGGCCGGTGGCGAACGACTGAACGGCGAGCTGTCGGCCGGCAACTGGGTGGCCCCGACGCTTTTTGCGGACGTCGACAACAGCCTCACGATCGCCCAGGAGGAGATCTTCGGACCGGTCCTCGCCATGACCCCCTTCGACGACGAGGACGAGGCCATCCAGATCGCGAACGATGTCGAGTACGGGCTGGGTGCCTCCGTGTTGACCACCGACGTCCGGCGTGCCGTTCGCCTCGCGAAGGCCGTCAAGGCCGGCACGTTCGGCATCAACATGTACTCGGTGTTCCCCCACAGTCCGTTCGGTGGCTACAAGGCATCCGGCATCGGACGCGAGGGTGGCCGGCCCGGCATCGAGGAGTTCACGGAGCTCAAGACCGTGTATGTCGCCATGACGGACGCGCCGATCTGAGCACGAGATCCCGGTAGATGGCAGGTGGAACCTGCGCCCGCATCGAACGTTTTCTTGGAACGCGTGGCGGTCTCCGCCCGTAGGATTACTGACGGTCGTGTCAGGGTTTGCATGAGTCTTCGAGTCGGTGCCTGGCTGGCAGCCGCCGTCATGGTCGTGACGGCCTGTGGCTCGACCGTGCCACCGGAGGTCTGGGACGAGCTGGCCGCCGCCGGCAACCCGAACGCGGCTGGCCAGCCCACGGACGGCCTCGCGCCCGCCGACCCGGCCAACCCCGGAAACGACCCGGGCACCGACGTTCCCGACCCATCTGCCACGGCCGGGCCGAACCCGGGCCCCGGCGTGGCCAACCCCGGTCCCCAACCCACGGCCGGGCCGGGCTCGAACAACGGCGGCACGGGCGGATCCGGAGGCTCGGGAGGGCCCAGCGGGCCGACG
>JAWWBG010000272.1:0-1823 GCA_033721095.1 Nitriliruptorales bacterium
CCGTCGAAGACGGGCGTCGCCAGCCGCACCGGGCCCTCGACGTCCTTCCAGTCGGTCTCCCACTCGACGTCCTTGAACCAGTCGGGCTTGGCGGCGAACTTCCAGCCGTTGGCGGCTGCCCAGCCCAGGTGGGTCTCCAGGATCTGGCCCAGGTTCATACGTCCGGGCACGCCGATCGGGCTGAGGATGATCTGCACCGGCCGGCCGTCGGCGAGGAACGGCATGTCCTCGACGGGCAGCACCTTGGAGATGACGCCCTTGTTGCCGTGGCGGCCGGCCAGCTTGTCGCCCTCGGAGATCTTGCGCTTCTGGGCGATGTAGACCCGGACCATGTCGTTGACGCCCGGCGTCAGGTCGTCGCCGTCCGCACGGGAGAACCGCTGCACGCCGATCACGATCCCGCGGTCACCGTGGGGGACCTTCAGGGACGTGTCGCGGACCTCGCGTGCCTTGTCGCCGAAGATGGCGCGCAGCAGCCGCTCCTCCGGGGTCATCTCGGTCTCACCCTTCGGCGTGACCTTGCCCACGAGGATGTCGCCGGGCTGGACCTCGGCACCGATGCGGATGATCCCCTCGTCGTCGAGGTTTGCGAGGACCTCGTCGGACACGTTGGGGATGTCGCGGGTGATCTCCTCGGGACCCAGCTTGGTCTCGCGGGCCTCGGTCTCGAGCTGCTCGATGTGGATCGAGGTCAGCGTGTCCTCGCGGACCAGCCGCTCGGAGACGATGATCGCGTCCTCGTAGTTGAAGCCCTCCCAGGACATGAAGGCGACGAGGAGGTTGCGGCCCAGCGCGAGCTCGCCCCCGTCGGTCGACGGACCGTCGGCCAGCACGTCACCGGCCTTGACCTTGTCGCCCTCGGTCACCACGGGCTTGTGGTTGATGCACGTGCCCTGGTTCGAGCGCTCGAACTTGGTCAGGTAGTAGCGGTCGATCGACTCGTCGTTCGTGCGCACCACGATGTGGTCCGAGGCGACCTCGACGACCACGCCGTTGTTGCGGGCCAGCACGACGTCACCGGCGTCACGGGCGGCCTTGGCCTCGATGCCGGTGCCGACCAGCGGGGCCTCGGCACGCAGCAACGGCACGGCCTGGCGCTGCATGTTGGCGCCCATCAGGGCCCGGTTGGCATCGTCGTGCTCGAGGAAGGGGATCAACGCGGCCGAGATCGACACGATCTGGCGCGGCGAGACGTCCATGAGGTCGACCGCGTCGGCCGCGACCTCGCGGACCTCGCCGCCCTTGGTCCGGCACAGCACCTTGTCGGCGGCGAAGCGGTTGCGGGCGTCGAGCGGCGCGTTGGCCTGCGCCACGACGTAACGCTCCTCCTCGTCGGCAGTCAGGTACTCGATCTCGTCGGTGACGCGGCCGTCCTTGCACACCCGGTAGGGGGTCTCGATGAACCCGTACTCGTTGATCCGCGCGTAGGTCGCCAGGGAGCCGATCAGGCCGATGTTGGGGCCCTCCGGCGTCTCGATCGGGCACATGCGCCCGTAGTGGGAGGGGTGGACGTCACGAACCTCGAACCCGGCGCGCTCACGCGACAGGCCACCGGGGCCCAGAGCCGACAGGCGACGACGGTGCGTCAGGCCGGCCAGCGGGTTGTTCTGGTCCATGAACTGCGACAGTTGCGAGGTCGCGAAGAACTCGCGAATCGCCGACACGACCGGTCGGATGTTGATCAGGGTCTGCGGCGTGATCGCCTCGACGTCCTGGGTGGTCATCCGCTCGCGGACGACGCGCTCCATCCGCGACAGGCCGATGCGGACCTGGTTCTGGATGAGCTCGCCGACCGAACGCAGGCGCCGGTTGCCGAAGTGGTC
>JAWWBG010000273.1:0-1819 GCA_033721095.1 Nitriliruptorales bacterium
GCATCGACGACGCGATGCTGGCGCACAAGGCCGAGGTCGTCGCTCGGGCCGTCGAACGCCACGGCGGCGGCCATGAGCCGCTCGCGACCCTGGCTGCGCTCGGCGGCCTCGAGCACGCCGCCCTCGTCGGCGTGATCCTCGCGGGAGCCGCGGCGCGGGTTCCGGTGCTCCTGGACGGGCTCATCACGAACGCGGCGGCGCTTGCCGCAGCCGCGATTGCGCCGGACGCCGTCGGTTGGCTCGTCGCCGGCCACCGGTCGATCGAGCCCGGCGCGGCGATCGCCCTCAAGCACCTCGAGCTCGACGCACTGCTCGACCTTGACCTGCGGCTGGGCGAGGGCACCGGCGCACTGCTGGCCGTGCCGCTGGTCCAGGCAGCGGCCGCGATCCTCACGGACATGGCACTGCTCGACGACCTGGCGGGCTGATCAGGCCCCACGTCTCCGAGCTGCGGCCGCCACGAGCAGCAACGGCAGCAGGCCGAGGGCCACCAGGCCGCCGCCGGTCGAGGGGGTCTTGTCACCCGCGTCGACCCCGGGATCCAGCGACTCGTCGGCCGAGAACTGCGCGAACGCCTGCGTGGTCGGTCGGTTCACCCAGTGCATGGTCAGCGTCGCGTTGGGCAGGAAGATGATGTCCTCGGCCGACCGATCGACGCCCCAGGCCGTCGGGTCGTCACCGCCCAATGCATCTCCTGCGATGGCCAGCGCTTCCCAGAGCGCGGTCGCGCAGTCCGCCGGCGTCCCGTCCTCGCCCAGCCCCTCGGACCCGCAGAATGCCTGGGACGTCGGGCTCTGGACGTCGTGGCCCAGCACGGTGGCGAGGTCGGTCCACACCTGGCCGTAGAAGCCACCCTGGAAGGCTGATCCGCCGGACCCCGGTGCGTTGTGCCGGCCGGCCCGGCTGACGTTGTTCACGTTCTGGCCCAGGGCCGGGGTGTAGATCGCGTCGATCATCGGGTTCCACCACGCGTCGGCGATCGCGACCGCCGGGTTGTGGTCGTAGGCGCCGTCCTGGTCGCCGTCGCGGCGCAGCGCCTCGTCCTCGATCCAGTCCATCAGCAGGTCGAACATGGCGGCCTCCCTCGAAGAAGTTGGCGAGCCGTGCTCCTGCATGATCCGGAGGGCCAGCGGGTACACGTGCGTGCCGCGCAGGTCCGACAGCGCTGCCTCCTCCATGATCTGGACGACATCGACGGGCGTGACGGTTCCCTTCTCGAGCTCCAGCAGCTTGTCCTCGAGCAGGTCAGCGCGGTAGATCGCGCTGTAGTTCCAGCCGGTGTCAACCGCCCCCCACCCGGGTGCGGGGCGGTGGTTCCACGAGAAGATGTAGTCGCGTTCGGGGTTGGTTTCGTGGGGGACCTCATCGAGGCCGAGGAACACCTCGTTGCCGTCTTCGTCAGTCTCCCACTCCCACTGTCCGGTGCCCCAGACCGGGAAGTCCGGGTGCACGTCGGTCGGGCGGATCGGGTACAGGCCGCCGTGTGAGTAGCCGAGCTCGCTGTCGCTGATCCAGCCCCAGTTCGTCGACAGGTTGTGCGACTCCCGGAAGATCTCGACGAAATCCCGTGCCGACCGCGCCTCACCGCGATTGATCTTGAGGATCGAGACGCCCGGGTCGAGCTCCTTGAGGTACGTCGAACGCTTGCGGGCCACCGCCACGGCCACGCCATCGAGGCGGCCACGGGCGACCAGCGGCCCATGGATCGTCCGCTCGACGATGATGTCCGGAAGCGCCTCCTCACCCGGCAGCGGCACCGGCGCCTCACGGATGATCCGACGATCCATGGGCACGCACTCGCCGTCGTGGACGTAGTGGA
>JAWWBG010000274.1:0-1703 GCA_033721095.1 Nitriliruptorales bacterium
AGCTGATCGTCGACGGCACCAACCACGGCGTCCACTGCCTGGTCGTGCCCATCCGAAACAAGAAGGGCAAGGTCCTCGACGGCGTGAGGATCGAGGACTGCGGCGACAAGCTCGGCCTCCACGGCGTCGACAACGGCCGGCTCTGGTTCGACCACGTCCGCGTCCCGCGCTCGGCGCTGCTCAACCGCCATGCGGACGTCGACGAGCACGGCACCTATTCGAGTCCGATCGACAACCCCAACCGGCGCTTCTTCACGATGCTGGGCACGCTCGTGCAGGGGCGGGTCAGCGTCGGCGGCGCCGCGATCTCGGCGTCCAAGTCCGCCCTCGCGATCGCGATCCGCTACGGGCTGAAGCGCCGCCAGTTCGGGCCCGAGGATGCCGAGGAGGTCCTGCTCCTCGACTACCGGATGCACCAGCGCCGCCTGCTCCCGTTGCTGGCCAAGACCGTCGCACTCCATGCAGCCCAGCGCGACCTGGTCGCCCGGCTGCACCAGGCCTTCAGCACGGACTCCCCCTCATCCGGTGCGTCGTCGCAGGCTGACGACGATGAGCAGGCGCAGCGCGAGCTCGAGTCACTGGCCGCCGGGATCAAGGCCATCGCGACCTGGCACGCCACGACCACGATCCAGATCTGTCGGGAAGCATGCGGTGGCGCCGGCTACCTCTTCGAGAACCGGTTCGCGTCCCTGAAGGCCGACACGGACGTGTTCACCACCTTCGAGGGCGACAACCACGTCCTGCTCCAGCTGGTCATCAAGGGTCGCCTGACCAAGTACCGCGACCAGTTCAGCGAGATGAATCCGATCGAGTTGATCCGGTTCGTGGCCGACCAGGCCGTGGACACCGTGGTCGAAAAGACCTTCCTGCGCGCGATGGCCGAGGCGGTCCAGGACCTCGCCCTCGACGACCGCGAGACCGTCCGCAAGGCCGACTACCAGCTCGAGCTGTTCCGCGCCCGCGAGGGTCACCTCGTCCACGCGCTCGCTCGCCGGCTCAAGAAGGGCATGGACAAGGGCCTGGACCCCTTCGAGGTCTTCAACGCCGTCCAGGACCACCTGGTCCTCGCCGCCCGCGCTCATGTCAACCGCAAGGTCCTCGAGTCGTTCCAAGCCCAGATCGCGAGCACCGAGGACGCCGCGCTTGCCGGCGTGCTGGGTGACCTGTCGGCGCTGTATGCGCTGTCAACCCTCCAGGAGCACCGAGGGTGGTTCCTCACCCATGGGCGCATGAGCCCGGCGCGCGCCAAGGCCATCGTCGAAGCCGTCAATGACCTGTGCCTGGACGTGCGGCCCCACGCCGCGGCAATCGTCGACGCGTTCGCGATCCCGTCGCAATGGGTGGACGTCCCGATGCTCGACACCGCCTGAGGCGGCTCGTCAGGCGCCCACCAGTTCGGCGCTGCGATCCCACAACGCCTTGGCCAACTGCTCGTCGAGCGCCTCGTCGCTGGGACGCCGCTGCTGCGAGCGCGACCAGTACTTCCCGGTCACCGTCTCGACGGCCGGATCAACCGCGAGCATCACCGGCGTGGCCGCACCGTGATCGGGCGTGGCCATGAACGGGCGACCGAGCCGAAACAGGAACCGAAACCACGGGTGTGCCCCGTCGGACAGCCCAAAACCCGAGCCGATGGCGCCGGGATGGGCACTGTTGGCGATGACGCCGTGGTCGGCCAGACGCCGGGCCAGCTCGTTGGCGTG
>JAWWBG010000275.1:0-1700 GCA_033721095.1 Nitriliruptorales bacterium
CGAGTACGACGGGCTCGTCGCCAGCTGGTTCATGCGCGACCAGGCATGGGCCGACCAACAGTTCCTGACCGTCACCAAGCTCCAGGACCTGCGCTACGGCGAGAACCCGCACCAGTCCGCTGCGTTCTACGGCCACGCCGGCCACGGGCTGGCGGGCGCCGAACAGCTCCACGGCAAGGAGCTGTCCTACAACAACATCCTCGACACCGACGCAGCCTGGGGGATGGCCGTCGACTTCGACGAGCCCTGCGTCGCCATCATCAAGCACACCAACCCGGCCGGCCTGGCCGTTGCCGACGACCTGGCGACCGCCTACGAGCGCGCCCTGTCAGGCGACCCGGTGTCGGCGTTCGGCGGCATCGTGGCGGCCAACCGGTCCATCGACGCTGCCACGGCGACGCAGATCAACGAGGTCTTCACCGAGGTCGTGATCGCGCCCGGCTTCGACGACGACGCGCTGGACCTGCTGCGCGAGAAGAAGAACGTGCGGATCCTCCGGATGCCGGACGCCACCCGCCCGAGCTTCGGGTGGAGCATGCGGTCGGTGGCCGGCGGCCTGCTCATCCAGGACAGCGATGTCGGGGACGAGCCGTGGGACGACTGGCAGGTCGTCAGCGAGGCCCAGCCGGACGACGCCATGCTGGCCGACCTGCGGTTTGCCTGGGTCGCCTGCAAGCACACGAAGTCCAACGCGATCGTGTTGGTCAGGGACCGCCACGTCGTCGGCGTGGGTGCGGGGCAGATGAGCCGCGTCGACTCCGTGCGGATCGCCGTCGAGAAGTCCGGCGGGCGCCACGAAGGCTCCGTGCTCGCCTCCGACGCCTTCTTCCCGTTCCGCGACGGCCCCGACGCGGCAGCGGACGCCGGGGTGACGGCGATCGTCCAGCCCGGCGGATCGATCCGCGACGACGACATCATCGAGGCCGTCAACGAGCGCGGCCTCGTCATGGTCGTCACCGGCCGCCGACACTTCCGTCATTAGGAGCACACGTGACAGCGACGATCCTCGACGGCAAGGCATTGGCGGCCCGGGTTCGCGAGCGGATCGCGGCCGAGGTCACGGCCCTCAAGGGCGAGCACGGCATCACGCCAGGTCTGGCCGCCGTCCTCGTCGGCGACGACCCGGCGTCCAAGGTGTACGTCGGCATGAAGCACAAGGCCTGCGAGGCCGCCGGCATGTACTCGCGCCAGATCGAGCTGCCCGATGACACGAGCCAGGAGGACCTCGAAAAGCTCGTGACCGAGCTCAACGAGGACGGGTCCATCGACGGCATCCTCGTGCAGCTGCCGCTGCCCGACCACCTCGACCCCCAACCGGTCCAAGTGCTCATCGACCCGGCCAAGGACGTCGACGCCCTCAACCCCGTCACGGCGGGTCGGCTCGCGATCGGGGACCCCACGTTCCTGTCCTGCACGCCCTACGGCATCCTCGAGATCCTCGACGACGCGAACATCGAGACGGCGGGAGCCGACGTCGTCATCGTCGGGCGGTCCAACCTCGTCGGGCGACCACTCTCGAACATGCTCACGCTCAAGGGCCGTGATGCCACGGTCACGATCGCGCACTCCCGAACGCGGGACCTGGCGCGCGTGTGCCAGCGGGCGGACATCGTGATCGCGGCCGCCGGGGCCGAGGGGCTGATCGGCCCCGAGCACGTTCGTCCCGGCGCGACCGTCATCGACGTCGGCACCAACCGCAA
>JAWWBG010000276.1:0-1617 GCA_033721095.1 Nitriliruptorales bacterium
CGCGGCGACCTCGCCGTCGTCGTGGGGGAACTCGTCCAGCGTGCGCGCGGTCACGACATCCTCGCCCGGGGGTCGGCCGAGGCTACGTACACTGGTGTCGCGGCCGTCAATGGACTCAACACCGTCGTGACTGATCGCTCCTCACGAGAGGTCGAGCCGTCCGTGGCGCGCTCGCTTCCGCAATTGCCCGTCCTCGGTGATCGCGAGCTGGCCCGGCTCGGCGAGGGGCCGAAGGAGGAGTGCGGCGTCTTCGGGATCTTCGCCCCCGGCGAGGACGTCGCGACGCTGACCTACTACGCGCTCTATGCCCTCCAGCATCGCGGCCAGGAATCGGCCGGCATCGCCGTCTCGGACGGCAACCGGATCGTGATCCACAAGGACATGGGCCTGGTCAACCAGGTCTTCAGCGAGAACTCGCTGGCCGGTCTCGAGGGCCACCTCGCCGTCGGGCACACGCGGTACTCGACCACCGGTTCGAGCAGCTGGGCCAACGCCCAGCCTCAGTATCGGGAGACGCCCACGGGCGGCGGGGTCGCGCTGGGCCACAACGGCAACCTCGTGAACACGGCCGACCTGGCACGCCGCCTGGAACGACCACCAGGCAACGACTCCGAGCTGATGACGGCCCTGCTGGCACGCGAGGTCGACGTCTCGCTGGAGGAGGCGATCGTCCGGATCGCACCCGACCTCGAGGGTGCGTACTCGGTCGTGGCGATGGACGAGGAGCGCATCTACGCCTTTCGTGATCCGCACGGCGTTCGGCCCCTGTCGATCGGTCGCCTGCCCAACGGGGGCTGGGTCGTGGCCTCCGAGACCTCCGCGCTCGACATCACCGGTGCCGTGCTCGTGCGCCAGGTCGAGCCCGGCGAGCTCGTGGTCCTCGATGGCAACGGCATCACCAGCCGGCGCTTCGCCGAGGCGACGCCGCACTTCTGCCTGTTCGAGTGGGTCTACCTCGCCCGCCCGGACCACCGGCAGGACGACCGGTCGGTCTATGCCACCCGTCGCGAGATGGGCAGGATCCTGGCCCGCGAGGCTCCCGCCGATGCGGACGCAGTCATCCCCGTCCCTGATTCGGGGACGGCTGCGGCGGCCGGGTACGCCGCCGAGGCGCTGCTGCCCTACGCCGAAGGGCTCGTGAAGAACCGCTACGTGGGGCGGACCTTCATCCAGCCGACCCAGTCGCTGCGGCAGCTCGGGATCAGGCTCAAGCTGTCGCCCGTGCGTGAGGTCATCGAGGGCAAGCGGCTGGTGGTCGTCGACGACTCGATCGTCCGCGGCAACACGTCCCGACAGCTGGTGGCCATGTTGCGGTCAGCCGGGGCCGCCGAGGTCCACCTGCGGATCACCTGTCCGCCCATCGCCCACCCCTGCTACTACGGGATCGACATGGCGACCAGGGCCGAGCTCATCGGCGCCGACCTGTCGGTCGAGGAGATCTGCGAGTTCGTCGGCGCGGACTCCCTCCACTACCTGTCGCTGGACGGGCTCGTCAGCGCCACCCCGAACGAGATGGACGGGCTGTGCCGCGCCTGCTTCGACGGCGAGTACCCGATTCCCGTCGCCGGGGAGCACGTCGACCTCGCCCAGACCAAGTTCGAGTTCGACGCCGTCTGA
>JAWWBG010000277.1:0-1616 GCA_033721095.1 Nitriliruptorales bacterium
CCGTCCAGCGACGAGCTCCACTCGATGGCACCCGACAGGTCGCCGTCCTCGGCGTCACTCGCGCTTCCGGTGAACGTGATCTCGGTGCCCTCATCCACGGTCGTGTTGTCCGCTGGCGCCGTGATGGTCACGGTCGGGGCGGCGTTGCCCGGGGACGCGCCGCAGGCGGTCAGGTGGAGGGCCGGCTCGCCCGAGCGTCCGCCCGTGAACCCGCACTCGGACGCCTGCGGGACCGACCAGCTGGTGAGCAGCCCGTCGAGGACGGCGTCGCGCCGGTCGGCGTTCCTCGGGACGTTGTTGGCGGCGATCCAGAGCGCGGCCGCGCCCGCGACGTGCGGCGAGGCCATCGACGTGCCGCTCATCGACGTCGTGCCGCCACCCGCACGGGTGGAGCGGATGCACGAGCCCGGAGCGGCGATCTCGACGACCGCGCCGTAGTTCGAGTAGCTCGCGAACGAGTCGTCGGCGCCCGAGCAGGAGTTGCCGTTGCCACCGGGGGCGCCGTCGGTGTCGCTGAAGGCGCTGACGGTGATCACGTCGGGTGCGTTCGCCGGCGTGTAGCCGCTGGCGTTGGCCGAGTCGTTGCCGGCAGCCACGACCACCACGACGCCGGCGTTGGTCGCGCCCTGGATGGCGCTGTTGGTCGCCGACGAGGTGCCGCTGCCGCCGAGGCTCATGTTGATGACCTCGATCTGGTCGGCGCGGGCCGTGACCCAGTCGATGCCGGCGATGATGTCCGAGCTGGACCCTGCGCCGGCGTCGCTGAGGACCTTGACGCCCCACAGTCGTGCGCCCGGCGCGACCCCGACGACGTCGAGGCCGTTGTCCCGCGCGCCGATCGTGCCGGCCACGTGCGTGCCGTGGCCGTGGCCGTCCGAGCCGCCGGCGTTGCAGCCACCGCCGCCGCCGAACAGGCCCAGGAACGTGCTGACACAGTTGACGTGCGACACGACGTCGAGGTCGCGGTGGCCGCTGTCGATGCCCGTGTCGAGGACGGCCACGTCGACGTCGACCGCGGCGCCCGAACCAATGCCGGCGGCCGGCGCCTCGTCGCCATCGATGCGGTCGACGCCGGTCGGCAGCTCTGCCGTGATCGACAGCTGCTGGTCGCGCTCGACGATCAGGACGCCGGGCGTGCGTGCGAGGCGACGCGCCGTGGCGTCGGTCAGCACCGCGGCGTAGCCGTTGAGGGCGTGCTCGTACCGATGGGTCACCAGCAGGCCCGAGGTCATGTCATCGGCGTCGACGCCGTCCTCGAGGACGACGATCCAGCGGCTGGCGAGCTCGTCGAGGACCTCGGTGGCGATCCCCCGGGCGACGGGGGCTGGCGCCGCAGCAGCAAGGGCAAGGCTCGCGGCCATCGCGACGATCGACAAACGGACGAAACGTGCACGCATCGGCATCCCCTCAGATGTCCACCAACAGTCAACGAGGGAATCCGAGGCTGTTGCCACCCCGATCCCGCTGCTGTCCGCTCTGGCCGAGTGTGCGTGCGATCAGCGCACTAGGAAGGGTGGGGCAGCCACCGGTCGAGGCGCTCGGCCTCGAAGGCGAGCTTGTCGTCGAAGCTGGCACGGCTCGGCGGTGTCAGCTCCACGTCCACGGGGTCCGCGTAG
>JAWWBG010000278.1:0-1557 GCA_033721095.1 Nitriliruptorales bacterium
CGTCGCCCCGACCGTCTTCTTCGAGCAGCCGGCCCACGTCCTGGTCACCTGGGAGGCAGTCCGCGAGACGCTCCGCGACGACGACCACGTCCCGGGTGCACCGACCTACGAGCTGTCGACGCGACCGACCCTCGGCCACACGTTCATCGATGCCTCGGGTGACGAGCACCGCCGCCTGCGAAAGCTGACGACCCCCGCGTTCCGCTCCCGCTCGATCGAGCGCTTCGACGCCGACCAGCTGGTCCGTCTCGGCCACGAGATCGTCGATCGGTTCGCCGACCGGGGCGAGGGCGACCTCGTCACCGAGTTCACGACCGTGATGCCCTACCTGGCGATCGCGCGCAAGCTCGGGCTGCCCGAGTCACGGGAGGAGGACACGCGCCGCTGGGCTCGCGGCCTCCTGTCGGGCGCGTTCGACGAGGAGGCTGCCGCGACAGCCGCCGCCGAGTTCAACGCCCACCTCGGCGACGTGCTGGCAGCACGGCGCACAGGCCCCGCCGACGACGTCCTGTCGGCGATGGCTGCGATCCGTGACGAGGACGGGACGCCGCTGACCGACGACGAGATCCTCAGTCACGTCCGGTTGCTGTTCGCGGTGGGGGCGTCGACGACGGCCCACGGCATGGCGTCCCTGTTGTCGCTGCTGCTGCGACGACCGGACATGCTCGATCGGGCGCTCGCCGACCCGGATTGGCGGGATGGCGTCGTCGAGGAGGCGCTGCGCTTCGAACCGCCGGTCTCGATCCTCCCGCGCGTGTTGCTTGGGCCCACCACGGTGTTCGGGCACGACCTGCCCGCCAACTCGTTCCTGCTGGTGGGGATCGCCGGCGCCAACCGCGATCCGGCCGCCATGGAGGACCCCGACACCTTCGATCCTGATCGGCCGGCCGTCGATGTCCTCACGTTCGGGTCTGGCAGCAAGTTCTGTGCGGGCGCCCACCTGGCACGGCGCGAGCTGCGCGTCGCCCTCGACGTGCTCCTGGATCGGTTGCCCGGGCTGCGGTTGACCTCGACGGACGGCATCGAACCGGCTGGGGGACCGCTGCGATCCCCCGTGGCCCTCCCCGCTGGGTGGGATGCCTGAGGCCCTCACTCCTCGAGCGTGAACGGTCCTCGTCCAAGCTGTTCGCGTATGGGCGTCACCTCCGGACGAAGCATCGAACGACGCTGCCAGTTGGCGCCATCCACGACCAGCGTGTGGCCCGTGATGTAGGAGGCCCACGGCGAGCACAGGAAGGCTGCGGCCCAGCCGAGTTCTCGTGGCTCGCCGGCTCGCAGCGCAGGTGCCCGACGGTCCTCGGCCACACCACGGCCGGGCGTGGACCGGATGTCGTCGGTCTCGTCGTCGTGCGGAAACAGGCCGGGCACGAGCCCGTTCACGCGAATCCCATAGGGCCCCCACTCGACGGCCAGTGACTCGGTCAGGCTCTTGACGCCTGCCTTGGCCGCGGCCGAGTGCGCAAACCCCGGTCCGCCCGTCCAGGCGTACGAGGCACCGATGTTGAGGATGCTCCCGGGCTCGCCCGCCGCGATCAGCCGGCGACCGACCGCTCGGGA
>JAWWBG010000279.1:0-1512 GCA_033721095.1 Nitriliruptorales bacterium
CCGGACCTGCGTGGCGAGAACGCGCTGCACGAGTTCGTCCTCGAAACCCGAATCGGCTACTGCGAGTACTTCGCGACAGCCATGGCCGTGATGCTGCGCACGGCCAACATCCCCACGCGCGTCTCCGTCGGGTTCCTCCCGGGAACGCGCGCACTCGACGAGTTCCGCACGCAGAACACGTGGATCGTCTCGACCAGCGACGCCCACGCGTGGGTCGAGGTCCTGTTCCCGGGCATCGGGTGGGTCAAGTTCGATCCGACGCCGCGGACGGACGGCGCCACCTTCGTCCCGACGGTTGACGACCTCAACCCGCAGCTCAGTCTCGCCGAGCTGATCGAGCAGGGCGAGCGCGACCCCTTGGAGACACCGTCCGTCGACCCGTCCGAGGGTGAGGCCACGCCGACCGCCTCACCGACCGCGGGCGAGCTGGCGTCGGGCGGCGCCGGCGAGGTCCCCGGCGACGCCGACGCCATGCCGCTGTGGCTGTTGGTCGTCATCGGGCTGCTGGGTGCGATGGCTGCCATCGTCGTGCTCGGGCGCTGGGCTGATCGCCGACCAGCAGCAACCGACCCGGTGGGACGCGTGATCGTCGCCCAGGGACGAGTTCACGACGAGGCGGAGCGCCTCGGCCAGGCGCGCCAGCCCGCCGAGACGATCCACGAGACGGCAGCCCGCCTGGCCCGCAGTGGACGGGCCGGACCCCAGACACTCCATCGGCTGGCGGACCTCGCGACCGCCGCCGCCTTTGGTCGCCGCGCCGACGAGCAGACGGCGACCGAGGCCGAACAGCTGGCCGGTGTTGCCATCGCCGAGTTGCGATCGACGGCGAGCCGGACAGACCGGTTGACGGCGCCGATGCGACGACCGTGGCAGCGTGGACGCCACCTCTGGACACGGGCCTGGGCGCGTGGCTGGGACCTGTGGTCGCGACTGCGTGACTGAGGACGTTTGCCCCGTCGGCCCCTACGAGCTGGACCGGTCCGACTTCTCCGAGCGTGCCGCAGCTTCCGCCAGGCGCTGGCGCAGGGCCGTGGCTCCGACCACCACCGACGCGAACATCACGGCGAAGCCGGCCAGGCCAAAGGCGATGTGGAAGGTCAGTCCGAGCAACAGGACCAGGCCGACGACCAGGCCCACGGCGGCTCCGACGAGCCGCCGACTCCCGAAGCGCGCCGAGCTGACGCGCTGGGCGCGCTGCATGAAGCGCGGGTCGTCCTCGGCGAGATGACGTTCGATCTCGTCGAGGATCTTCTGCTCGTGCTCTGACAGGCCCACGCTGGCCTCCCGACGACTGCCGGTTGGGCTGCTGGCAGCGTACAGAGGAGGGTCGGTGTCCGCACCCGACCCGACCGGCGGCGTGCGGAGGCTGGACGCCGGGCTCAGCGACCGACGAAGGACGGCTCGCGACCTTCCATCCCCGCCTGCACGGCCTCGACGAAATCCGGCCCACCGAGGTTGGTCAACTGGACATCGATCTCGGCCTCGAGGGCCTCCTCCCGTGGGCGATCCCAG